>SXID01000023.1 GCA_005772955.1 Planctomycetia bacterium
GTCGTGAGACAGGTCGGTCCCTATCTGCTGTGGGCGGAGGATACTTGCGGGGCTTTCTCCCTAGTACGAGAGGACTGGGAGGGACACACCTCTGATGTTCCAGTTGTGGCGCTAGCCGCAGTGCTGGGTAGTCACGTGTGGATGGGATAAACGCTGAAGGCATATAAGCGTGAAACTTCCCCCAAGATCAGGTATCCCGCGCAAGCGAAGGCTCCTCGTAGACTACGAGGTCGATAGGCCGGACGTGTAAGTGTAGTAATACACTCAGCTAACCGGTACTAACAGCCGAACGTTTGGCCGCATTGTTCCCTTTCTCGCTCGTGTCAACAATACGTCACGTGCGACTAACTTGCTCAACCTTGTTGTTACTGATCACGTTCGCATTGATTGCGTTTTCAGGCAGATTGCCGGTGACTATACCTTAGCGGAAACACCCGTTCCCATTCCGAACACGGCCGTGAAACGCTTTGGGCCGATGGTAGTGCGTCCAGCGCGAGAGTAGGTATTGCCGGCTCTTTACACTCAAACCCCGCACGGGTAAAACTGTGCGGGGTTTGTTGCATTTCCCCTCGCTCTTCCTGACCACGCAAGGAGATCGCCCCTGATCCTCATTTGGAACGGTCTCGGAATCCTCGTCATTCCGCTCATCATCGTTGGCGCGGTTGTCGCGGCGGCTATTCGCGAAGCCATGCCAAACGACCGCTGGTTGCTCCTGCTTCCGGTGATCGGAACGGCGCTCGCGACCCTCGGGGTTGGCGTCCTTCTGAACCGCAAGCAGGTCGTTGGTCGTGACGCCTGGGGAAACGCAGTTACCTCGACTGAGGGGCATTCGCTGTACTGGATTCCGGTGCAATACTGGTCCGCGATCATCCTCGTGATCGGAGCCATCATCGTCTTCAAGAAGTGATGTTCATACGCCTTCGAGGTCCGTGTCCTTGAGGTCGGTCAGGAACATGTGACCGGGTTTGTGCGTGATCGCAAACGGCGGTTTCGCCTGCATCAGAGCCGCTTGCGGAGTAACCCCGCAGGCCCAGAACACCGGCACTTCTCCCGCGCGGATTTCGACCCCGTCGCCAAAATCCGGTCTGCTGATGTCGCTAATACCGATTGTGTTTGGTTCGCCGAAGTGGACCGGTGCGCCGTGGGCGCGCGGGAAGCGGCTGCATACTTGCGTCGCCTTCATGGCTTGGGATGGTGTGAGTGGGCGCATCGACACCACGAGCGGACCCGAAAATCGCCCGGCTGGTTTGCACGCGACGTTCGTTCGGTACATCGGTACGTTCACGTTCTGCTCGATGTGCCGCACGGGAATGCCCGCCGCCAAGAGCGCGTTCTCGAAGGTGAACGAGCAACCGATCACGAACGACACGAGGTCATCGCGCCAGTGGGCGGTGATGTTCGTCGGCTCCGCGACCAGTTCGCCATTCCGCCACACGCGATACGCGGGCAAGTCGGTGCGGAGATCGCTTCCGGGTGCGACGAGTTTCGCCTCCGGGTCGCCCGGTTCGGTGACATCGAGGAGGGGACACGGGCGCGGGTTCCGCTGGCAGAACAGCAGGAAGTCGAAGGCCCAGTCACGCGGCAGGATCACAAGATTCGCCTGAACGGCTCCGAGCGCGAGGCCCGGTGTCGGCGCGGTATGTGTCCCCGCGCGGCACGCGGCGCGCACCTCGGCCCCGGTCGCTCGTGTCAGATCGCCCATCACGACTCCAGTATTTCGCGGATGCGGACGAGCGGCTTCGCGTACTCGTCCCACGTTAAGCCGTCCACGGTCGCGGTCTGCTGACCGGTTACGCCGTCCACGAGCGGTCCTTCGCGAACCATCACCTCAAGTATCTGGCGCTCGCGATCCGGGTCGAACAGGTCGGTCGGAGGCTTAACCCCGCGAAGGACGAAGATGCCCGCGGCGAGCGCGTACGCGCCCCAGTTGCTCACCCCCGCGACAATGAGGTGATCCGTCGGCACGCGGCAGTGAATCAGGTCGCCGTTGGGGATGTTCTTCACGATGGTCTCGTGCGGAATCTTCCCCATGCCGATCTCGTTTCCGCCGTCGCCGATGCCGATGGTTGGAGTATCGGCGTATTTCGTTCCGTACCGCGAGTCGAGGAACCCCGTCGTGTCTCGCCCGCGCATTGTGTAGTGCTTACCATCGGCGGCGGGCCCGGCACGTTCGATCCAGACGACGTGAGTTGGAACCATGTACTCAGGAGCGAACGGGAAATCACGGGCGAAGCCAGTAACTGCGATCCCCGCGGCCCGGATAATCGGCCCCTCGCCGACGATGTTGGCACCGGCCTCTAATTGGTGGAAAGCGCGGTAGAGGAAGACCGCGCCGAGCGGCCCGTCGGTTTCAAAAGTTGCACCGTGCTCATGTGGGATTGCGAACCCGGTAAGTATTTGCACTCGCCGACTTGCCGCTTCCGCGATGCTCCGGCACGCTGCTTGGAAGTCGCCCTTTGTGGCGGTGAACAGGTTGTCGTCGGGGTCACGCGCCAGCCCGCGGTTCCCCGGATCGGTTTGCACTGTGGCCAGGATCGCGGCGAGTTTCTCGTCGGTGGTCATGGTGTGCGTGGAACGCTACGCCGCGAGCGGCGTGCGCGAAGGTGAGCGCACGCCGCTTGCGGCGTAGCGTTAACTTGGGTTGAGTAAGTAAGCGAATCTTCCTAGCCAAATTTTCGGCACGTCGGACTTGGCGGTGATCGGTTCCTTCGTCGTCGGATGCAGGAACGTGAGGCTGCGCGCGTGAAGCGCGATCGAGTGCCCGAGCGCGTGATCGCTGCCGTACTTGACGTCGCCGTAGATCGGCGCGCCGCGACTCGCGAGTTGCACGCGAAGCTGGTGCTTGCGGCCGGTGTGCGGGCGGAGTTCCAGCCAGATCAGCCCGTTGTGCCGTGCCCGCACTTGGAACAACAAGCGGGCGAACTGCGCACCCGGCGTTTCTGGTTCGACCACTTCCACGCGCATCCTCGGCTCGTCCTTCTTCAGCCAGTCTTCGAGCGAACCGGTGTCGGCGGTTGCCCACGGCGCGAGCGGAACACCCCCGGACTTGCGTCCGGGGTTCGCCTGGTCTTCGACGACGGCCCAGTAGCACTTCTCAACGCCGCCTTCGCGGAACTGTTCGCTCAGACGCGCCGCGGCCTTGCTCGTGCGGGCGAACAGCAGCGACCCGCTGACGGGTTTGTCGAGACGGTGAACGACACCGAGGAACACGTTACCGGGCTTGTCGTACTTCTCCTTGAGGTACGCTTTCACGAGCCGGTCCACGGTCTCGTCCTTGCCGTCGAAGTGCGTGGTCGGCCACCCGGCCGGCTTGTTCAGCGCCAGACAGTGGTTGTCTTCGTACAGGATGTCGAGTGCGTTCGCGAACGACATAACGTCACATCATAGCGGAAGCGGTCGCGGGGTGAAACCGACCGCGCGTTCGAGGTACGCCGCGTGCGCGAACGTTTCGATTTCTCCCAGATGCCCGCCGATGAGTTGCGCCGCGACCGGCAGTCTGTCAGCGGACCACGCGACCGGCATCGAGATCGTCGGATAGCCGAGGAAGCTCCACGGCGAGTTGAACGCCGGGTCGCCGGTTGAAGAGAGATCGCACGGAACGTCGGTCGTCGCGGGGGTGACAAGCGGGTACGGCGAACCGAGGTCGTGGTGCGTTGGGGCTGACCTCGCGCGGTGAGCCAGTGCGCTCTGGTAGCGCGTCGCGGGCGTGCTTAACCCGGTCTGAATCAACTCGGTGATTCTCGGCGGGTAGTCTTCCGGGTGCCGTGCGATTCGCGGCCCGTGGTACGCGGCGGCTTCTGTTGCCATCACGATATGGTGATCCGCGAGGATCGTGTCGAATCCGGCCGGCGGCATCACCGAACGAACCGTGATGGTGTCCGCTGCTTCCCGCTCCGACAAGTTTTTTCGGAACTGCTCGAACGGTTCGGCGATCGCGGGTTGAACGCGAGCCGCGAACAGACCCCCGAGGAACCGAAACCCCAGTTCCCAACTCCGTCCCGGTTTCAGGACGTAGTCGACGGAACGGATGCAGTCCGGTACGGTCGCGGAGAGTGATTTCCAGTCGTGGTCATCGCGGCCGGCGATCACTTGAAACACAATCGCCAAATCCCGCACGCAGTTCGCCATTACGCCGACGTGGTCCATGCTCGGCGCGAGCGGCATCACGCCGTCCACGCTCACGCGACCGTAACTCGGCTTCAGGCTGTACACGCCGCAATAGCTCGCGGGGCGCGTGATCGAACCGCCGGTTTGCGACGCCAGTGCGCCCAGGCACATTCCACATGCGACCGCCGCGGCCGATCCGCTCGAACTGCCGCCGGGGGTGCGGGTCAGGTTCCACGGGTTCCGCGTCGGTGGCGGGTCGAAGCTCGCGAACGCGGTCGTCACCGTCTTGCCCAGGATGACCGCACCGGCTTGGCGCAAGCGTTCCACGCAGGTCGCGTCGCGACGCGCGTAGCTATTCGCCCAGCGATTCGAGCCGCACGCGGTCGGCATGTCGAACACGTCGATGATGTCCTTGATGCCCACCGGGATGCCGTGCAGCGGCCCGCGATAGGTCTTCTGCTTCAACTCGGTCGTGAGGCGCGCGGCCTGTTCGCGCGCGCCGTCGCGGTCGATATACACCCACGCGCGCACGCGATCTTCGTACCGGTCGATGCGCGCGAGGCACTGTTCGAGCAGTTCTGAAGGCGTGAGTTCGCCGGTGCGGATGAACTCGGCGGCTTCCGTGATTGTCCGTGGTTCGGGCATCGTTGGTTTCCCCGGAGAGGTGCGGATACTCTATTAGGTAGTGTCATCCGAAAGGGCGGTCGAAATGGACAAGGTGAAGGTCGCGGTTCTCGGCGGGTCCGGTTATACCGGCGTCGAACTCATCAAGATTCTGCTGCGTCATCCCGGCGCGGAGATCGTCGCGATCACGTCGCGCCAGGACGAACACATCGCGGATCTGCACCCCAGTTTGCTGGGCAGGCTCGACATGCGGTGCGAACCGTTCTCGCCGGACGCACTTCAAGCGAAGGGCACACAGCTCGCGTTCGGGTGCCTGCCACACGGCAACAGCATGGAAAGCATCCCGCCGCTTCTTGATCGCGACATTCGCGTAATCGACCTGAGCGCGGATTACCGCTTGCGCGACGTGAACGTGTATCAGGAGTGGTACAAGGAACCGCACCAGGACGCGAAGAACCTCGCGCACGCGGTGTACGGGCTGCCGGAGATTTACGGCGGTCGCCTCGCGGGTGCTAAGCTCGTCGCCAATCCCGGCTGCTACCCGCAGACCGCGATTCTCGGTCTCGCGCCTCTTGTGGCGAACAAACTGATCGAGTTAACCGGCATCATCATCGACAGCAAGAGCGGCGTGTCGGGTGCGGGGCGCACTCCCAAACTCAACGTCCACTTCCCGGAGTGCAACGAGAGCGTGAGCGCGTACGCGGTCGGCACGCACCGGCACACGCCGGAGATCGAACAAGCGTTAGGCGACATCGCGGGCGAACCGGTGTCGGTGATCTTCACGCCGCACCTCATGCCGATGGACCGCGGCATCTTCAGCACGATCTACGCGAACCCGACGCGAGCCGTCACCGAATCGGAACTGGTGGAACTGTATCGCGGGTACTTCGCCGGTCAGTCGTTCGTGCGCGTGCGGACGAGTCTCCCCGCGACGAAGGACACGGTCGGCACCAATTTCCTCGATTTGTGTACGAAGGTGGTTCGCGGTAAGGTGGTGGTGCTGGCGGCGGAGGACAACCTGATCCGCGGCGCGAGCGGCGTGGCGGTGCAGAATTTCAACCGGGTGTTCGGCTTCGACGAGCGCACGGGGCTGATGTGATGGATCTGCTGTCGCAACACGAGGCGTTCTTGCGGGCGGTCTTCGACGCGCCCGACGACGACACGCCGCGCCTCGTGTACGCCGATTTCCTTCAAGAGAACGGCGAAGAAGAGAGGGCGGAGTTCATTCGCGTACAGTGCGAGTTGGCCGTGAAGCGAGGACATACTGAGTACGCCGACCGAATCCGAGAGCTTGGGATGCGAGAATGGGAGCTTATTCAACAGCTCGAACCCGAGCGGAAATACTGGGATGCAGGCGAACAGGCAATTCACCAGAGACGCGGGTTCTGTCCTCCTGCGGGGTCGTTTATCGTTCGGACGATGCTCCGCGACATCACCGCCGAGCGATGGTATTACGTGCGTTCCGAGTCTGAAGTATTTGGTGCCCGCAGTCTCGCGGTTGAGCCGGGCACGGTGTTGCGCCCTGAGCAGATTGAAGCGTTATTCACGCTGCCTCCAGTGCAGCGCATTACCGAATGGTTCCTCAATGGAAATGTGCGCGAACAACTGTCGCACAGTGGGCCGGGTTCGTTCGATCTCGTTGAACTTGTCCAGCAACCCGCGATCACCACGCGCGGCGTTGAAGCCCTCGTCCAACACCGCGGCGCGCGGCGGATCACCTCACTCGACCTTCGCAACAACGACCTCGACAACGATGCGGCGCGGACGCTGGTGAAGTCGCCGTACCTTGACAACCTCAAGCGCCTTCAACTGCTCGAAGGCAACCGGCTTCGCGGGCGCGTGTGGCAACAGGTGATCGAGCGCTTCGGCGAAGATGTGGTGGGGTAAGAGTCGCTCGTCCCCGCTGGGGACGACGCTAAACGACTTCGATTGAGTGCTTCTTATGCGAATGTTGATTGCTGTGGGAATTGTGTGCGCCTGTTCGCCTCTGTTCGGTGCCGAGCCGAAGCTGGCGGCGAAGGTCGAGAAGATCGCGCCGCCGGAGGCGCTCGCGCCCGCGGTCCGCAAGCTCATGGACGAACAGGCGATCGTCGTGCGCGACGGCGACACCGAACTCATGACGGTGTGGTTCCGCACCGAGATTCCGGCGAAGGCCACCGACGAGCAGATCAAGAACGGACTCACCTACCGCGAGATCCCCGAAGGCACGCTCGTCGGCGCGATCCGCTTTCCCGCGAAGTTCACCGACTTCCGCAAACAGGAGATTCCCGCCGGCGTGTACACGCTGCGATTCATGGTGCAGCCCGACATCGGCGACCACACCGGCACGGCCCCGCACCCGGACTTCTGCCTCATGTGCGCCGCGGACAAGGACAAGACCGCGGACACGCTCGAACCGAAGAAGGTGATCGAAGTGAGTAGTTTGGTGAACGAGGGTCGTCACCCCGCGGTGCTGCTGATGTGGCCGAACAACGGGAAAGATCTGGGCGTGCAGATCGTGAAGAAAGACAACGGCGTGTCCGTCGCGACGATCCGGCGCGCGCTCGTCGCGGAAGACAAGAAGGCCACGCTGGGCTTTGCGATCACGGTCGCGGGCGTGCGCAAGGAATAGACACGGGCGGTGGACAGTGGGCATGAGGAATGCGAAAGCCGTGCGACCGCAGTCGCACGGCTTGGTTCGTTTTTTGACTTCTGTCTGCTCACTGCTCCACTGTTCTTATGGTTCTTTCTTGAGCGAAGCAGGCTTCCAGTTCAGCCCGATGGCGACGGCTTTCTCCTGTTTGGCCTGGATCGCCCACGGCGTGCCCTTGTATTTCACGATGATCTCGGCGAAGTGGGCTTGCGCCTCCTCGGCCATCTTCTTCACGTCCTTGCCGCTCTTGAGGTTTTCGGCCGCGACGAGCGTGTACCCGTCCTGGCCGAGTTTCGCGTCGAGTGCGGGGAGCGACTCGGTCACGAGGTTGCCGAGCAACTTGTTGTACTCGTTCATGTACGCGAGCCGGGCCTTCATCGACGCGAGCGCGAAGTCGTAGTGCGCTTGCCACCGCTTGCTCGGCTCGTCCTTCCGGTCGGCGGTCAACCCTTCCAACTTGAGCAACTCCAGTTCCAGTTCCGCGATGCTCACGGCCCAGAATTCCTGCTCCTTCTTGACCTCCAATTTGAGCATGTCGTTGATCGGGCCGGCGACGGTGTCGCGAATCTTGGTCGTACCGGCACCGCTCGACCACATCTCGCGCAACTTGCTGAGGCTGTCCAGCACCGCGGCTCGGAGCTTGTACTTCTCCTTGTCCTTGAGGATGTCCTCGATCTTCGCGTCGGCGGCGTAATCCTTCATGATGTCGGCCGGGAACGGGAAGTCGCCCAGCCCGATTTCGCCCAGACCCGGCTTGAGCGCGGGTAGATTAAACTCGCGCTCGACGCCCTTGATCTCGGCCTGCGACGCGCCCTTCCGCGCCTGCGGCATGTCGAACCGCAGCGCGACTTTTTCGGCGCCGTCTGGAGCGGACAGCGCCGCGGCCGGCGTGCCGGTGAGCGTCACGGACTGCTTACCGCCGCTGCCAACCTTCTCCGCCAACTCGCCCATCTCGGCGGCGCGCTTGGCGACCGCCGGGTACCAGTCGGCGATGGGCAGCGGGTCGGGCTGGGCAGGCGTTGCCTTCTGCGGTCCCTTGCTGGACGAGGCCGCGACGAACTTGGCCGATTCCAGGAACGCGCTGCCGCTGTAGACCGGACCCGCGAAGCCGTCGGGCCGCAACTGGGTGAACTCCAACGCGTTCTCGCCGGTTTTGCAAGTGATGATGGCTTGAATGCCCGGCGGCGGGGAACTGAGCGCCTTGAACAGCCCCTCAGTCATCGGCTCGGAACCGGGCCGCACCCGGCCCTTCTCCGGGTTGAACCGGCACACGTCCCAGACCACCACCTTCTGCGAGGCCTTGCACTTCTTCAGTTCGTCGTAGAAGTGGTCGAGCGGGATCAGCGTTTTCTGCCAGTCCTCGCCGTCGAGTTCGGCCTCCATCGGCGCGAGGTACGCCTTGCCATCTTTCTCGACCGCGTGTCCGCCGAAGTAGATCAGGACGCGGTCCTGGCCGCGTGAGGTCTTGCAGAATTCCTGGTAAGTTCCTTGCACCACTTCCTTCATCGGGAGTCGTTCTTCAGGTCCGTTGGTGATCGTGTCGGACAGGACGAACACCTGGTTGTTGTCCTTGTCCTGCGGCACGCGCCACTGGAACGCCAGCCCGTAGGCGGCGCCGCGGATGCGGTCCGGTGCGCCCTGCTGCCCGGCGGTGAGCGGGTTCAGGTACATGTACTTGGTGACCGAGATGAACAGCATGCGGCGCGGGAACAGTTTGTTCTCACCCACGCCCGCCACCTTGGGTCCGGTGCTCGCGTTCGGGTCGTCGGGCTTGGTTGGTTCCTTCTCCTTGTTCCCGAACTTATCGTTGAGGAACTTGCCGCCGAAGATGCCGCCAGCGACCAACCCTGCGGTCATCACGAGGCAGATGCCGATCCAGACGAACTTGCTTTTGTTACTGCGGCGTTGATAGCGGCTGCGCGGACCGGGGGCGCTGGCCGCGTCCGCGTTCATCTTGAATTCGTTGTTCGGCGCGACTGGTTGCGCGACTGCGACCTTCGCACCGGGCTTGGCGGGCGCGCCGGGCTTGGCGGGCGCGCCGGGCTTGGTGGGGGCGCCGGGCTTAGTCGGCATACCGGGCTTGGCGGGCGCGGCCGGGAGTGGTTGAGCCGCCGCGGGTGCGGCCGGTGCTGGTGCTGCCGGCGCGGGTGCCGGTACCGCTTGTGGGTAGGAAGGGTAACCCGGGGGCGGCGCGTAACCGATCTGGGCCGGTTGCGGGTAGCCGGGCGGCACGGGATACGGGTAGCCCGGAGGCGGGCCGTAAGGGTAGCCCGGAGGCGGGCCGTAGGGATAACCGGGGGGCGGAGCGGGGTAGCCGGGTGGCATCGGGTACGCGCCCGCGGGGTAGCCGGGGGGCGGAGCGGGGTAACCCGGTGCGGGGTACGGGTAAGCCCCAGCCGGTACCGGGAAGCCGTTCGCGTCGAAGGCCGGAGCGGGTTGGGGCGCCGGTGCCGGTGCCGGGGCTGGTGCGGGTGGGTCCGCGTACGGCATCTGGAAGAGGCCGTCGTTGTCATCCACGGATTTGCTGAAATCGAAGGCGTTGGGCTGTGGCGGGGCCGCTGCCGAATCTGGCTGTGGGAGTGCGCCGTTTGGCGTGTTATTGTCGGGGGACGTCTCGTCGTTCGTCCGCGCCTTCGTTCGCACCATTACCCCGCATTTTTTGCACTTCACCGCTTGCCCGAGCCACTGCGAGGGGATTCGCAGAACGGTTTGGCATTTCGGGTTCGGGCACGTGGCCCGCACAGTCGGTTCCATCAGGTCGTCTCCGGTACCGCTTGCCCGCCCCACAACTCGCTGCGGCGGAATATCCTTTAGAGAATAGCTTATCAGATTCCGTTCCGAGAAGTCGCGCGCATTCTCCGCGCCGGAACGGGCATCTGGTCCCGCTTGTAACATGGAACCCGCGCCGCGTCTCAACGGATCGGTGCTTGCCGCTTCGGGGTCGAAACGGCATTGTGAATCTGGAGATGACCTCTTCGCGAGAACTCACATGCAGATCGTGCTGATCGAAGGTGATGGGATCGGGCCAGAAGTCACTCAGGCCGCGTGCCGCGTCGTCGCGGCCGCCGGGGTCAAGATCGACTGGGTGAAGGCGCCCGCCGGCATTTCCGCGGCGGAGCAGTTTGGCGACCCGCTCCCCGGAGAAACACTGGAAATGATCCGGCGCTACCGCGTCGCGCTCAAGGGGCCGTGCACGACGCCCATTGGCAAGGGCTACCAGTCTATCAACGTGCGGATACGGCAGGGGCTGGAACTGTTCGCGAGCGTGCGCCCGGTGAAGACGCTGCCCGGCATCGTCACGCCCTACGAGAAGGTCGATTTGATCGTCGTTCGCGAGAACACGCAGGGCTTGTACGCGGGGCTGGAACACGAGGTCGTTCCGGGCGTGGTGGAGAGCGTGCGGCTGGTTACCCGCGCCGCGGCCGAGCGGATCGTGCAGTTCGCGTTTGAACTGGCCCGGCACCACGGCCGACGGATGGTGACCTTCTGCCACAAGGCGGACGTGATGCGATTGTCGGATGGGCTGTTCCTCGAATGCGCGCGCACGGTCGCGGGGGACTACCCGTTTTTGGAGTTCGAGGAGAAGCCGATCGACAACGTGTGTCTGGAAATGGCGATGGACCCGTCGAACTTCGACGTGCTGGTGATGGAGAATCTGTTCGGGGACGTGGTCAGCGATCTCGCGGCCGGTCTGATTGGCGGTGCGAATCCGAGTGGTGGGTTGGGTCTGGTGCCGGGGGCGAACCTGGGGAACCGGCACGCGGTGTTCGAGGCGATTCACGGGAGCGCGCCGGATCTGGCGGGAAAGGGCGTGGCGAACCCGATCGCGGTGGTCCGCAGCGCCGCGATGATGCTTGAGCACATCGGTCACGGCGTGAGCGGTGCGCGGATCGAGCGTGCGGTGATCAAGACGCTGGAAGCGGGCGTCGGCCTGACCCGCGACCTCGGCGGCGTGGGCACCACCGCGACCATCACGGAGCAGATCATCAAGAACTTGGGGGCGTAGGCGAAATCGGGTTGTCGAGTTACTCCTTCGATCACATCCGAAAGGCGCGGCGAAGCAAGCCGCGTCTCTTCATTTCGGCTCTCATCAAACCTTCGGTTGCAATCGGGTCGGTGTGCGCGTCACACTGAGGGCATCCCTCGTGGAGGCGGAAGCATGTTCCCGACTCGCGTGCTGGTGGTGTGCTGCCTGCTGGCGTTTGTGTGCGCCGCATCGCGGGCGGCCGACGAGAAGCCGAAAGAGCAGGCGCCGGCACCGCGGCTCGTGTCCAAGAAGTACACGATTCATTTCAAGGACGCGAAGTGGGACGACGTGCTGGACTGGTACGCGAAGGAGACTGGCCTCGTGCTCATCACCCCCGTCAAGCCGACTGGCACCGTCTCGATCACGCCCAGCAAGGACCGGACGTTCACCGTTGGCGAGGTCACCGACTTCCTCAATGAAGCGATGATGCAGCAGAAGTTCATCCTGATCCGCCGGCATATGACGTTCTTCATCCAGCCCGCGGACGAGAAAATGGAACCGCGCGACCGAATCGCGCGGTACCGGCGGGTGACACTCGGTGAGTTGGCCGAGTGCGGGCGCACAGAGTTGGTGCAGGTACTTCTCCCGGTACAAGGGATCGCTGCCGAAGACGCGCTCGACGAACTGACGCGGTTGCTCACGCCGTTCGGGACGATGACCGCTGTGAAGGACAACGCACTGCTGATTTCGGACACCGTTAGGAACATCGTGCGGATTCAGAAAACGCTCGAGACGTGACCGTAAGTAGGAGTAGCCGGTTCGGCTACACTACCCCGGTCGCCACAACCGGGGGGCTTGTCGTGGATCTCACTTACGCCGACTATCTGCACATCGAAGAACTGCTTACACTCCAGAAGCCGCGGTCTGAACCCGCCGAACACGACGAAACACTCTTCATCATCGTGCATCAGGCCTACGAACTCTGGTTCAAACTCCTGCTGCACGAACTCGACAAGGTGAAGACGGATTTCGTTGCGAACCGCACCTACCCGGCCATCGGCACGTTCAAGCGTCTACGCACGATCATGAAGGTCGCGGTGGAGCAGGTGGACATCGTCGAAACACTCACGCCGATGTCGTTCAACAGCTTCCGCGACCGGCTCGATAAAGCGTCTGGCTTTCAGTCGAGCCAGTTCCGCGAAATGGAGTTTCTTCTCGGCTACAAGCGTGCCGAGATGCTCGAGCACCAGACGCCCGGCACCGCGACCTACGAACAACTCGTGAAGCGCCTCAACGAACCTTCGGTGGTCGATACGTTCTATGTGTTCCTCGCGCACCACGGTGCGACGATCCCCGAACACCTCACGACGCGCGACCTCACGCAACCGACCGCACCGGACGAAACCGTCGAGGAGGGGATTCTGTGGCTTTACAAGAACCAGCACGATCTGGAGATCCTCTTTGAACTGATGACGGACTTCGACGAAGGCTTGCAGGAATGGCGATACCGGCACATCAAGCTGGTGGAGCGCACCATCGGGAGCAAGCGCGGCACCGGCGGTTCGCTGGGCGTGGAGTTCCTGAAGCGCTCGCTGTTCCACCCGGTGTTCCCCGACCTGTGGGCCATCCGCCACCGGTTGTGAGTCGTGTCGAACCGCCCGCGTCAGCGGGCTGGGTGAGCGGCAATATGTCGAACCGCCCGCGTCAGCGGGCTGGGTGAGCGGCAATTATGTCGAACCGCCCGCGTCAGCGGGCTGGGTGAGCGGCAATATGTCGAA
>SXID01000172.1 GCA_005772955.1 Planctomycetia bacterium
CCTCACGCACTTCACCATCACCACGGCACCCGACATGCCGGGCCGCGATCCCAAGGTGTGGGCGGTTCAGGGGTCGAACACCGGGCGCGACGACGACTGGACCGACATCTACCGGTGCGACCCGAAGGATCGCGAGAGCAGCCCGCTCCGCGAGAAGCCGCGCGGCGAGACGACACTGTTCACCGCGTTCACGAGTACCGACGCGGCCAGGGTAGTCACGCCCAAGGACCTCAAATCGCTCAAGACGAAACTCGGTGACAAGAACATCGCGAAGGCCGACTTCGCACTGCCCAAGAAGACGTACACGTGGTTCCGTGTGGCCGTGTACTCGTGCTTCAACCCCAACGGGAACGAGGTCGCCGACGTGCGGTTCCCACCGGGGTTCTCGTTGGGCCAACTCGAACTGTTCGGTGTCCAAGGGGCGAAGGAGCCGCCCGCGCCACCCAAGCCCAAGGTGCTCGTCAAACCGCCGGTATCCGATCTGCCATTCATCATCACATACTGGTGCGGGCCGCCCAAATCGGAAACGACCCTCGAGCGGTACAAGGAGATCGCGGACGCCGGGTTCAACGTCGCGTTCCCGGCGATTGACGTGCTGTGGGCACCGCTGAACAAAGAGAACGAGGAACACAACCGCAAGTACCTCGATCTGTGCCAAAAGGCGGGTCTAAAGGCACTGGTCTGGGACGGCAGCATCCCGGGTGGTAAGGGTTGGAACAAGCCGACCCCCGACGAGATACCGCAAATCGAGAAGGCGCTCGACGGTATCATCGGGCGCTATTCAGCACACCCGGCGATGCTGGGCTACGTGGTCAGCGACGAACCGGGCGTGGAGTCATTCCCTCGGCTCGGCCTCGTCAACCGGTACCTGCTCAAGAAGGATCCGAAACACCTGCCGTACATCAACCTGTTGCCGGCCTACGCGGGTCCGCCGGGAAACGCGTGGCGCTTGCCGAAGTACAAGGACACCGTCGCCAAGTATGTGGACGAGGTGAAGCCCGCGCTCGTGAGCTGGGACCACTACCGGCAGATGTTCGAGGGCGGGGACGAGAGTACTTACTGGCACAACCTCGAGATCATCCGCAAGCTCTGCGTGAAGACGGGGGTGCCGTACAACCAGATCATCGTCTCGTTGAAGCACATGGGCTACCGCGAGTGCAGCGAGGTGGACCTGCGCTGGCAGGTGTACACGTCGGTCGCGTTCGGCTCGCGCGGCATTACGTACTTCACCTACTGGGACGTGAAGGAACTCGCTTGGGCCGGTGCGCCGGCGATCATGACGCTCGACGGCAAGCGCGACAAGAAGTACGACTCCGTCAAGAAGATCAACCACCGGATCGCCGCGCTCGGGCCGACACTGGTGAAGCTCGTGTGTACGGGCGCGTACTGCACCGATCCGCTCCCTCCGGGCGGTGTGCGATTGCCCGAAGACGCGGCGGTCACGAGGGCCGAAGGCGGACCGCTGCTCATCGGTTGCTTCAACGACGCCGACGGCAAGCGGTACATCTTCCCCGTGAACCGCTCCTTCAAGGACAAGATCAAGGCGAAACTGACACTGGACGGTAGAGTCGTCTCGGTGGCAGAGGTGTCGCAGGAAACGGGCAAGCACCTCGACCCCGTACCCCTCACTGACGGCACGCTGACGGTCACACTGGAACCGGGCGAAGGGAAGTTGTTCCGGGTCAACGACAAGGGGCTTCTGTTCGATCCGCCGGTGGAGATCTTCGGCGGGAGAGACCTCGAACTAACCAACATCGCGTTCACCCCGGAGAAGCCCGACGGCAAGGCGACCGGCAAGCTCTTCTGGCATCGCAAGGGCGAAACGAAGTTCACGGAGTTGCCGCTCGAAGCGGTTGCCAAAGATCGGTTCAAGGTCACGCTCCCAGCAGCCGTGACGGCAGCCCCCTTCGAGTACTACTTGGAAGTGCTAGAGGTCGGCGAGAAGCCCGTACGGGAACCGGCACAGGGGGCGCTGCTCGCGGTGCCCGATCTGGCACCTCCGACAATCGTGCCGGAGTTCGCCGCAAGGACCGTGAAGAGCTATCGCGTGGCTCTCGTGTGGAAACCCGCTACCGACGACCGAGGCGTCGCCGGGTATCGCGTGTATCGCGGCGCAGTGGACAGGTTCGCGCTGGACGAGAGGGGGTTGCTGGGGAAACTCCCCGCGGACGCACTCGCCTACACCGACGACGCACCCACACCGAAGGCACCGGCGTGGTACGCGGTGCAGGCCGTTGACGTGGTCGGGCGCGCGGGCGAGGTTCGGTATTTGCGCGTTGACGTACCCGATCACCAGCCACCGATCAACGGTCTGAAAGTCGAGGCGCTGCCGGGTTCCAAATCGGTGGTACTTACATGGTCCGGTGAACTGGAGCCGAACGTCACCGCGCTGGAGATCTATCGCGGCGAGGGCAAGGACGGCGAGTTGAAGAAGGTCGGTGAGGTTACCGATCCGAAGGCATCGCGATACCTCGACAAGGAGACGAAGTTCGGCACGGAGTACCGCTACGCCGTGCGCCCGCGCAGTTCGGCCGGGTTGCTCGGCGAACCCGGAAAAGTCGTGACGGCTTCGCCACTGCGCTACCTCAAGCGGATCAACTGCGGCGGTCCCGAGATCGCGGCCGAGGACGGCGTCGCGTGGGAAGCGGACACCGGGGACGGGCACCCAGCACTCAAGTACAGCGGGAGCCGCGTGTGGACGCTGGAGGGCGACACCAAGAAGGACGTGTACCAGTCGGAGCGCTGGTCGAACAACGGCCTCGGGTACGCGTTCGAGGTCGAACCAGGGCGCTACGAGGTGGTGCTGTTGTTCACGGAAACCAACGCGACCTTCGCGGCCAAGGGCAAGCGCCTCTTCGACATCGAAATCAACGCGAAGAAGGTGGCCGAGAAAGTGGACGTGTTCACAGAGGCGGGCGGTGCATCGAAGCCGTGGCAGTTCCGCAAAGTCGTGGAAGTTACCGGCAAGGAACTCGAAATCAAGTTACTCGCCAACCCGACCGGCCCTGCGATCAAAGGCATCGAGATCCGCGGATTGCCCGCGAAGTGAGCCGCAAGCAATC
>SXID01000173.1 GCA_005772955.1 Planctomycetia bacterium
CGCGCGTGTCGAAGTCAGCCAGAAGCTCCTCTTCCCCGGCAAGCGTGGACTGAAGGGGGCGGCCGTGCGGGCCGAGACCTCCGCGGCCGTCGCGGACGTGGACGCGACCCGGCTCGAACTGGCGGAGACCGCGGTGTCGGCGCTGGCCGACTACTACCTGGCGACGAAGGCGAGAGAGGTGGTCGCTGAGAATCTCGACCTGTTGCGGCAGTTCCAGAAGACCGCTGCGGACCGCTACAAGGTCGGCCAAGGCCCGCAGCAGGACATTCTACAGGCGGAGATCGAGATCGCTCGGCAGGAGGAGCGCCTTGTCGGGCTGCGGCGAGCGAAGGCTGTGGCCGCCGCGCGGTTGAACACGCTCATGCATTTCCCACCCGACTCCCCGCTGCCGCCCCCGGCCGACGTCCGGGCCGCTCTTCCCCTTCCGAACGTGGCCGAACTGCGGGAACGGGGGGTCACGACCCGCCCGGATGTGCGAGCGGTCGTCGCGCGGGTCGCTGCCGAGGAGGCGGCGCTGGCGCTGGCGGCCAAGGAGTACAACCCGGACATCGAGGTGATGGCCGCCTACGACGGGTTCTGGCAGGGGCCGGGCGGGCCGCCCCTCCAGTGGCAAATCGGGGCGCGGGTCAACCTGCCGGTCCGGTACGCACGTCGGGGCGGTGCGGTGGACGAGGCGCGGGCAAAGGTTGCCCAGCGGCGGGCCGAACTGGCTCGGCTGACCGACAGGGTGAACTTCGAGGTGCAGGAGGCGTTCGAGCAACTCCGGGAGAGCGAGGACGTCGTGCGGCTGTACGAGGAGAAGGTGCTGAAGGCGGCCGACGCGAACGTGAAGGAGGCTCAGGCTGGGTACGCGGCCACGAAGATCCCGTTCCTGAACCTCATCGAAGCCCAGCGGAACCGGGTCATGCTCAGGGACCGCTACTACGAGGCGCAGGCCGAGACCGCCCGCCGTCGGGCCACGCTCGAACGAGTCATCGGCGGCTCCGGTCCGCTCACGCCACCGAGCCAACCGGCCCCAACTCGCCTGATGCCGGCACCAACGAACCCGTAGCGGTCAAGCCACGGCGGAGCTTCCACTCCATGACCAAGCAGTACAGGCACGGGGCGGTCAGGAAGGTGATGAGTTGCACCGCCATTCCGCCGACGCTCGGTATCGCCATCGGCTGCATGACGTCCGACCCCCGGCCGTAGGTCAGGAACAGCGGCAGCAGTCCGAACACCGTCGTCGCAGTCATCATTAACAGCGGCCGGATGCGGGTGAGCGTCGCCTCGATCACCAGTTCTCGCAGCGCCGTCGTATCGACGGGCTTCGCCTCCTTGTGGCGGTCTTCCAGGAAGCTCAGGATCACCACGCTCGCGTCGTCGGCCACGCCGAAGAGCGCGATGAACCCAACCCACACGGCCACGCTCAGGTTGACCCCGAACCAGTAGAGCATGATGAACCCGCCCGACGCGCTCACCAGGATGCCGAAGAATACGACCAGCGCCAGCCACCACCTCCCCAGCCCGACGCCGAGCATCACGAACATGGTCAGCAAGACCAGCGGGACGATCACCGACAGCCGGTCCATCGCCCGCCGCTGGTTCTCGAACTGACCGGCCCACTTCCAGTAGTAACCGGGCGGGAGGACCAGTGTCGCCTCCTCGTGCCGTCCCGCCGCGATCAACTCGTCGCTCTTCTGCTTCTCCTCCTGAAGTAACCGCTCGGCGTCCTCCACCACACTAACCTCGTCCCGGTCGCGGGTGTTCATCGTGACGTACCCCACCAGCAGACCGCTCTCGCTCTTCAACTCCTGTGGGCCGGTGACGTAGCGGATTTTCGCCACCTGACCAATCGGCACCTGGCCACCGTGGGAGGTGGGGACCAGCACGCGTTCCAGGTCGTCGAACCGCTCCCGCAATTCCCGCGGGTAGCGGACCCGGATCGGGTAACGCTCGCGGCCCTCGACCGAAGTCGTCAGGTTCTCCCCGCCGATGGCGATCTCGATCACGTCTTGCACGTCCCGGATGTTCACCCCGTGGCGGGCGATCGCCACCCGGTCGATCTCGTAGCGGATGTACGGCTTTCCCACGATCCTATCGGCGACCACATCGGTCGTGCCGGGCACGCGTTTGAGGATCTTCTCGATCTGGAGGCCAACCCGCTCGATTTCCGTCGGGTCTGACCCGAAAACCTTCACCCCCATCATCGCGCGGAACCCACTCTGGAGCATGACGAGCCGGGTCTGGATCGGCTGGAGCCAGGTCGGCAGCACGCCATCGACCGCGGCCTTCGCCTGAAGTTCGGCGAGAATCTCCTTCTTCGTGATGCGGCGCTTCCCGCCCTTGCCGTCGTCTACCTGTCGCCACTGCTTCTCCGGCTTCAGAAGGATGATCGTCTCGATCATGCTGATCGGGGCCGGGTCCAGCGCGGACTCTGCCCGGCCGATCTTCCCAACCACGCTGGTCACCTCGGGGCCTTCGCGGATCGCCGCGTTCTGCCGGGCCATCACCTCCTGCGTCTGGGTGAGCGATGCTGACGGGAGCAGCGACGGCATGTACAGGATTGAGCCCTCGTCGAGCGGGGGCATAAACTCACGCCCGATCCCGGGGAATGTCTTCCGCATCCGCTCCCAGCCGGTCGTTCCGGCGGGGTCGAGTCCGATCGCCCGGAGACTGGCCTGAACGGGGTAGGCAACCCGTGTGAACCCGAGCCAAATGGTCAGCCCGAGGACGATGAGTGCGGCCGGCGTGCTCAGGAACGCGACCTTGTGGTTCACGACGAACCGGAGGAGCGGGCGGAAGACGGCGGTGATGGCCCGCCCGATCGGGTTCTGCTCCAGGCTCGTCATCCGTTCCCGGCCGATCCGGTAGACCGCCGCGGCGATCATGAGTCCGACTCCGCTGGCGGTCGGCCATCCGCTCCACCGGCGAGCCGCCCCGAAGTTCCAATCCAGCACGAAGTACGTCACCAATGTCGCCGCCACACCCGCGGCGAGACCGACTATGAGCGACCTCCTGCGGGACCACCGCGACTCGGTCAGGAGGTAGTGGCACAGGACGGGGACCAAGGTGAGGGCGAGGATGATCGACGCGGCAATGGCGCAGGTCTTGGTGTATGCCAGCGGCTTGAACAATTTCCCCTCGGCCTCCATCAGGGCGAACACAGGAATGAACGCGACGATGGTGTTCGACACCGAGGTCAGCATCGGCCGGCCGACCTCGACTGCGGCCTCGTAAATGACGTCGCGCCGTGGCCGGTTCGGCTCCAGAGCCAGCCGGCGGTAGATGTTCTCGGTCATCAGGATGCCCATGTCGCTCACGTCGCCGATGGCGATGGCGATCCCGGCCAGCGACATGATGTTGCTGTCAACCCCGAGCAGGTACATGACCACGAAACTCAGGGCGACCGACAGTGGGAGGGTCGGGAGGACGGTCAGCGAACTGCGGACATGCAACAGGAAGATCAGAACCACCACCGCGACGACCAGCAGTTCCTCCGTCAGCGCCTCTCGCAGCGTGGCGGTTGTCTCGTTGACGATCACCGTTCGGTCGTAGAACGAGGTCACCTTGATCGGTACCTGTCGGCCGTCGGTGCGCGTCACCTTCAGCCCCGGCTCGATCTCCGCGATCTTCGCCTTGACCCGCTCGATTACCCGGAGCGGGTTTTCGCCGTACCGCATGACCACGACCCCGCCGACCGCCTCCCGGCCGGCGTTGTCGAGGGCACCCCGGCGGAACTCCGGTCCGAGCGTCACCGCCGCCACGTTCTTGATGAAGATCGGCGTTCCACCCTCTTGGCGGATAACGACGTTCTCCAGGTCTTCGACGCTCTTGACGAACCCGACCCCGCGGACGAAGAACTCGAACCCGTTGTTTTCGACGACCTTGGCCCCGACGTCGATGTTGCTCTTGCGGACGGCCTCGGACACCTCGGACAAACTGACCCGGTGCGCCCGCAGCTTGTTCGGATCCACGTCCACCTGGTACTGCTTGACGAACCCGCCGACGCTCGCGACCTCGGAGACGCCCTCGACCGACTGGAGTTGGTAGCGAACGTACCAGTCCTGGAGCGAGCGGAGTTGCGCGAGGTCGGCGCCGTCCGCTTCCAGCGTGTACCAGAACACCTGACCCAGTGCGGTGGCGTCCGGGCCGAGAACAGGCGTGACTCCGGCCGGGAGCATCGGCGCCGCGCCGTTCATCCGCTCCAGAACGCGGGATCGTGCCCAGTAGTAATCGACGTCGTCGCGGAAAATGACGAAGACCATCGAGAACCCAAAGCCCGACATGGACCGGACGGTCTTGGCGCCAGGTGTACCCTGGAGGCTGACCGTCAGCGGGTAGGTGACTTGGTTTTCGACATCTTCGGGCGAGCGGCCGGGCCAGTCGGCGAAAACGATGACCTGCTTCTCTCCGATGTCGGGGATGGCGTCCACCGGCGTTTCGCGAATGGCGTAGTACCCGGCCATCACCGCCACGCTGGCGATCAGCAGGACCAGGAAGCGGTGGCTCAGGCACCAACCGATGACCACCGTGACCATGACGTTACTCCGGCTGCCACGGGACGGATCAGTGCTTGTGTTCCCCGCCATGTGGTGGAGTTTCGGGTGCGGCGGGTGGCGGGCCGCTGTGCTCTACGTGCCGATTGGTTCCGCCCTGTCCTTCCGGGAAAAGTAGGCTCGGCATCCCCTCGATCTGCCGCTGGCTGTCGAGCAGGAACCCACCCCGGACCACGACCCACTCGCCCGATTTCAACCCCTTCAGCACCGGGTAGTACGTGGTCACGCGGCCCGCATCGTCCTTTCCCTCGGCCAGCGGGCCGACCACCAGTTCGGCCAACTCGAACGCGAGGTCGGGTCGCTTCCGGTAAGCGATCATCCGGCGTCCGGTATTCAGCACCGCGGTGGCCCTGATGGCGAGAACCTGACCGGCCGGAGGCTTGGCAGTGTCGGATGGGAAGGCATAGTGGTCGTGCCCGTGGTGTGGGTAGTCATCCTTCGCGGGCGGGCGCACGGACCGTAGGTCGGGAACCCGCTCCAGATCCATCTCGCAAACCGGGCACTCGCCCGGCGCGTCCCGGACTATTTCCGGGTGCATCGGGCAGATGTACTTTCCCTCCAGCCCTGTCGGTTCCGCTGACCCGTCTGGCCGGAGGCGGGCGCGGATCACGGCCGCTGCGTACATCGCCGGCATCAGCTTCCGCTCCGGGTTCCTCAGGTTCACACGCACCCGAACCGCGCGGGTCTTATCGTCGAGGAACGGGTCGATGAACGTGACCGTCCCCTGGAACTGTTCACCCGGGTACGCCTCCAGGATCACGTCCACATGCTGGCCGTACCGGACCCAGGCCAGATCGTATTCGTAGACGTCCAGATACAGCCAGATGGGATCGAGGTCAGCGATCCGGTAGAGCGGGTCGCCCTCCTTGACGTACTGGCCGGGGCGAACCGTCTTCTCGATCACCGTCCCGCCGATCGGGGCGTAGACGGTCAAGTGCGTCTTCACCTGCTTGGACTTCTCGATCTCGGCGATCTGCGCGGGGAGGATGCCGAGGAGCCGGAGTTTTGTCCGGGCCGCCTCCACGCTGGCCTCCGCGAACGTCTTGTCCCCCGTGGCCGTGTCCAGCGTTTCGACCGCACGGATCAGTTCGGACTGGGTCAGATAGAGGTCGGGCGAGTAGACGTCCACGAGGTGGTCGCCCTTCTTCACCTGGATGCCAGTGAAATCGGCGTGGACGCGGTCCACCCGACCGGCGACCCGGGCGGTGATGTACGCGACCCGGCCCTCGTTGTAGTCGAACTTCCCAACCGTTCGGACCCCCTTTGACAACTCACGGTAACTGACCGGCTCAGTCTCCACCCCACCGGTCTGTTCGATCCACACACGCTCGGACGCCAACCGCGCGACCGGGACCAGATCCATCGCGCAGATTGGGCACTTACCCAGACCGGGGAGCCGGACTTGCGGGTGCATCGAGCAGGTCCACTCGCCATGCGGGGCAGCCTCGTCCGTCTTTCCGTGGGGCCGCAGGACAACGACCAGAACCATCCCGGCGACGAGGACAACGGGAACTGCGGCCGTCAGAACGTTCCGTGCGATGGACATGGGTCGCCTCCAGGCGTGTAATCGTCGTGAGCCTGTCCGGTATCGATGCGGAGTTGCCCGCGGACAGTCACCACGGGGCAAGCGGCGGCGCGGTTCACCGCTTCGGCCACGCTCCCCATCAGCGCACGGGACAGACCACCTCGGCCGTGCGTTCCCATCACGATCAGGTCGGCGTGGGTCTCTTCGGCCACGACCAGGATCATGTCCGCTGGTTTCCCCTCCTCGACCAAGTACTCGACCGGGACGGACGGGTCCGGGTTCAACGCTTGGAGTTTGGCGAGGAGAACTTCTTCGACCCCGTCAGATCGGGTACGGTCCACCGCCTCGGCCCAGTTCAGGAGTGGTGGGTAGGCCGTCAGGAGGACGAGCCGCGCAGTGTAGTCCCGTGCCAGTGCGTTGGCGAGCCGGAACGCGGCGGCGGATTCCTCGGACAGGTCTGTCGGGTGCAAAATCGTGTGGATCGACAACATGAGCAGGCTCCGGATTTGGACACGAACGGTTTTTTTGGCTGTGGATACAGCAACCCGAGTGCCGAGGTGGTGGCGGGCGATCCTTGACGCCGGAACGGGTCGTGTGTGCGAATCCGGCTCACTACCTGGAGACACATGACCGAATCGGCACAGACAACCACCCGAACCGACACCGGCCCTCCGCGATCCTTGTGCCGCGACGGTGGAATACGGTGGCGGAATGGAGACTTTTCGCTGGACGCGACAGGTGCGTATCTCCATCGCTGCTGTTCGTGAACCGGGTTTTCCGCCGTGTCCGGCAACTTTTGGGTGTGCCTCTGGTCGAGTTCCCAACACAGGCCCACAGATCGCACCGAAGTTGCGGGCGATTATGAATTTACGTCAAGCCCTGTCGCGTCCAGCGAGAAGTCTCGCGGAATGATTGGCATTGGCTTTGCGAGTTAGTGCATTTTGAGGTGGATAGTTGTGTGAAAAACTCCAGGTGTTCGCATCCGTAGTAGTCGCGCGCGTGGGTCTGGAACCTCAGCGACCGAGAGCAACTGATCCGGTTCGACAATGGCCTTCTTGCCGTGCGCCCATTTCGGTGCGATGGGGAAACGCCACGGGGCGTGGTAGTGGGTAAATGCCGATGCTTGGTTGACCGTCGGCTCACCTGATGGAGAAGTGACGTTGGAGACACGACGGGTCGAGCGAGAGGCAGAGCGTGCGGAACCGACAGCAATATCACTCAAACAGGTGGAGGGCGGGACGATGAGCAAGCAAAACAGGAAGTCTGCAACCACAACTCTTCCGGACCGGGTCGTCGCACCACCCGTTGAGAAGACCGACACCATCCAGAAACGGTCGCCCCACGGCGGGATGAGTCTTGAAGAGACGATCCGGGTAAGAGCCTACCAAAAGTGGGAGTGGGCGGGGCGGCCAGAAGGGGATGGCGTTGCATACTGGCTGGAGGCCGAGTCTGAATTATGCGTGGGCCGGTAGACCGTCCGGCCCGGTTTCTTGTGCTTCCCAGTGTTATGGCTCAGTCGGAACTCGAAGAACGCGGGAGGGCGTACAGTAATCTCCCCCCGGAGGTCTGTTGAACTCGGAATCGCTCCAATGACCTCGCAAGGTTTACAACCCCGCCGTCCCGACCAATTCCATTTCACGCTGAACCAACACAGCTGCATCTCCCCAGCGTCATCTGTCACGACTGGTTGCGTGACAGACGTTTGCGGTCGCCTTCCTTCAAGAACAACTTCCGCATCCGCACCGCGGCCGGCGTGATTTCCACCAACTCATCGTCCTCGATGAACTCCAGCGCCATCTCCAACGAGAACACCGTCGGCGGTTTCAGCACGGCGGCCTTGTCGCTGCCGGACGCGCGCATGTTGGTTAGCGGCTTCGGACGCGTCACGTTCACCACCATGTCATTGTCGCGACCGTGTTCGCCGACGATTTGCCCTTCGTACACGGCGTCCTGCGGGGCAATGAACAGGTTGCCCGACAGATCCTCGGCCGCGTATGCGGTCACCTTCCCGGTGTCCTTAGAGATGAACACGCCGGTGGCACGCCCGGCCTGAGCGCCCTTCAGAGGCCGGTAGTCGAGAAAGTTGTGGTGCATGATCGCGGTGCCCTGTGTGCCGGTCAGCATTCGGGTGCGCAGCCCGATCAGCGACCGCGCCGGAATATGGAACTCGACCTGCGTACTCCCGCGGTGGCTCTCCATACGCTGGAACTCGCCCTGCCGTTCCAGTACCAGCCGCATGACCGTGTTCTGGTTGTCGTTGGGCACCTCAACCACCAGATGCTCGTAGGGTTCGAATTTCTGACCGTCGATCTCCTTCACGATCACCCGCGGCTTGCCGACGGCGACCTCGCCGCCCTCGCGGCGAATCGTTTCGAGCAGCACGCCGAGGTGCAACAACCCGCGCCCGCTGACGATGAACTCGCTCTCGCGGGCGCCCGGCTGAACTCGCAGCGCGACGTTGTGCTGAAGTTCGCGGTCGAGCCGGTCGCGCAGTTCGCGACTGGTCAGCGGCTTGCCCTCTTTCCCCGCGAACGGACTGTCATTCACCTTGAACACCATGTCGAGCGTCGGTTCGTCGATGGTCAGCGGCGGGAGGGCTTTCGGCTTGTCGACCTCGCAGATGGTGTCGCCGATGTCGGCGTCGTCAATGCCGATGATGGCGCACACATCGCCGGCACGGATCTCTTCTACTTCCCGCTTCGCGAGTCTGTCGAACTCCAGCACCTGAACGACAGTATCCAGGAACACGGACCCGTCCTTCTGCTTCACCACCGACACCTTCTGGTTCTTGCGAATCTTGCCAGCGAACACCTTACCGATGGCGATCTTGCCGACGAACTCGCTGTACTGGAGTGCAGCCACCTGCATCTGGAGTGGGGCGTTCTCGTCCACGTCTGGAGCGGGCACTTTGTTGAGAATGGCGTCGAACAGCGGGCTGAGATCCTTCGGCTCCACGTCCAAATCGGTGGTGGCGATCCCGGCGCGACCACTCGCGTAGATAACGGGGAAGACGGCCGTCTCGTCGTCGGCACCGAGTTCGATGAACAGGTCGAACATGAGCGCATGAACGTCCGCGATGCGGGCGTCCGGCCGGTCGATCTTGTTGATGATGACGATCGGCCGAAGGCCGGAGGCGAACGCCTTCTTGAGCACGAACCGCGTCTGCGGAAGTGGCCCCTCGGCCGCGTCCACCAGTACGAATGCGCCGTCGGCCATCTTGAGGATACGCTCGACCTCGCCACCGAAG
>SXID01000174.1 GCA_005772955.1 Planctomycetia bacterium
CGCCCTCGCCGGTCGCGTGGGTCGGTCAGTTCGCCAAGACGTTCGACCAGCGATCGGGCCATGAGCGGCTCCACACAGAGGAGCACGATCCATACCCAACCAAGCTACCTTGCCCAAGATCAATCCGTGCGTCGCCCTGTTGGTTGAACAAAGCGTGGTAGCCAAGTAGGGACGAGTTTCTCTGACGCTCTGTTTGTGGCGATCACGCCGCGGTGTTGCTCGCCGGACAAACTCGGCGGCTGCACCCAACACGTATTCGGACGCGCACGGCGCACCCCGAAGGGATGGCGGTGGGTCGGGTGGCTACCCGACCGGTCCCAATGCTCATTCGTACCCGCAATCACGGCCATTCAAGGCGGCTGGCTCACCCCCGAAGGGGTGTCCCGTTTGTGAGGGCTTCGGGATGCGGGGCAGACATCGAAGTCTCGTCCCCGGTGGCGAGGGGGCGGTGTGCGCGTGAGCGCAACGCGCAAGCGTCGCAGCTCGTCGAGTCGACGGCTCTGGAGCGGAAGTATCCGAACGCGGCGGGAGAGTGGAACTGGCAGTACGTGTTCCCTTCGGTGCATCGCTCACACGAACCACACCAACACCCACGATTCCAGCCACGCACGGAACGCGCGTGAGCCTCGAGAAATGGAAAGAACCCTTGCCCGCGGCGCGGCAGGAGGTAATATTTGGGTGACGCGGGATTGGTATATCGGCTGTGCCCAGCCTTCCCAAGGCTGTGAGACGAGTTCGACTCTCGTATCCCGCTCTTCAAAAGTAAGGGTTTACGCCACTTCTATGCGCGGGCAACTTGGGATTCGCAACGGAACCTTCCGCACCCCAATCGCTCAGATTCCACCCGCAACAGCGAGATTCTGTTACACCACCCTGGCGAGGTCGGCGGCCCAAATACGGGTCGAATCTCCACTCAGTAGTGGTGGGGTGGCGTGCGTTCGTTTCACAATCGAACCACTTCGCGACTGCTGGATTGCCTCTCCCCACGATTCGCCGGATAATGGGTCAACATGTCTCCCGATCACCGACGCGTCCGCGGGACCCCCGACCATGGCGATCGAGTTTAACTGTCCTCACTGTGCTCATGCGTATCGGCTGAAGGATGAACTGGCCGGAAAGTCGGCCACCTGCAAAACCTGTCGCAACAAGATCGTGATCCCGCAACCGGTCACGATTCCGGACGACGGGCCGGACGCGATGTCGCCCGAGGAGATGGCAGCGAAAGAAGCCGAGGCGCGGGCCGCACTCGCCGACGAACAGGCGAAGGTCGAGCAGGACGAGGCCGCAAGGATAATCCCGGTCAAGTGCCCGCACTGCGATCACGAATGGACCGAACTGATCGCGCGAGCCGGCAAGAACACGCTCTGTCCGAACCCAGAGTGCCGCCAGCGGATCAAGATCCCCGAGCCGAAGGACACCGCAGCACAGGACTGGCGGATCAAGAACACCAAGTTGCCCGAGGGCGCGAAGCAGAACTTCGAGAAACTGGAAGGCGTACAGGACGCGGCCGACACGAAGATGGTGGGTGGCCAGGCGCTGCGCGATGCGGACGCGACCGGTGAGGAACTGGAGCCGCGCCCGCTCAAACAGAAAGTGATGTTCGTACTCGCGGCTCTCGGACTGGTGGCCGGCCTGGTGTACGGTGTGTCGTACCTCTTGAAGTCGCGCACCGAGAGCAAGGAAGACCGGCTGATCCAGGAGGCGCAGGAAGAGTTCGCGAAAGCGATTCCGGCCGCCGACGCGCCGCCCGAAACAGCGCTGTGTTCCGCGATCCTCTTCATGGCCGGTGGCGAACACGCGGTACGGCAGAACGATCCGAAGAAGCTGAAGGACGCGCAGAAGCAGTTCGCCGACGCACGCGACGCGATCCGCAAGGCGCCACCGGGGTACGCCCGCAACGCGGTGGCCGGCGAACTGGCTGTCGCGCTGCTCGCGCTGGGCGGGACTGAACAGCAGGCGCGCGACCAGCTCCGCATCCGCTGGTACCCGAACACCGACCTGAAAGCCCGGCTCAACGAACGCGTCTACACCGTTCTCGACGAAGTGCGGCAGACGCTCGCGATCGTGCAGAGCGCCGAATTTGACTTCAAGAACCACCTCGCCCGGCGGCTGACGCGTGAACTCGTCAAGCGGGAGCAAGCGTTCCTCGCCGTCGAACTGATCCCGCTGGCGCTGTTCAACCCACCGGAGCAAGACGAGGCGAAAGCCGTGGTCGCGCTCGAGATCCTGCGAGCCGACAAGAACTCCGAACTGCCGCGCAAGGTGGCCGAAGACCTGAAGACTCGCGGCGCGGAACTGGTGAAGGGCGTCCCAACACCGGCGTCCGCGCAGACGCTCTTCCTCGCGCTCGACATTGCGCAGTCGCCACGGGTTGCTTCACCGCCAACGACCAACCCGGTTTCGGACCCGTCCCGGCTCGCCTACGTCGGCAAGATGCTGTTGGACAATCAGTCCGACGAGGCACTGAAACTGGCGCAGCGGCCCGCCTCGCTCGAGGGCCAACTGCGGGCGCTCGTCCTCTGCGCGGACTGGTCCGCGGAACCGGACGCGGCGCTCAGCGTGGCCATCGGGATTGTTGCCGCAAACAAGGGGAAGAAGGAGATTTCTCCCGCGTCTGTGTTTCGGCTCGCTCAGATTGCGGCGGAGAAGGGCAAGCACGATCAGGCGAAGGAATTCGCCAAACTCATCACGGACGACGGGCTGAGAGCGTGGGCGAACGGCAGCGCGGTTCACTTGCGGATCGCGGCGGCACCGAAGGAGAAGGCCGACGAGGCGTGGGCGGAACCGCCGCCAGTCGACAAGCCAAAGGAGTTCCGCGCTGGGCATGCGTGGGGGCGGCTGTGGGTTGCCCGGCAGAACGCAAAGGTGTCCGGTGACCGCTCCGGCGAAGTCAAAGACGTGAGCGCGTGGCCGAAGGTTCTTATTCCGTTCGGCAAGGCGGGCGTCGCGCTCGGCCTGCAAGACCGGGACAAGTAGGTGTGGCCCTTCGGCTCGGTCGGATCGCTTGCGGGGTGGGAAATGCGCCGGCTGGCCCAGCGCGGCCAGGCCATGCGCGTGCGGTTGGTTCTCCTGTACACACTCCTCCTCGCGTTCCTCGCGTTCGGCGCATACTGGTTCCAGCCGCTCCCGGTGCGCGACATGTTCCTCGGACGGACGCCCATCCTCTCGCCGGCCGAGTCCGCCGCGTTCGCGGGCGCGTTCGCGCTGATGTTGCTCGAAGCGCAACTTGCCGCGATCGTCGCCGTCACACCCGCGCTCGCCGCGTCCGCGGTCGCTGAAGAGAAGGACCGGCAGACGCTCCCGATCCTGTTAACGACACTTCTGAGCGATCGCGAGATCGTGTTCGGGAAGGCTGTGGGGCGGATCGCGTTCGTACTCGCCGCGCTCTTCGCTGGTCTGCCGGTGTTGATGATCACGCAACTCTTCGGCGGTGTGAATCTCGGTCTACTCGCCGCAGGATACGCGATCACCTCCGGGACCGTCGTGCTGTGCGCGGCGATCGGTGTGAACGCGGCATGTCACGCGCCGGACCTGCGCTCGGCCGTGTTGCGCGCGTACGGGCGCGTCGCCGTGGTCGCGTGCGGCGCCTTCGTTCCGCCGCTCGTATTCGCCACGCCGTTCAATGTGCTCGCCGTCGTCGCGCGTGACCCGCTCAGCGACCTGGGGTACTGCGCCGCGGCCTTCGGCTACCCACTCATTCAGGCGCTCGTTGGTGTCGCGTTCCTCGTGAACGCGGCGCGGTCGCTGCGCCTACGCGACGCGACCGCGGGACCGCCGCCCGTGACCGCGTACCCGGAACCACCACGCCCGGCCGAACCGCCGCTGCTTCAACCGGAACACGACGCCCCGCGTGACCTGCCGCCCCTCGACGCCTCTGACCCGGTGTTGTGGAAAGAGCGGTGCGTGGGCTGGCGCCCGGCCTGGGCGCTGCCAACGGTCTCGAAAGTCGCGGGCACGCTGGCGACCGTGGCCGCGGCGCTGTTGTTCGTCGGTGGGGCGTGGACGCTCCTCACTCGCGTGGCGAAGAGCTTCGACCCGGCGCAAGCGGAGCGCCTGACCCCGCGACCGGGCACGCTGGAGTCGGGCGGCTGGCTGCTGATGAGCGCGGGTGTGTTCGCGGCGGGCCGGTATCTGTTGCCGCTCGCGGTGGGTCTGAGCGGGGCGATCGCGGGCGAGCGGTTCCGGGGCACACTCGATGTGTTGCTCTGCACGACGCTCGATCGGCGGGCACTGTTGCGCGCGAAGGTTCAGGCGCACGCCGAGCGCGGAACCGTGTTCGCCGCGGTCGCCGTGTCCGCTGTCGGGATGGCGTTCATTGCGGACGCCGGAGTGCAGGTCGGACTGGCTGCGGCCGTGCTTGCTGCGAGCGGCATCGGGTTCGTGATCGCGCTGGGCGCGTGGCTCACGGTGCGCTGCCCAGGCGACGTGCGTGCGTTCCGACTGCTGCTCCCGGTGACGATGCTGGTGGTGGGCTGGCCGGTCGGCGCGTGGAGTTTGGTAACCGGCGAATCACCGGTTCCGCCGGAGGTGTTGTTTCGGGCGTTCCTGGTCGCCGCGTGTGTGTGTGCGCTTGTGGGTGCCGCGCTGTGGTGGCGTGCCGGGCGCGTGCTGTCGCGGGGGGAGTGAGAGGTCGAACCGCGTGGGCGGGATTCGCTACTCGGGTACGGCAACGACTTCGCCGCCGGCGCGGGTGGCGAGTGCGGGGAGGATGTCGTCAGCAGAGTACCGGAGGAACCGCACGCTCCCATCCGCGAACGCGAAGTGCGCCCCGCCCGCGTGTGGACTCCAGAAGTGCAGGGCGGAACACTGGTCGGTGATCGTACCCGCGGCAAAGGGCTGTGGGCCGCGGGGGCAGCCATCAAACGCGCTGTTGTTCGGCGCCGACCGGACACCGAGGATCATGTCCGCGTCGCCGTCCTGATCTTGGCCCCACCCTGCGTACCACCAGCCGAATTGCAGGTCGGCGCTCGGGGGGCGTTCGCCGATTAGGAGGGTGTTGCTCGCCCCGTCGGGGGTGTCACCCGGTTTCACCCGAGAGTCCAGGTAAAGGAGTCCGTCGGCGGCGGCCGACCGCGTGCCGAGAACCCCCGAATACGATGTCAGTCCACGCACGAGCGCGGTCCGAGGAAGGGTTTGCGGAGCGTGCGTGCGGGGATCGAGCGGACAGGCGAAGACCCGAACAGTTTGGGTCAACCCGTCGTGCGGGGGGACATGGAGGAAGTTGCGGTCCGCCGCGTAGGCGAGGTGCGCCTGTTCCCACCGCGCCGATTCCCCGAGGTGAGGAAGGACTCGCGTGGGCCAGCCCATGTACGGGTGTGGCTGCTTGGCGTCCCCGCCGCTGACCCCCGGCGGATAGTGGCCGTGAACCCCCGCGGAGTCGTGGAGCGCGAGGGCCAATTGACGGAGGTTGTTGCGGCAACTGGCTGCGGCTGCGGCTCCCCGGACGCGCTGGACCGCGCTCAGCAGGAGCGCCGTCAGGAGCGCGATGATCGCGACGACGACGAGGAGTTCGAGGAGCGTAACCGCGGCGCGACCGTACGGCGAGGACGGGTGTCGGCCTGAACGTGCCATGTTCGCACCACGGTTGATCGGAGGACCCTGCCCGACTGAATGCCGTCCGATCAGGTCTCTTCGATGCAATCCCAGAGGACGGGCCCTGGGATCTCGCTCCCGTAGCCTCCCGTCATCCACGCCTCGACCCCGTTGCTCGTCGGCAGACAGGGGCACATGGTCCCGGTAGTGCCGAGCCAGACCGATGCCCTCACGTCGGTCACCGTGCAGAACCGCCCCGGGAACTCAGGGTATTCGCTGCGGCAGTTGTCGTTGAGTTTTTGGTTGCAGTAGGTGCAGGTCTTCTCGCTGTACTTGACGTACGTCTTGCCGGTGCAAGCATAGAACTCCTTGGTCATCCAGCACCGCACGATACAGTCCACAGGCGCGGGCGCGGCCGTCGAGACTTGGACGTAAGCAACCATCGCAAAGAACAGAAGCGCGCTAAACAGGCACCGCTTCACGCGTGATCCTCCTCTGGGTGTCAGGGCGCTGGGACCGGGGGCTTCGACGAACGCGGCCAGCACCGGTAGGTCAGCAAGACCACCAGCACGGCGACGGAACCGATCGCCGTCCAGACGTACCAATTCACCTGTGCCTGGGCGTCGTTCTTTGCAACAAGATCTTCGTACAGCGGCGCTCGTCCGCCGTCGCCGACTGCGACGCTGCTCCCAGCTGACCCATCTGGGCGGACGACGCTGTGTTTCACCTTCTCGCCGGTGCGGTCGATCACCCGACTGCCCGGGTCCAGAGCCACTTGGAACTCCTCGCCCGAAGCGGGATCGGCGAGGATCTCGACAGTGGTCTTGTGAACCTTGCACGACTCCCGAATTGCCGTCGGGGACGACCGAAGAACGCACTCCCACGATTGCGGTACCCAGCCGAACTCGGGCACCGGAACATAGGTGATATCGACCTGGCTCACCACCATGTTCCCGGATTGGGTCGCCGCCCGCAGCGGGATGTAGTCGCGTTGGGTGTCCAAAAGCAGCGTCTCGGTCAGATTCTGACTGCGGCTCTCGTAGACGAGTTCGACGCAATCCCGCCCACTGACCGGAACTCTCCGCTTGACATGAAACTCGCCGAGCGGTCGCCCCGCGAAGTAACTGTCTCTCCCGCGGAAAGCGAGGACGACGGGCACCAAGACTTGTGGTTGGAGGATCGGGGCGGCACCCTTGGTATCGAGCTTTTTTTGGTGTGCTGTTCCGTATTCGAAAACTTCGGACTTGCGGAGGTAGTGTGTGTAAGCCACCCCGTCGGACACGTGAGTTATTGAAGTCGGCCGGATCGTCTCTTCCTTCACCGACCAAGTCGTGGTGTCGAGGTCCAGGCGAAACTTCTTCCCGCTGACGAGGAGCGCCCCCTTCTCATCGACGATCGTGTCGGTCCGCGGGGCCGGACCCGTCTTCCCCGGTTCCCCCGAAAGTTGGACGACGATGTCAAACACGCCCTTTGGCAGAGTCCTCCTCGCCTCCCAAGAGACCCGGAAGGACGGAGTCTTGTCCTCCCGCGCCCGCCATTTCGCCTCGATCTCGGCCATCGTTGGCAGTGGGGGTTGGCTTTTGGCCGGACCGGAGAAGACGGCGACGCCCACGAACAAACACCCAACGACCATAGTGTGTTGCCGGAGCACGCGCCGACTCGACCCGTCGTGACTGTTCATCGGTCCTTGCCCCCACGAACACCGAGGTACGACACATCAACGGAGACCGGGTACCGGCCGTCGGCGGCGGCGACCTGGAATTCGAGCGTCCGCGTCGTGTAGCCAGCCGTCCGGGCCGAGAGCCGCACCCGGTAACTCGGCGTGTCCCCGATGCGATCGATCACCAGTTCCGGGCCACCGCTGACACCAAGTACCTGGAACGGGGTGTCGCTGCGCGAGACCAGCGTGACCGGCGCGTCCGCGTCGGCTCCGACCGCCACCCCACCCAGGACGACCTCCGGGGGGTTCCCCACAATGTCCTTGGTGATCTCGGCCTTGATCGTCAGTTGTGCGGGCGGCAATTCCGCACCTCCCGCTCGCGCGCTGACAGAGACAACGCCGCGCTTCGTCCCGACACCAACGGGCTGCGTCAGTTCAAACTCCAGTCGCACGTCCACATCCGCCGCGATCCGCTCGACCGCCGTCACCCGGAAGTCTCCGGTGCAATCGACCGTCAAACTAGCCACCGGCTGCGAAAGCCGGATCGCGGTTTGCCAGCGATTGGGAGCGTTGACCGCAGAGTAGACCCCGAGGAAGCGGGCACGTTCGGTGAGAAGTTGTCGCCGACTCCCCCGTAACACCCATACCCGGCGCGGGAACGTCTGGTTGGTCTGGGGGTCAACGGTTTCGGCGGCGAGTTCGATCTCAACTGCCGCAGTCCCGTCACGGAACTTGGTCAGATCGATGATGAGTTGAATCTTCTGCGTCGCCCCAGGATCGAGTTGGAACTGCCCCGGCGACATCGACGTGCAAGAGCAGGAACTCGTCAGTCGCTTGATCGTCAGGCTGCGCGCCGACCGGTTCTGTATCTCCACCGACCACTCAAACTTATCCGTCTCCCAGACTTCGCCGAAGTCGAGGTGTGCGGGATCGACGGTCAGTGTCGGTTGTTCAGAAATGGTGGGCGGCGGTTGTGCATTCCGGTTCGTCCAGCGTGTGGTGAGGGTCGCGGCGCCGACGGCGAAGCCGGACGCGACAAGCACCACGAGAATCAGCCGTTTGTGACGCACGGGAGAACCCCGCAACAACACACGTCAATCAGTCGTTTGTCTGACTGTACGCGCAGTCGTTGACCTGCGTCAAGCGTAATCCCGGCGGTCTTTTTCGTCCGACGCGGACAACTCGGTGGGCTTTGTGCGGGTCGCGTGAACCGACGAGCACCTCAATCCAGTTGGTACGGGCTGTTCGCGTCTTTCTCGTGGCGGATTTCGTCCACTGGTTCTTGCTTTAGCCACCCCGCGTACAGTCGGTTCGCGGCGTTGAACACCCACCCGTCTTTGTCCCCGACGTTCTTGTACGCGTGAACGACGCCCGCGGGCACGATCAGCGCGAACGGCGTGTTCTCGCCTACCTCGCGCACCTCCTTCAAGCCGAACGTCGGCGAATCTTTGCGTGCGTCCCAGAGGTAGACGCGGAACGTGGACGGTCCCGTGAAGCAGAAGTAATCGGCCTGGTCCGCGTGTTCGTGAGGGCCGCGTGCGACACCAGGCCTGGTCATGGAGACATACGCCATGAGCGGATGGAACTGGGGCGGCACAAGGTCGTTGCGGAACAGTTCGACGAGCCACCCGCGAGCGTCGTTGAAGAACTTCAGCGGGATCCACGCGACATCGGGGATCGGCCCGCGTTCGACGTACTTTGGCAGGGGAACATTCATGTGCGGGCACCGGGTTCCGGCGGATCGTGTTCAGCGATTGTGGGACCGGAGGTTGCACGCGTCAACTGCGGCCCGGTTCGTTCGTTTGCCTAGAACGGTACGTCTTCGGAGTCTCCGAACAGGCTCGGGCTGCTCGGTTGGGGCTTCGGCTTCCGCCGCGGCGCTTCGGGCGGTTGCACAATCTTCGCCTTCTGCCGTGGCTCTTCAACCACAAGAGGCTGTGTCACAGGAACCACTCCTACCACAGGTTCCGCGACCGCCGGTACCTGTGCGACAGGCGTCGGCGGTCGCGGGGCCGAAACGCCCGGTAGTTCGTGCTGCTTTTCCAGTGTCACCAAAATTGCGTTCGCGCGAGTTAGTACGACGTTCGGTACGCCCGCGAGCCGCGCGACGTGGATGCCGTAACTGCGCTCCGCGTTGCCCGGCGCGATCTTGTGTAGGAAGATGATCTCGTCTTCTAACTCGCGCACCAACACGTTGTAGTTCCGCAAGCGGGGCAGGGCGGACGCAAGTTGTGCGAGTTCATGGTAGTGCGTGGCGAACAGTGCCCTGCAACCCGGTACGTCGTGAAGATACTCCGTCATCGCCCAGGCGAGCGAAACCCCGTCGTAGGTGCTGGTGCCGCGCCCGATCTCGTCCAGAATCACGAGGCTTCGCGGGGTCGCGTTGTTCAGGATGTTCGCGGCCTCCGTCATTTCCACCATGAACGTCGATTGCCCGCGACTGAGTTCGTCGCTCGCGCCAACGCGTGTGAAGATGCGGTCCGTCATGCCGATTGTCGCGCTCTTCGCCGGGACGAAACTCCCGACGTGCGCCATTAACGTGATGAGCGCGACTTGCCGCAGGAACGTGCTTTTCCCCGCCATGTTCGGCCCGGTGACGAGCCAGAACGTGCCGCCCTCCGGGCCGAAGGTCGCGTCGTTCGGGACGAACGTGCCCGGCGGCAGAAGCTGATCGAGAACCGGGTGCCGGCCGTCGCGGATGTCGAGAATCGGTTCGTCCACCAACAC
>SXID01000175.1 GCA_005772955.1 Planctomycetia bacterium
GAAGGCTCAACGCCAGGAGGGTTCCTTCGGAACAATGAAGCTCTCACCCATCGCCAAAAAGTTACAGAAACTCATCGACGGGGAAGACGCGAACTCGGCCGAACGCGGCTGAGTTACAAGTCCACAGCGCAAGCCCCTCCAATTTCGCTCCCGATTGCCAAGAATCAGCAGTCGAGTGAGGTGGCGAGGTGGGTTTGAGCCCCTTCGGCTACACTGCACGCGGGTAGGTTTGAGGTCTTCCCCTCACCGCGGTTTTGCGGGGCGAGGGGGCCAACGACTCACTCACGACCGCATGCAGTATCAAACCGATACACGACTTCAATCCTCGGTCCGTTGCACTACGGACGGACCGCATCTGGCGGCACGATGCCGTTGATCTTCGCCCGCGGTTTGGTGAGATCCACCAGGATCGGCTCGCGGGTGACGATCTCCTTCACGTTGCCGGCGGCGTCGCGGGCCGAGGCCTTCAGGTACACGCGAGCCGGAACGCCCGCAGGTACGCGCCAGCCGTATTGCCCGGTGTTCGCCAGACGGCGCGCGATCGGGGTGTTCACTGCTGTGGCCAGCACCACGGGGTCGGTGCCCGTCGTCGCGACCGGCTTCCACGGACCAGCGGCCGAATCGCTCCATTCCAGTGTAATCGGGTCGTCACCGAAGTTGCGGTCGGCGGCCTTCCACTGAATGATGAGCGTGTCCAGTGCGTTAGGGTCCGAAATGGGCGCGTACAGGTCGATCTGCGGCGGGGTCACATCGAGCACCACGCGCATGTCCGGGGCGTCTCCGGTGCCGGGTTCTCGCTCACTCAACCCGGCCCCGCTCACGGGCACCAACCGGAACCCGTAGTTGCCTTCGAGTTGCTCGTTTTCCTTCGCGTCGAGCGCGACGCGGACCGCGCCGCCCTTGCCGTCGTGCTGGCTCCATTTCCGCCACGATCGGCCGTCGTCGCGCGTCACCCATAAATCGACGCGACTGATACCGGACGGGCCGCGTTGCTCAAGGTCGAAGCCGAGGTCGAAACGCGGGTAGTTGATCGCCTGCGCGCGGGTCAATTCGACTGCGGGCGGAGCGCCACTCCACGCGCCAGCGTGAGTCGCAGGTCGTGCGGGCGGGGCTTTTGGGTCCAGCGTTTCGAGCGGTTTCGGGCCGTTCGTCAGCGGCGGGTAGTTGGGAAGTAACGTCCCGGTGTTTTCATTGGGAATCGGTTGGTACGGCTTGATCGGCGGCGGTGGCGCCACAATTGACCCCGGTCCGATCGGGATCGGACCGGGACCGACTGGACCGATGTCCGGCGGCAGTGGCCCTTGCCCGTCTGGCACAGCAGGAACGGGGTAAGTGATCGCCGGTGGATCCTTCAAACTGGTGGTGGCATTCCCGGATGGGAGGTCGCGTGTGATCTCAGTTTTGTTCCCCGCGACATCGATCGCGGTGATCTTCACGGTCACGCCGTCGCTGATCCCGCTCGGGAACTTCACGCCGGTTCGCGACGTGGCCGGGAGCGTGACCTCCTGCCAGAATGCACTCGGGTTGCCCGACGCGCGGAAGTGAACCTTCGTCTCCGCGTCGTTCGGGAACTTGTCATCGATGGCCCACTCGACCACGATCTCGTCGCCGGTCCGCTTTGCATTGGTCACGCGGACCTGAGGCGCGGTGGTGTCAATTACCATCTTCAGGTCGGGCGGGTCGCGGGTCAGGTCGGACGGGTCTCTGTTGCCCTTCAAGTCCTCGATCTGCATCTTGAACCAGTACACGCCGTCGTCCTTCGCAACGTACACGAAGGCGTCTTTATCGGGGGAGACGGACCCTTCCTGGTACCACGTGTTCTCGCCGTTGCGGGCCACGTACAGGACTACTTGCCGGATGGTGTTCCGGTCCTTCTTGTACTCAATGGGCAGTTTGATGGTGCGTGAGTTCATCGGGTAGTAATCGGGGCCGAGCGGCTGGCCCATTGTTAGCCCGATAAGGGCGGCGGCGAACGTCATTACTCATCCCCAACGTGCGGAACGGAGTGCCTCGCGGAGCGCGGGCTGTATCGGGTGTATCGGCTCTGCGGGCGCGAGAATTCAGTATTTCTCGCGAGTCACCGGAATTTGTTCAAGTTGCACTTGCCGCTCGCGTCTCCGCGAGCGGCACCCTCGCAAAGCGAGATCCAATGACCTCAGACGAACTACGACAACTCCTGGAAGGTGTGCGGACCGGCGCAATCGACGTGAGCGATGCCGCGGCACGGCTGGGTCAGGCGTCGGTCGCGGAACTGAGCTTCGCCACGCTGGACCTCGACCGCAAGCAGCGGTGCGGGTTTCCGGAAGTGGTGTTCGCGGAGGGCAAGACGGCGGAATGGGTGGAAGGCGCGGTCCGGCGGCTCTCGGAAGCCGGGCAAGATTGCTTCGTGACGCGAATCAGCGCCGAGCAAGCGGCACACCTCGCGACTCACTTCCCGCATGCGGAGCAGGACCCGCTCGCGCGCACGTTCTGGCTGCCGCTCCTGGGCGAACGACCTGTGCCAACCGGCAAGGTGTACGTCGTGACTGCGGGCACGAGCGACCTGCCCGTTGCACAGGAGGCTCTCGTGACGGCGCGCGTCATGGGCGTGGATGTGGAACTAATCGTTGATGTTGGTGTGGCCGGATTGCACCGCATCTTGCGGCAGCGTGAGCGACTCGCATCGGCGGACGTGGTGATCGTGGTCGCGGGGATGGACGGCGCGCTGCCGAGTGTTGTGGGAGGGTTGGTTGATTGTCCCGTGATCGCGTGCCCTACGAGCATCGGCTACGGGGCCGCGTTCGGCGGGGTCGCGGCGTTGCTCACGATGCTCAACAGTTGCTCGGCCGGTGTGTGCGTGGTGAACATCGACGCGGGCTTCAAGGCGGGTTACGTCGCGGCCCGGTTCGTGAAGCGTCGACAAACGAAGAATGCCCAGGAATGACCCTGGGCGAGACGTTGGTTCGACTCACTTGCTCCCGAAGAGCATCGTGCCGTTACCGAACCCGACCGCGGGCTGTGCGCTAGGCGGGATTGGGGCGAAGTTATTCGTCGGCGGTTGCACCGTGAACCCGCTCCCGGACGCGGTCGGGGAACCCGGCGGTGGCGGCGGCAGTGGGTCGAGGTGCGCAGGGTACGCGGGCGCGCTCGCCAGGCCGTAGTTAGGCGCGACTGGGTTGGTGTTCATCCCGTTCCAGCGCGGGTCCACGCCGACCGGTTGCACGTTCACGCCGATCGGCTGCGCTTGTACGCCGGGCTGCCCTCCCGCACCCGGTTGCACCCAACTGCTGGGATTGTAGTTCGGGTTGGAGCCGGGCTGGGGCGTCCCGCCGCCAGGGCGCGCCGCGCCAACGCCACCAGCAGGTTGGATGACGCCTCCGGCGCCGAACTGGTTGTTCGGCTGCCCGTTCTTGGTGATCGGCAGCCCGTTCGGCCCGATCGTGGGTGTGCCGTGCAGCCCCTGTGTCGGCTGTCTGGTGAGTTTGTCTCTCTTGTCCTTGTCGGAGTTCAGGCACCCGACGAGGCCGGTGCAGAGCAGCACCCCCAACCCGGTCGTCGCGACTCGCACCCACCGTCCGCGCGTTCCTTGCGCCATGTTTCCGCTCCCCACCGTGAAGACAACCGGAGCCGGTCCGTACCTTGCGACATCCGTGTCGTTAGGCGGAAGGACTCATTTTCCTTCGAGCGGGGGAAATAGCGGGCTGTGGGAGGGAAATCAAGCCGACCTGCGGTGCGCGTTCGTCGCAGTCCAAGGTAGGTCACTCGCTCCGCGAGTGACACCTTCGCAACGGGCGGAACGCACCACGACCACCATCGCGCAACTCGCGGAGCGAGTTGCCTACCTTGAGTTACCTAGCGCCCGCCGGGTGCTGGGGCGCCGATTGGGGCAGGACCGCCGAGAACCGGGCCGCCGCGCCGGGCGGCGCCGTCCGGGTCTTCCTGGCTTGCCAGCTCACGCGGCAGCGGGAACGCCGGGTCCGGTGCGAAGTACTGTGGGAAGTGGTCCAGATACCGCCCGCTGGGCAGCGTCATGCCGCCCATCACCGTTTGGCACCCGCTCGAACACGTCAGGGTCAGCACGAGCAAGGCCGCGACGCTCGCCAGCCACCGCCGATTGGTTCGCATCTGGATCCTCGCTCGCTGTACATTACGGACAGTTAACCGCGCCCCTGACGGGGCATCCGGTGTTGCCGCTTGTATCGGTCGGATGGGTGGCGAGGCTTCAGCGAAATTTCGCGGTGGCGCGAACCGGTTTCCGCACGCGAGGGATACGTCGTTGACCCGCTTGGGGTTCCGCCCTAGCATGGCACCCTGTCCCCTCTCGCCCAGACACGATGGATCAACCGACGGATGACCGGCACACGGAACCGTAGCCGCCCGCTCCCGCTCGAACTGCGGTGGGACGCCCGACGCCCGCTCCCAACCCGCTGGGTGATTCCGGACGGCGCGCGTCAGCGCATGCCGGACCCCATACCCGAGACCGCACTCGATTTCACCGATCGGATGCGAATACTCTGCGAAGACGTGGCCGCCCGGTGCGAGGCGCTGTGCCACGTTCACATGCCGCGTGTGTTGGTCACCTTCACCCCGAGCCGCAACCGCAGCCGGTATGGGCTGCAGGCCCGCGTCACGCCGTTGCGGTTCCGCGACGGTGCACTTACCCGGCGCCACGGCCCGACTGACTACCAGGTGCAGCGGTTCTTCGTGGACGGCCATGAGATGATGTACCTGCTGACGTTCTGCCTGCCGCGGTTCCTCGACCAGCCGTTCCGCGAGCAGCTCATCACGGTTTTTCACGAACTGTACCACGTCGGTCCCACGTTCGACGGCGACCTGCGGCGCCACCCTGGGCGCTACACGGTACACTCGCACTCGAAGGACCGATACGATTCGCGGATGGCGGAGCTGGTGGACGACTACCTCGCGGACCACCCAGCTCCAGAGCTGTTCGAGTTCCTACGAGCCGGTTACCGCGAACTGTGGGTCGCGCACGGTGGCATCACCGGTGTGGTGGTGCCGCGTCCGAAGTTGTTGCCGGTGGGAGTTGCGTCGCGCCAGGTCGCGGCGCGGACCCGAGAAGACGAGGGGTAGCGCGGCCAGGGCGCGAGCGCGAGACCGACGGAGCGGCGCGAAGAGCGTGGTCACGGGCGCTTCTCTGCTACAATTCCATCATGCCAACGAACACTAATCTCCCCGCTGACATGCCGTTTGAAGCCGCCGCGTTTGCCGCGCGTGCGCACCAGCACCAGAAACGCAAGGACAACCAAACACCGTACGTGAGTCACGTGTTCCGCGTGTGCCTCGTCGTGCGGCACACGTTCGGTTTCGACGACCCCAAGATGCTCGCGGCGGCGCTCCTTCACGATACCATCGAAGACACCGCGACCGACCGCGACGACATCATCGAGCGGTTCGGCGAAGACGTGGCGACCTGGGTCGCGGCGCTGACCAAGGACATGCGACTGCCGCACGACGCGCGCGAGGATGCGTACGCGAAGGGACTCGCCGTGGCAGACTGGCAGGTGAAGGCACTCAAACTCGCGGACCTCTACGACAACCTCGGCGACTCGAAGCACCTCTCGCCTGGCGGGCGCAAGAAGACTGTGGGCAAAACGAAATTCTACCTCGACGCGATCCGCCAGGGGTTGCCGGAACACGTGAAGCCCGCGATTGCGCTCGTGGAGCGGCGCCTCGCGGACCTCGAAGCCGGTCTAACGTCGTGATATTCTCGCCCGTGTGCGGGATTGCTTCTTTGGTGAAGTGCGGCGAACCGGAATAATGGCGGTGTGACGTTTTTGCCCCTCTCCCTTTGCGGGAGAGGGTCGCCGCGCTTCGCAGCGGGGCGAGGGGTTCTTTTTCCGCCGCGCCAGAGCCCCTCACCCGTCTCGCAACGCCTCGCCTCCTCTCCCCGCAAAGCCAGGGCGAGGGTAAGACCCGGAGAATCAACCATGTTCCTTCGCTGTTTGATCCCTACCGTGCTGGCGGTGGTCGTTGGCCTTTCGTTCACGCCCGATGCGAGCGCGTGCCCCGGTTGCGGCCCGCCCTCCGGTCAGACGCTCACGAATGAAGTGGCGCAGGCCGACTTCATCCTCTACGGCACGCTTGCCAACGCGCGCCCGGACCCTAAAGATCCCGGTTCCACGAAGGGCACGACCGACATGGTCATCGACGCCATCGTGAAGGAACACGCGATGGTGAAGGGGAAGAAACTCTTCACCATCCCGCGGTTCGTGCCGCCGGACCCCAAGCCATACAAGTACATGGTGTTCTTCAATGTCGTCAACGGCGACGTGGACCCGTACCGCGGCGTGGTTGTCGGCACCGACAGCAAGCTGCCGGAGTACGTGAAGGGCGCGTTGGAGGTGAAGCAGAAGGACGCGGCCACGCGACTCCGCTACTTCTTCGACTACCTCGAATCCAACGAGATCGAGATCAGCGGCGACGCGTACAACGAGTTCGCGGTCGCGGAGTACAAGGAGGTGTCGGAACTGGCCCCGAAGTTGCCGGCCGACACGCTGATGAAGTGGCTGAAAGACCCGAACACGCGGGCCTCGCGCTTCGGGCTGTACGGACTGCTCATCGGTCACTCCGGGAAACCGGAGTACGCGAAGGAACTGCGCAAACTGATGGATGCCCCCGAGAGCAAGTTCAGCAGCGGACTGGATGGGATGCTGATGGGCTACGTCCTACTCGACAAGAAGGCCGGGTTCGAGTACCTGCTGAAGCTCGTTGCGGACCCAGAGAAAGAGTTCCTCGTCAAGCACGCCGGCTTGAAGGTGCTGCGCTTCTTTTGGGAGTATCGCACCGACGTACTGACCAAGCAGCAGGTGCTTAACGGCATGTCGCGGTTGCTGACGCACGCGGACCTCGCGGACATGCCCATCGACGACTTGCGGAAGTGGAAGGCATGGGAGATGACCGGCATCGTGCTGCAGTATGCGGACAAGGAGTCGCACAACACGCTGCCGATCAACAACCGGTCGATCCTGAAGTTCGCACTTGCGGCGAGTTGGGCCGACCCGAAGAATGCCGCGGCCGCCGCGCACGTCGCGAAGATCCGTAAGGAGAACCCGGAGCGGGTGAAACTTGTCGAGGAACTGCTACAGGACGAAATGAAAGTGGCCCCGAAGCCGCCGGAACCGCCGAAGGCGCCCCGGTGAGGCCCCGGCCTATCTTGGGCGAGAAATGGCAGTTGGCCATAACGCAGCACCAAGCCAAGTGAGGTTGTCTTTGGCGAGCGGGGGGCGTAAGTCCCCCGCTCGCCAAAGACCACTTCCCTTTCCCCACGCGGTCGGTGTATCACGTCGGCGTCACGCTCAGGGGATACACATGCTCCGCTTCTCCGCCGTTGTTGCCGCACTCGCGCTAAGTGTTCCGCCCGCGTCCGCGTGTACATTCTGCGGCGACAACGTCCGTGCGCGACCCACCTTGCGGATGCAGCACGCGCAGGCGAAAGTCGTGCTACATGGCCAACTCAAAAACCCGCGTTTCGACCCGAAGACCGACGAAGGCTTCACCGATCTGAGCATCGGCGGCACACTGAAGGATGATCCGGCTCGCGGGAACCAGAACGTCCTGGTGATTCGCGGCTACCTGCCGGTCATCGGTGACACACCGCCCGACTACATCGCGTTCTGCGGCGTCGCTGACGGGAAACTCAGTTACAGCAGCGGCGTGCCCGCGACCGCAGCCGTGGTGGAGTACCTCAAGGGTGCCGCTAAGCTCCCAGAGAATGACCCGACCGCGCGGCTCGCGTACTTCTTCGGCCACCTCAGTTCCGTGAACGCGGTCGTCGCGGCGGATGCGTTCGTGGAGTTCGCGCGTGCCAGCGATTCCGACATCGCGAAGGCCGCGAAGCACTTCGCCCCGTTAGTGCTCCAGAAACTGATCAGCGACGAGAACACGCCGAGCGAACGGCTCGGAGTGTTCGCCTTCTTGCTTGGCGTGAGCGGTGGCGCGACCGATGCGGCGTTCCTCGAAAAAATCCTGAAACAATCTCCGTTATCGGAGCGTGTGCGTGACTCCTTCGGCGGGTTGCTCGCGGGCTATGTGCTGCTCGACGCGAGGAACGGATGGGCGCTCACCGCGACCGTCCTCGGCGACACGAAACAACCGTACTCGGTGCGGCTCTCCAGCCTCAGTACGGTGCGATTCCTTCAGGCGACGCGCGGGGCCGAGTGCAAACTCGAAGTGCTGAAGTGTTGCGCCGCGCTCTTGCCCGACGGCGACTTCGCGGACCAGGCAGTCGAAGACCTGCGGCGGTGGGGCTGGTGGGATCTGAGCGCGGACGTGTTCGCGCAGTTCGCGAAGCCGACGCATGCGGCACCGATCGTCCGTCGCGGCATCGTTCGTTATTCTCTCAGTTGTCCAAACGACGACGCAAAGCGGTTCGTCGCCGCGGTGCGAGCGACCGATCCGAAGCTCGTCGTCAACGTCGAAGATATGTTGAAACTGTTTGAACCCGTACCGAAGAAGTGACGCGCACGCTACGCGTTTACCTGATGTCGCTTTCGTACAATCAGCTTCATGCTGAACATCCCCAAGACGCAATTTGAAGTCTCCTCCGAAACCGACGCGAGCGTGCAAGCCGACTGGCTTGTGGTCGGCGTGTGGGCCGATCAACCGTACACCGGCCCGGCGCCCGACCTCGTTGCGGCACTGCGCGAGCGCGGCGACTTCGCAGCGAAGCACCTCGAACTCGCCCCGATCCTCAATCCCACTCGTATCGCGGCGAAGCGTTTACTCTTCGTCGGGCTAGGCAACCGCACCGACGCGAAGCGCGCGACGCTCCACGACGCGGCTTCCGCCGCCGCGCGGCACATCACCGCGAAGAAGGTGGGGGCGGTCGCGTTCGCGGTGCCGGCACCGGAGTTCACGCTCGCGGTCGGCGTCGGGCTGGCGCAGGGGTGCCAGGGGCCGGGCATTCGCAAGACCACACCGACGCGATTCACTCCTGAACGCTTCGTCCTCGTAGGCGGAAGCGAAACCGAGTTGCCGCGCGTTCGTGCGGAATCGCGCGCGCTGTGGCTGGCCCGCGAACTGGTGAACGCGCCGCCGCGCGAACTCTACCCGGAAACGTTCGCGGTCGCGGCTTCGGACGCGGGCCGCGTGACTGGCTTCGACGTGGAGGTGTGGGACGAATCGCGGCTCGCGGCCGAACGCATGGGTTCACTTCTCGGTGTCGCGCAAGGCTCGCTGCGCCCAGCGCGATTTGCGATCCTGCGTTACACCGGTGCGCCGGGGAAACCAGTTCTGGGATTGGTGGGGAAGGGCGTCACGTTCGACAGCGGCGGGCTGTCGCTCAAGCCGACCGACGGCATGGTTGACATGAAGTGCGACATGGCCGGTGCCGCCGCGGTTCTCGCGGGCGTGCAGGCCGTCGCGGAGATGAAGCTCCCCGTGAACGTGCTGGGCGTACTCGCGCTCGTCGAGAACATGCCGAGCGGTAACGCGCTGAAACTCGGTGACGTACTCACCGCGCGTAACGGCAAGACCATCGAAGTGCTGACCACCGACGCCGAAGGCCGACTCATCCTCGCGGACGCGTTGTGCTTCGCGTCCGAGCAAACGAATTTCCTGGTGAACTTCGCCACACTCACCGGTGCGTGCCTCGTCGCGCTCGGCACCGAGACATCGGGCCTCATGACGAACAACGACGCCTGGGGTGATCAGATTCTCGCGGCTGTGTCGCGTGCCGGCGAACGTGCGTGGAGGCTGCCGATGGATTCGAGTTACGACTCGCTGATCAAGAGCAAGGTCGCGGACATGCGGAACACCGGCGGCGGGCGCTGGGGCGGGGCTATCGCGGGCGGGAAGTTCCTGGAGCAGTTCGTCGGTGACGCGAAGTGGGTTCACCTGGACATCGCCGGTCCCGCGTTCGCGGAGGGCGAGTCGGCCGCGCTCGACGCCGGCGGCACCGGTTGCATGGTGCGCGCGATCGTGGAGATGGCGCGCGGGTTTACACCGTAGTCATCACGTCCGCGTGATGTCGCGACAGCACGTCTGCTGCGATTCCGAAAAGCCAGTCTCCGCTCCAGCGCGTCATCACGCGGAGCGTGATGACTACGGTGAAGACATCACTTCCCCGCGACGGTTAACTCCACGCGATACAGGCTCTTGCCCGCGGTGATGTAGAGCGTCTTCTTGTCCTTCCCCGCGAAGCAGCAGTTGTTGGGGTCTTCCGGTGTCGCCAGGAACGCGAGCTGCTTCCCCTCCGCGCTGAAGAAGTAGATGCCCGCGGCCTTCGCCTTGCCCGCGGTCGCGACCACGGTGCCATCCGTTGCCACGGTCATGCCGTCGATGCCGCGCTCCTTGCCGAAGTCGTGCAACACCTTCCGCGCGCCGACGGTGCCGTCTTCCTTCAGCGGGTACGCGACCAGCGCCCGCGCGCCCTTCGGGTCGCTCGCGAAGTCCGACACATATAGCGTCTTGCCGTCGGGCGAGATCACCAGGCCGTTCGGCCGCATCACGTCCTTGATGATGCGCGTCACGGTCCCGTCGGTGTCGATGCGGTAAACGGACTCGTGGTCGAGTTCGCGATTCTCGTCGCCGGTGTACCGCGGGTCGCTGAAGTAGATGCGGCCCTTCGCGTCGAGCGTAAGGTCGTTCGGCGAGTTGAACTTCTTCCCCTCGAACTTGTCCGCGAGCGACTTCACGGTGCCGTCCTTCTCCGTGATCGAGACGCGTCGCCCACCGCTGGTGTTCGCGCCTTCACACGCAATGAGCCGGCCCTTCGCGTCGAACTTCAGTCCGTTGCTGCGCCCGCTCGGATCGCGGTGTATGGTCGTCTTCCCGGTCTTCGGGTCGAACTTCATGACGCGGTTGCCGATGTCGGAGAAGTAGACACACCCGTCCGGCCCTTCGGCCGGCCCTTCGGTGAACGCGCCTTCGCCCCAGATCTTTTCGATCTTGGAGTTGGGCGCGACGAACGACTTCTCTTCGGCGCCAGGCGCGACGAGCGCAAGCAGCAACAGGAACATGATTCACCCTCCAAGCCGACGTACTGCGTCGGCGCGATGTCACTTCTTCTTCGGGAACTGCCAGTTCTCGTCGAACAGTCCCGCAGCGACGACTTCGTACGCGGCCGGATCCTTTTCCGTTGGCGTTGGCTTGATGACCGCCCAGTCGCCGAGCCGCGGGTAGAGCAGCGCGTTCGTGCCCTTCAGGTCCGCTTCCTTGAACGTGTGCCCGCTGTTGATGACGACGTAGCTTGAATAATTGGTGAGCGGATTCGGGTAGATCAGCACGGGAACGTGCGTCTTCGGGTCATACTTGACGCCGTTGACGACGAGTTCATCCTTCGTCCAAGTGATCGGCAACTTGGGAAGCGCTTTCGCGATGACCGGATTCGTGTCCGGGTTACCGAAGAGCACGAGGTTGGCAGACCCTTTCGTGTTGTAGTCGTCTGGCTTCAGCATCGGCAGCGCGCCACGGAAATACTTGTCCCAGACACCAGCGAATTGCTTGAGCGCCTCAGCGGGATAGCCCTGTTCGGACGGCGCGACGACGAAGAAGAGGCGCAAGAAAGCGTCATCGATTGGGCCATGTAAGCCGATCACCTTCGCGAGTCCGGTCGGCCGCTCTTTACTCGCCGTCCATTTGCCGTCGCGCTTGATGTACACGAACGGCGCTTCGGTCAGCTTCAACTCTTGGTCGTCGATGGTGATTGTCGCAGTCGATTTCGGTGGCAGGAAGAGTGGCGGGGCGTGAAACTGCGCGACGTTAATCGTGCGGACTTGACCGCCCGTCGGCCCGCTTCGATAATCGATAACGGCCTTCTCGTATTGCCGTTCGAGTTGACGAATCTTCACGGAGCGTGTGCCGGGGTAGCGGGGCGTGTAGGTCACGAAGTGGACATGTTCCTCAAATCGCTCGCGGCCCTTGTCCGCGTACTTGCGGTATTCGACTTCGGCCTTGTCCTGCCACTCCTTCGGCATTTGGTGGGCCAGACCCGGCGCGACGAGGTGCGTGAACTTCACTGGTTCCTTGAAGTTCTTCAGCAGGGTTTCGATGTTGTCCGCTGCTTTCTTTTGCGCGTCTATCTCACCTGAGTACGCGACTACCGGCACGTTGAAAGCGTTCTCGGTGTAGTCTACCGCGTCGTAGATGTGGAGGCACTTCTCCTGGTAGTCGGGAAGCTGTTTCGGCAGGTTCGCGATGTAGCCGTGCGTGGTCGTGAATCCGGCGCCAGGCCCGATTACGCAGAACTCGGACGGGATATGTAATCCGATGTGCCACGTTCCGGCACCGCCCATGGAGAAGCCGCGGAGAACGACACGTTCGCGATCAACAGCGCGAGAACTTTTCTCGAAATCGGCCCATGCCTCGAACACGTCCGTTTCACCCGCCCAGCGGTAGGCGTTGTTTCCGCGACCGTACACTTCGAGTTGAACGTAGCCCAAATCCTTCGGTGCAACTCCGCCGTGCGACGCGATGAACTTCGCTTCCGTCAGCGCGCCATCGCGACCGTGCAGCACGATATCGAGCCGCCATTTCTTCTTCGGGTCTTTACCGTATTCGGTCGGCAGCAACACCGCGTAGGGTTGAATCGAGTCATCCACCTGTGAGCGGTACGCGCGCACGACCCACTTGCCCGGTGCGTCGCGCCACACGGCTTTGCCGCCCTCCGCTTGCTTTGCGCGGGCGAGTCCCTGGTCGAGAGTCGTCAGTGCCCACTTCACGCTGGCCGCAGCGAGCCACTCCTCGAACCGCACGATGTTCTCGGCCGCCTTCAGGTAGATTTCGACCTCGATCAGCACGTCGTCCGTGACCTTCTTCGCCTTCAGTGCCGCGACTGCCTTCCGCAGATCCTCGGTCTTCTCGGCGATGACCTTCTTGGTCGCTTCGTCCGGGATGAACGTCTTCGGGTCCACCTTCGGTTGGGTCTTCTTCTTGTCGTCCTTCTTCTCCTGGGCAACCGTGATGTTGGGTTGCGACACCGCGAGCGTGGCGGCGACACTGGCGAACAGACCGACGGCGACGAGCAATCGCATGAGAGAGTCTCCGGGATAGAACAGCACGGTATCCGCTCGCGTAGGCTTTCGCAACGATGTAACGAAATCGCGCACCTGCCGGGCGTTCCGCATACAATCCGGGTGTGAGTCGCGCCACTCGGGCGCACGGACGGAAGAGACACACTTCGGAGGTTAACCCATGATTTCGGTCAAACTGGTAGTGCTGTGCTTCGTGGTTGTCGGGATGATGGCCGGCACCGCGCGGGCCGCGAACCCGGTGGTCGTCGTTGAGACGAACCACGGGAGCATCAAGATCGAGCTGTTCGAGGACAAGGCTCCGGGCACCGTGAAAAACTTCCTTCAATACGTCGAGGACAAGCACTTCGATGGCACCATCTTCCACCGCGTTATCAGCGACTTCATGATTCAAGGCGGTGGCTTTGAACCGGGCATGAAGGAAAAGAAGGCCCGCGATCCGATCAAGAACGAGTCCGGCAACGGGCTGTCGAACCTAAAGGGCACGCTCGCGATGGCCCGCACCAACGTGCCGGACAGTGCAAGCGCCCAATGGTACATCAACCTCAAGGACAACACGTTCCTCGACAAGGCGAAGGCCCGCGACGGCGTCGGCTACTGCGTGTTCGGCCGCGTTATCGACGGCATGGATGTGGTGGACAAGATCAAGGCCGTGGACACTGACACCGTCAAGGGTCACGAGAACGTGCCGACGAAGGACGTGGTCATCAAGTCGGTGAAGGTTGTGAAGGCAGAGAAGAAGTGAGACGGACAGTTGCGAGTGACGAGTGACGAGTGACGAGCAAACGCAAGAAGCCGGTGGAGCCAACCCACCGGCTTCTTCTTTCCTGTCTTTGGATCGCTGCTCGCAACTCACTCCGCCGCTTCCAACTCTGCGCTCATTGCCCCCTTACAGTGCGTGATGCGGGGGTCGGGGCCGTAAGCATGGATCTGGTCACGCTTCAACTCGGCGCGCTCCAGGCTTGTGGTGCAGACGATCACGCGGCCTTTCGTGTCCACGATCTTCGCGAGTTGGTAGCCCTTCTCGACCGGGTGGCCGAACAGCTCCTTCAGCATTTCGATCACGTATTCATAGGTGTGGTCCTCATCGTTGAGCAACACGACGTGGTACGGCGGCTGCCGTTTCGTGCGATGTTCGGTTTCGACTTCTGTGCCAGGGAGAGTTGCCGGTTTGGGCATGTCGCGGTCTCCGTGCCTCGCGGGTCTGTACCTATTGTCACCGATCCCGGTATGGGGTCAACCCGTTGGCAGCAGTTCAAGATCCAGTTCCAACTTGAAGACAAAAGACCTCGAACCCCTTCCCGGTTTGGTTTTCAACTTGGAACTGTTGGAACTTTGTGAGCTCACGCCTGCGGTCTCTATGGGTTGGCGGTAGCGATCTGGTTCGGGCTGGTGTGTTGTCCAGTGCCGGGTTCGAAGCGGCCGAACGTGACGACGGCGATGTCGTCGTTCTGGGCGCGGCCGTCGGCGTGCATGCGGACTGCATCGACCAGACGCATGCCGAGGTTTTTGGCACGCTGGCCGTCGGTGTCGTGAGCCGAGTTGTCGGGGGCTAGACACTGGCTCAGGGCCTCATCGCCGAACATCTTACTGGCCTGGTTCATCGCGTCGGTCACGCCATCGGTGAATGCGGTGACCGTGTCACCTCTACCCAGCTTCACGGTCACCTGTCCGAACGGGTAGCCGGGCAGGGTGCCGATGGGCAACCCAGTGTCGTCGAGAGAGATCACGTCGATCAGTTGGTCGGTGGCCGCGCGGTACAGTTTTGGACTCATGTGTCCGGCGTTCACGATGGTCAAGGCGTGTTCGATCGGGTCGAGAACCATGACCGCGAGGGTCACGAACCGATCGCCCAGCGCACCGTTGCTCATCTGGTCGTTGAGCAGACACACGGCCTGTGCCAGGTCGGGCACGGTGAGCAGGCAGAAGCGGACCTCAGAACTGAGTTTGGCGACGAGCAGCGCCGCGGGAACCCCCTTGCCGGCCACGTCGGCGACCACGATCGCAAGCCGGCCGTCGCGCAACGGGATGAAGTCGTAGTAGTCGCCGCCGACGGTCTGGGCCGGGGAGTAGTGCGCGTAGAACTCGTACCCTTTCAGGTCGGGAAGCGTCTGTGGCAGGAACCCGAGTTGCACCTTGCGGGCCAACTCGACTTCCTTCGCTTCCTTCTGCTGCTCGAGCATCTGCGCCAGCATCCGGGCCTTCTCGATGGAGATACCCACGAGGTTAGCGACGATGGTGAGCAGGTTCAGGTCGTCGATGCTGAACTTCTTCGCGCGGTCCTGGGTGTCGAGTTGCATCGCACCGATTGGTCGTCCTTCGGACGAGGCGAGCGGCACGCACATGACGGACCGGATCTTGAACTCGGCAATGGAAACCGCCGGGCCGAGCATTGCGTCGTTCGAAGCGTCTACGCTGAGGTACGATTGCATCGAGTCGATGGTTTTCTTCACTATGGTTTTGCTGAACCGCATGTCTTCCTGGGAGGCGCGGCGGCACTTGACCACCTTGGGCCGCGCCCGACCGTTCTCGTCAAGCAGCAGGACTAAGCACCGGTCGGCCTGCTTGAACACGCTGAACAGCGTATCCGCAATCTGAGCGAACAATGGATCGAGTTCGATCACGCGGGACAGGCTCGTACTGATCTCCAGGAGCGTGCGGAGTCGGTCTGACGGGGTCACTTCCAGGAGACTCTGCGCGTTGCCTTTGCCCTGGGTGGCCTCGATGGTGGTCTGGCCGCTGTCCTCTACCTCGTCTTCGTCGCGGCCCTTGGTGTAGATGCCCGCCGGAAGCGGTTGCGGCTTGACCGCACGCTCGTCGTCGAACCGGAACAGGAAGTCGCAGATCTTGATCCGGTCATCCGGCTTGAGCGCCAGGCGTGAGGGGGGCAAAATTTCCTTGCTGTTCACGAACGTGCGGTTCCGGCTCTTCAGGTCTTCGATGTAGAACTGCCCGCCGGCGCGCACGATCTGCGCGTGCTTGCGGCTCACCGCGTGGTGCGGGATGACGATCTGGCACTCTCTCTCGTCGCGCCCGATCACGAACATGTCCCCGTCCAGGGGGATAGTCTTGCTCGGGGCGGCTCCTTCGGGAGCCTTTAGCAGTATGAGTGATGGCATGAGCAGCGCCCGTAATGTTGAGGATGGCACGGGCCGTGAATGACGACAAGAAATCAATACGAATGGTACTGCTGCGGCGCGCTTTCCGCAAGCAACCAACTTGGGTCGGTGGTCATGTGCAAGATAGAATACGCTTATCCAGAGTGGTAGGAGTTCCGCAGTTGGGGTCCGAACGCATCGCTTTCGTCGAGCAAAGGCTACTTGCCGTCGCTGTACTTGTCATTCATGCGTAGCGTGCTGTTGGCTGATGGCCAGAAATCGGCAGTCCCAGACCCCAACTGCGGAACTCCTATGTGCGTCGGACAACATCCAGGTAATGGAATTATTGAGGGGGATAATCATGGCAGGAAAGAAACGCCAGCCGCGGAAGAAAGCCAAATCCACGGTCGCCGGCGTGGTCGGCGTGGGGCTGGACGGCGAAGACGGGCACACGCGCGTCACCCGCACCGAGGAAACGGTCCTCGTCGGCGGCTCCGCCGAAACGCATGAACGCATGCAAGAGACCGCGATTCGGTTCAGTGAGAACCTGGAAAAGCGGGGCAAGACGATTCAGGAGGCGTCTGCCCGCGAGGTGATGGACCTGCTCCGCGACGCTATCGAGAAGACGGGCTGACCACCCACGGCGACCCCGCCCACAAGGGCGGGGGTCGCCAAATCTGGCGGCGCGAGCCGCGAACACCATTTCTGAAACCCCTCATTGCGTTCGCGGGTACTCCTTCAACAGAGGGCCGGTCGTGTTAGCCGACGCCGTGCTCGTGAAACGGTGCCTGACCGGTTGCCCGGTTGCGTCACGCGAACTTGTCGAACGGTTTGCACCCGACGTGATCGCGGTATGTCGGCGGTTGCTCATCAACGAACACGACGCTGAGGACGTGACGCAGGAAGTGTTCATCCGCGTGTTCCGCAGCTTGGTGCGGTGGGACGGCGAACGCCCGCTGCGCCCGTGGGTGTTGGGCATCGCGGTCAACCGCTGTCGCACCGCGATTGGCAAGCGTGCTAAGGCGCCGGTCATTGCTGACTACCTCGACGAATCACCCGACTTAAAACCGGCCGACGATTCAGTGGAACTCGCACGTGAGATCCGTGCCGCCGTGGACGCCCTCCGCACCGAGTACCGGGAAGTGTTCGTCTTGTTTCACGAACAAGGACAGCCTTACGAAGAGATCGCGGAAGCGGTGGGGCGGCCGGTCGGCACCGTGAAGACATGGCTTCACCGCGCCCGGCTCGAAATACTGGACCGGTTGAGATGTCGCGGGCTGGTGCCCGAAGAAGTGTTGCCCAAAACACCCATCAGTCCAGGGTGAGCGAATGTCGATGCCTTACGATCCCTTCAACAATACCGAACCGGCCGCGCCAGAGTGCCGCGCGACCGTGGACGGCATTCAGCGCGCGCTCGACGGCGACGCTTCGCCCGAAACGCTCGACGCGAATCCGCACTTCGGTGCGTGTGTTTCGTGCCGCTCGCGTCTGCGTGCCGCTCGCGTGCTGCTCGCGGTTCTCGCGAACCCCGAACCGGTCGCGGTGCCTTCGGGCTTTGCCGAGCGCGTCGTCAAGGCGATGTGGGAAGACCAGCACACGCGCTCGCGGCGCGGCGTGTACAAGGCGACCGCGTGGCTCGCGCTCGCGGCGGCGATTCTCGTTGCCGCCTTCGCGATTCTGAGCCGGCCGCGCCCGCATCCAAAAGACCCGTCGAACTGGTTGCCTCCTCGCGAAACTGCGAAGCCACTGGAAGTCGCTCCAGAACCGCGTGCGAAGACGCCCGCGCCGGCCCCGGAACCGCGCCCGATCAACATCGGTGCGGAGTTCGCGAAGGCGGAACAGGCGCTCCGCGATGCGCCCAAGCCGCTGACGGATTCCGTCGCCGTCGCGCCGAGGTTGCTCAATGCGCTGACCGCTGCGTTCACGAAGCCAGCCACGCCGATGGGCGACATACTCGAACCGGCCCGCAAGTCGATCGCGGATCTGCCTGACGCGGCCCGCATCGGCTTCGAACCGGTCACCGGCACCACGCAGAAAGCGTTTGACCGCCTGTTACGCGACGTCGCATCCGTGAAGCCGAAACCCAACTCGTAACGAAGTCCCTTCACCGAGCTTTTCCCTCATGCTCCCTCGCTCCGCTCTCGTCGTCGCGGTTCTGCTCGGCCTCGGTGCGCCGGTCTTCGCCGCGCCGCCGGCGCCGCGCGACGAGGTGCTGCGCCTCGCTCCGAACGATTTCGCGATCGTGTTCGTGGCGCAGAACCTGCGAGACCACGTGAAGGACGTGAGCGAGTCGCCGTTCGCGGAGTGGTTCCTGACTTCGCCGCTAGGCAAGCACCTTCTGAATTCCAACGACTTCAAGAAGCTCATCGACTCCGCGACGCCCATCCTCGGCGTGCTCGGCCTCACGCCCACAGACCTGCTTCACGACATCATCGGCGATGCGGTTGTGTTCGCGTACGCACCCGCGCCACCGAACGACCCGAAGGGCGAGCGATCCGTAATCCTCATTCGCCCGCGGAAGCCGGAATCGCTCGCGAAGGTGATCGGCACTCTCAACGACCTCCAGACCAAGTCGAAGGAGCTGAAGTCGCTGGTCGAACGCAAGCACGAGGGCGCGGCGTACTTCGAACGTCAGAAGCCCGAGGGCCCGTCCGACTTCTACTGCTTCCGCGACGGCGTGTTCGCGTTCTCGCAATCGGAAGCCGACATCAAGGCGGTTATCGAGCGCGACAAAGCAGCGGAGAAAAACGTCCCCGTTCTGGTCGAACGCATGACGAAACTCGGCGTGCTTGATGCCGCCGTGGTGCTGTTGGTGAACCCGAGGGCGCTCGACGCGGAACTCGCGGCGAAGGTGAAGAACGCGAAGCCGGACGAGAAAGCCTTTCTCGCGAAGTTCGAGGAAGTGTGGGCCGCTACCGACGCGGCGGCGCTCTACCTGTCGGTCGGCAAAGACGCCGAACTCGGTATGTCGCTGCACTTCGCACCGGACAAGTTACCCGCGAACGCGAAGACGTGGCTCGTGGGCGAGCGCACACCGTCGGCGCTGTGGGCAAGCGTGCCCGACAACGCGCTGTTCGCGGTCGCGGGCCGCGTGAAGGCGAACGGCCTCATCGACGTGCTGACGGCGCTCGCTCCGATGGAAGGCAAACCCAGCATTCGCGAGACGCTGGAACAGACACTCGGACCGATCGTCGGGAAGGACAAACTGCCGCTGGTGCTGGACGCGCTCGGCCCGGACTGGGCGCTGTGGGTCACGCCGCCCGCGAAGGGCGCGACCGCACCGGTGGTGGTCGTCGCGGTGAAGGTACAGACGGATGGCCCGAAGGGAACTGAGGCGTCGAAGGCGATGATTCAAACGCTGGAGTACGGTTTCCAGGTGGCACGCGTCGCGTACAACGCGAAGCACAAGGATCAGATCGAACTCAAAGAGGAGAAGGACGGCGACGCGGTCATCAAGACGCTGACGGGCGATGTGTTCCCGGTCGGCCTCCGGCCGTGCTTCGCGCTGAAGGGCGGCTACCTGCTCATCGCCACTTCACCGGACGCGATCAAGTCGTTCCGGGCGCCGACCGGAGAGCCGAAGCCGGGCGGCGACGTGCCGCTGGCGCGCTTCAACGCGGTATCGGTCCGTGCCTATCTGACGACGCACGCGGCTGAACTCGCGAAGCTCCTGGCGACCACCGGTGCGGGTGACGAGAAGACGCTAGCGGAGCAACTCGGCGTGCTGACGCTGGTGTTGGAACCTGTGGATAAGGTGGAACTACTCACCCGCGGCGATGCCAATGGGCTGAAACTGATGCTCCGAGTGAAGACTGCGAAGCCGCTGAAGAAGTGATGCGCTTGGGAGGGCCGCAATCATCGGACGGTCGCGGCTATCGTGCGTCAAGTCGCTGCCCCTCGCCCGCTGCGTGTCGCGATGCGCGACACGCAGCGACCTCTCCCCGCCGAGCGCGACTCGCGCCGGGAAGCCGCACGAAGACACGGACAACCCCACCTCTCAGAGGTCGTCGCCTGGCCGCGCATCGCGGCCTGCGGCGGGTGAGGGGCTTTGGCTCTACTTTTTCGTCACCCCAAGATACTCGCTCAGTACCTCCACGTTCTTGCTAAACACCGCACTCGACAAATACTTGAAGTCAGTCGCGAACTTCGGCTGGCCCACCAACCGCTCGCCCCCGTACACGCTCACCCACTTGCCGTCCGCGTCCAACTCCTTCACGATGCGACGCACCTCTGCTTCGAGTTCCTTCGCGGTTCGCACTTTCACTACCGGCGCGGCGCCCGACTTCGCGGCGTCGTAGTCCTTCTTGATCTGCTCGAAATGCGCGGACTGCTTCCAGCCGTAGTGACCCGGCGCGGCCGAGTCGTCGTAGGTCAGCTCGTATCGCGCGTTCATGTACAGTGGCTTGTTCGTTTTGAACTCGTAGAACCGCGCGACTTTCCCATCCGGCAGCAGCGACTTGTTGAAGTACGCGAGCGCCTTCGGCAGCGGTTCCAGATATTTCTTGTCGCCCGTGTAGCGCGCGATCTTGATGAGCGTGGTCATCGCGTCTTGTGACTCCCAACCGGTGATCGCGCTCGGCTCGAACTTCCGCGCCCAGATCGGCACCATCTCGAAACCATACTGCTGACACCAACCTGGCTGCGGGTCCGGCATCTGCGCCGCGATCAGGAACTCACCCAGTTTCTCGATCGCGGTCTTGTACTTCGTGTCCTTGTAGGTCTGGTGTGCTTCGACCAATACCGCGAACACGGTTCCCGCGAGGCCGTCGTTGAGGGTGGGGTAGTCCCAGTAGTTCTTGACGCGGCCTTCGGTCTTCCAGTCGTAATCGGGGAACTTCGCCTTGCCAGTTACCTTCGTGTCAACTGGCTTCTGCCACACCTGTGGGAAACCGCCGTTGGAGAACTGCGCCTTCAGCAGCGAGGAAAGGCCGTAGGTCGCGGCTTCGTGAATCGCCTTGTCCTTGAAGTCGAGAGAGCGGTCGGCGCGCATGAGCATCAGGAGTGCCGCTTGCGTCTGGTCGTCGTCGAGCGACGATACGTTCCAGTTCCCGCCCTTGCCGTTGCGGTACTTGCCCATGCGGTTCGCCTTCGCGAAGTGGATCGTCTGCGTCCACCCGCCGGATTCGAGTTGGCCGTAAACCAGAGCGCCGGCCGTGTCGCGTGCGGAATCCAGGTAGAACTTGTCGCCGGTCGCTTCGTGGGCTTTGAGGTACGCCATTCCGACCGTCGGCGTGCCGGGCGGTTGCACGAAGAGGATGTCTACGCTCGCGACGCCTTCGCCCCACCGCTGTTTTAGGTCGGGCGTGTAGTAGTACACGTACCCGCCGTGGCTCGCGACCTTGTCGCGGTAGAACGTCGCGGACTTCTTGAGCGCCTTCTCGGCGTCGTCGCGAAGTGCGGCGCCGGGTTGTTGTGCTGAGAGTGGGGCGACGCAGCATACAAGAATGAGAACGCTGCGCGAGAACGTGCGTGACATCAGTAGCCCTCTGTCTGAGTGGGGCTATCTTACGCCATCGGTAGCGAACGCCGGCCTTTCACTTCTGGTTCCGCGTCGGGCGCCGCGCACTTGCCGCAGCCGGAACCGCAACCGGGTTTCGACGCGCCGAACCATGTCTTCCACGTCGCGCGCAGGATGTATCCGGCCGCGAACGCGACGACCACACCGACCGCGACGAGTTGAAGTGTTGTGGACATAGGCCAATCCGCTCCGCGGCAAGCCGCGAATCAGGCCGCTCGCGGCTTGCCGCGTAGCGGGTGTTGCTCACCCCACAATAAATCGCCCGATCTGGAACGTGAGGAACGCCCCCACGTATGCCAGAGCCGTCATGTACACGAATGTGAACGAGGGCCAGAGCCAACTCCCCGTCTCGCGCTTGATCACGGCGAGCGTCGCGGCGCATTGACAGCACAGCGCGAAGAACACCATGATCGAGAGCGCGACCGGGACGCCGTACTTGCCGCGAACCGGGTCTTTCGACCAGTCGTCTTGCACCGCTTTCGTTAACCCCGCGACCTTCTCCTTCGCTTCGGCGTCGGCATTCTTGTTTCCGATGGCTTTGGTGTCCACTTCGCCCACATCGTAGAGGATGCCGAACGTGCCAACGATGACTTCGCGGGCCGGGAAACTCGCCATCGCCGCGACGCCTATCTTCCAGTCCCACCCCAGCGGCTTGAACACTGGCTCCATCCACAGCCCGACGCGACCCAGTGCGCTGCCGCGTTTCCATTCCCCGTTCAGTTTGTCAGGGAGTGCCGCCGCCTCTTCGAGTTTCTCCAACTCCGCCTTCTCGTCGTCGGTCAATTGCGGTGGTGCGGGTTCGCCTTCGGCTGGCTCCTCCTTGCTCTTCTCGTCTTTCTCTTTGAGTGCGTTCAACTTTTCGGCGTTCTCTTTCACCGCGTCTTCGGCCTTCTCGACGCGCTCGGGGTATGATTCGCCGTTCGCGTCAGTGAAGGGGAAGTACAGAGCGGCCCAGACGAGAATCATCGCCATGAGGATGATCGTTCCGGCGCGGAGTGTGAACGCCCACCCAGCACCGCCCATCCGCCGGAGGACCGATGTGAACTTCGGTCGCCGGTAGTTCGGGAGTTCCATTACGAACACCGGCGGCGCGCCGCGAAGCAGCGTGCGCTTCAGCGCGAGCGCGACCAGCGGCGCGACCGTGAAGCCGATCATGTACATCGCGAACAGCACCACTCCTGGGAGCCAACCTGGGGAACCTGGGCGCGCGATGAACGCACCGATCAGGAGGATGTACACCGGGAGCCGCGCGGAACAACTCATCAGCGGTGCAACGAGAATGGTCGCGAGCCGATCACGCCGGTTCTCGATCACGCGTGCCGCCATCACGCCCGGAATTGCACACGCCACGCTCGACAGCATGGGGATGAAGGACTTCCCGCTCAGACCGCACCGGCTCATGACGCGGTCCATGAGGAACGCGGCGCGCGCCATGTACCCACAGTCTTCCAACACCGCGATGAACCCAAACAGGATCATGATCTGCGGCAGAAACACCAGCACGCCTCCGACACCTTTGATGATGCCGTCCACGAGTAGCGCGCGGAGTGGGCCAGACGGCATCGCGCCTTCGACGCCCTTCGCGACCGTGTCCTGTCCGCTGCCGATCAGGTCCATGAGCGGCTTCGCCCACAGAAAGATCGACTGGAACATCAGGAACATGACGAGCAGGAAGACCAGCGTGCCCCACACGCGGTTCGTGAGAACGTTGTCGATGCGGTCGGTCCACGTGACCGGGCGGACCGCGGGCTTCGTCACGGCGGCGGCGACAGCGGTGCGCACCCACGCGAACCGCGTCCGCGCCTCCACACCGGGAACGGCGTGCCCGGCAGTCGCGAGTTTGTCACGTGCGCCGATTAACGCGGACTTCAGTCGCGCGCCGTACCGTTCAATGAGCCACTGTTCCGTGTACCCGCCGATGTCGATGATCGCGCGCCGGACCAGAAACGTCGGGATCTCGTCGCTCAGTTCCTTTTGCAACTGCTCCGCCACTTGGTCGAACGCGACCGGGAACGCCGGGCCGTGAGGCGCGGTTTGGCCCGCCGCAGTGCGAATCGCGGTCGTGAGTTGCGCGAGGCCGGTGCCGTTGTTCGCCTGGATCGGCACGACCGGTACGCCGAGTGATTCGGACAACTTCGCGTAGTTGAACGTGAGACCCTGTGCCGCGGCCGCGTCGATCATGTTCACCGCGACGACCACCGGCACTCCTAAATCAAGCAACTGACTGGTGAGATAAAGGTGACGATCGAGATTGGTCGCATCGACGATGGAGACGACAACGGACGGTCGCGGTTCTTCGGGCCGCCGGCCCAGGAGCAAATCGACCGCGACCATCTCGTCCGGGCTGCGTGCGGCGAGGCTGTACGTGCCGGGCAGGTCGATGAGACTGACCGTTGTGCCGTCGGCCGAAAACTCGCCTTTCGTCATCTCGACGGTGACGCCGGGGTAGTTACCGATCCGCTGCCGCAACCCGGAGAGCGCGTTGAACAGCGTCGATTTCCCCGCGTTCGGGTTCCCGACGAGCGCGACGGTGATGGGATCGGCCATAGTAGGACCAGTTAGCCGCGAGCCGAAGGCGAGCGTTGCGAGTTAAGGCTAACGAATGACGACTGTGATACCGGCGGCTTCGCTCTTGCGAAGGCTGAGGCGGGAGTTACCGAACCTGATCTCGATCGGGTCACCAAGAGGGGCGAGCGCGACCACTTCAACCCGTTCGCCTTCAAGTAAGCCGAACTCGTAGAGGCGCTGAACGAGGGCGGGGTCGCCGCTGACGGAGAGTATCTCGGCCGTTTGGCCCGGAGAGAGGTCGGAGAGGGTGGGCATCAGCCGGCCACCGGGCGAACCAAAATCTGCGAACACTCGCCGCCTCGCAGGCAGAGTTTGCAACCGGCCACGTTTAGTAGGCACGTCGCACCAGGCTGCACCACCTGTACGCGACTGCCCTGGCGGATGCCGAGTTCGGCGAGGCGCCCGACCCAGTCTGCCTGGCCGGTCACCTCTTCGACATCGGCCCACTCGCCGGCTCGCACCATATCCAGTGGAACTAGCATTCAGGACTCGCTTATTGAGATTTAGTCTCAGTACAGTGTCGCGAGTTTCGGCGCACACGTCAAGAGCGTCGCACGCGGAATGCGCGAAAATGTGTGCCGTGCGACGCGATTCACGCGGGCTTGTTCTGCCGTTCAACGAGATAGGCGGCGAGTGCTTCTTGCCACGGGCGCAGGGCGGGAACACCCTGGCTGACGAGTTTCGCGGTGGATAGCACGCTGTACGCGGGGCGCTTCGCGGCGGCACCGAACTCGGCGCTGGTGATCGGAATGAGATCGGGTGTCAGTCCCGACTGGCGGAAAATCTCGGCCGCGAACTCGTACCAGGTGCAATCACCGCTGTTGGTGACGTGGATCAACCCCTTCACACCGCGTTCGAGGAGTGACACGGTCGCGGCAGCAACGTCCGCGGTGTAACTGGGCGTGCAGCGCTGGTCGTTCACCACGCGGAGCGGTTTGCCTTGTCCAGATACTCGCAACATCGTCTCAACAAAGTTGCCGCCCTTGCCGCCGCTGCCCCACATGCCATACAGCCCGCACGTGCGGATCACGAGGGCACCATAGACCTCGTCGAGAACAAAGTACTCACCCGCGAGTTTGCTGACACCGTACGCGCTCGCTGGGCCGGGGAGATCGGTCTCCGTCCGTGGCACGGTGTGCGCGGGGTCGATACCGAAGACAAAGTCGGTGCTGTAGTGGACGAGGAGGGCACCCGCTTCGTCACAGGCTCGTGCCAGTGCCCGGACGCCGAGCGCGTTGACCGCAAACGCGGCCTCCGGTTCGGTCTCCGCTTTGTCCACGAAGTTGTACGCCGCGGCATTGACGAAGTAGTCGAGGTCGTACGAAGCGATTCGCGTCGTGGTGATGGTACTCGGTTGCGACAGGTCGATGTCGGCGCGCGACAGCGGGACGACTTCACCGAGCGCCGCGAGTCGCGGGCAGAGGTCGCGCCCGAGTTGCCCGGCCGCACCGAGAACGGCGATCTTCATGACGTTCTCCATCAACGAAACCGCCCGGCGCGGTGGCCGGGCGGGTGGTCGGTTGCGCGAACGAGAATGTTACTTCGGCGGCACGGGCGGCACCACCGGCGGTGTCACGACTTTCGGCGCGATGTAGCTCGTCTCTTGCGTCTTGATCACCGTTTTCTGGATCTGCGTCAGCTCGACACGCGTGTCGGTGCCGCCGATGATGACGATCAGGTCGCCCTTCAGCGTGATGTTGATCTCGGCTGACTCAATGCGTTTGGTCTTCGGGTCGTAAACAACGGTGCCCTTGCTGCCAGCGGGGTCGCTGGTCAACTTGCTACCCTCCTTGATGCGGAACAGCAGGCCGTCCGGGTTGCCCTTCGGAGCGGTGTAGGTGATGACGGTCTCGATCTCGATCTTGTCCTTGTCCTTCTCCATGGCCGCGTACTTCAGTTTGTAGACGAGTTCATAGTTCCCGATAGGCCCGAGGTCGAGGTTCGTCTTCTTCTCCCACGTGTCACCGACTTTCTTCGCGGTGTCCGGGAACAGCTTGGCGGTCGGGTCAACCATCTCCTTGAGCACTTCGTCGGTCATCACTTTCTTGAGCAGAGCGTCCATCTGCGCGCTGCCGGACCCGAGTTTCTTGATGAACTCCTCCTTCCCGTCCACCTTCTCGACCTTGTAGTTCTTGCCGATGGTCGCGGTGAACTCGGTGTCCTTCAGACCCTTGAAGAACTCGATCAGTCCGGGGTTGCCGGCGCTGCCGGTGGCTTCGGTCTTGGACGAGTATTTGATCGGGTTGCCGGAGATGTCGATGTCCATCTCAAGCCCTTCAATCTTCTGCTTCACGGTCCACCGGACGAATTCTTCCTTGTTCTCGGTCACCTTCTCTTCCTTGACCGGCGTCCACTGATACCAGAAGGTGCTCTTCTGCTTCTGCGTGAGATCCTGTCCCTGCACCTTGATGATCTGTGTGACGTCGGTGGTCATCTCCTGGTAATACGAGACGAGTTTGCCGTCCTTGTCTTTGGGGAAGGCGAGTTCGAATTTCTTGGGTTCCTGGCCGCTGGCGAGAGCGGTGACGGCGATGCCCATAAGCGCGGCAACGGCGAAGCGGGTGCGGAGCACGGATGAATCTCCTCGGGACCGAAAGTCCCAGACGCGGCCGGGACGGGGTTACGTGCCGAATGTTCTACCCGCACCGAACTGGGAAGCAAGAGTCTTGGGGAAAACGGCGCGGCCCGAATTCGGCTTCCGCGGCGCGATGGATTGTGTCACACTTCCGCACCCTACCTCACAACAGGCCACGGATGGCCGTGACACCAACAAACACACCCGCCACACAACCCGCGACCGCGCTGCCCGTCCGAACCACGCCGGTCGTGAAGTCGGTCGGGGTCGTGGCTTCTCCGGGCCAGGAACGGGGGTTCGTCGCGCGGAACCGCACCCTGCTCTGGTTCGTACTGTTGCTCGTGTTCGCGGATGTCGCGGTCGGGTGGTTCTCGCCGGTCTGGGAGCGGCACTCGCCGGACTCCTACACCGCGCGTGTCCACGGCTGCGCCGAACGTCGGCGCGACGTGGTGTTCGTTGGCGGTTCGCCCGTGACCGAGGGCATCAACCCCGCGATCATCGCGGGCGCGCCGTGGCGCGGGCGCCCACTGAGCGACGCGTATGCGGTGGGCTTGTCCGGCGGCACCACAACCGACTTCTACTACGCGACGGTGAAGGCGTGCCCGGTGCCGCCGCGCGTTCTGGTTTACGGCATCACCGCGAGCGATCTGAACGATAGCCGAAACGAACCGCACGGCGTTCATTCGCTGCTCACGCGCGGCGACGTGATCGAGATCGCCCGCACACGCCCGGATGCACGCGAGTGGGTGACGCGCCAGTACGTTCATTCAAAGCTCAACACCGCGTCGAACACGTACCGCTACCGGCACGGTGTCCGCATGTGGGCCGCGACGCGCGCCGATCACTTGTTTCCAGACTCGTGCCCCAGCGCGACGCGTGAGGCAGGCGAACTCCGCGAACACGCCGAAGACCTCGCGCGCGGCACCGGATACGCCCCGCTGAAGGGCTATTCGCGTGTGCGATACGATCACACCAAAGCTCGCGGCGAGCAACCGAACCCGTTCGGCTACCTGGACCGATTCCGCATCGGTTCGCACCTGAAGTACCTGCACAAACTCGCCGACTGGTGCCGCGACCGCGGCGTCGAACTGGTGTTGGTGGACATGCCAGTAACGGCGGACCTCGAAGCGAAGTACACAGTCGCGTTTCCCGAGTACCGCGAGCGGGTGGCCGAAGTCGAGCGCGAACGCGGGCTGACGGTGATCCGCGCCACCCGCGACGCCGTCGGCTTGACCGACGAAGACTTCGCTGACCTGATTCACCTGACACCAGACGGGTGCAAGAGGCTCAGCCTCTGGTTGCGCTGGACGCTCCAACAGGTTACGTGTAGCGTCGGCCCCGAAGGGGCGGTTCCATGATCTTCGCGAGCAAAGCGTTCCTCGTGTTCCTGCCGGTTGTGCTGGTGCTGTACTTCGCGCTGCGGACCCGCTCGCATAAGTACCGGGTGCTGCTCGCGGCGAGCTGGTTCTTCTACGCGTGGCTCAGCCCGCAATACCTCTGGGTGATTATCCTCTGCACGCTCATCGACTACGCCGCGGCGATCAAGATCGAAGCGGCGGAAAGTAACCGCGCGCGGAAGCGGTGGCTCGCGTTCAGCATCGTGGCGAATCTCGGACTGCTGGCCGCGTTCAAGTACGCGATGTTCGCGTATGACAACGCGGTGTCACTCTCGAACCTGTGTGGCTTCGAGGTTCGCGACCGACACTGGAGCATCCTGCTCCCGCTGGGCATCAGTTTCCACACATTCCAGGGCATCAGCTACACCGTGGACGTGTACCGCAGACAGATCAAGGCGGTGCGGAGTTTCGTGGACTACGCGCTGTTCGTCTCGTTCTTCCCGCAACTCGCAGCCGGGCCGATCGTGCGCGCCGCTGAGTTTCTGCCGCAGATGCACACACCACCGACACCGAGCGCGAAGCAGATCGCGGACGGGCTTCACCTGTTCGTCCTGGGGCTGTTCAAGAAGCTGTTCATTGCGGATCAGTTGGACGTGCTGTTCGTGTCGCCGGTGTTCGCGGACCCGGGCGCGTTTGGTCCCGCGGCGCACCGGTGGGCGGCGGTAGCGTGGGTGGCGCAAATCTACTGCGACTTCTCCGGTTACTCTGACATGGCCGTGGGCGTTGCGAAGTGGTTCGGCTTCGAGTTACCGCGAAACTTCAACCTGCCGTACCTGGCGACGAGCATCACGGATTTCTGGCGCCGGTGGCACCTCTCGCTCTCGACGTGGCTACGCGACTACGTGTACTTCCCGCTGGGCGGGAGCAAGGGCAGCGCGGCACGCACGTACTTCAACTTGATGACCGTGTTCGTGCTGTGTGGACTGTGGCACGGGGCGACTTGGCCGTGGCTCGTGTACGGTGCGTACAACGGGCTGCTCATGTGCCTGCATCGCGTCTGGGATCGCGCGCTCACGGGTGTACCGTGGGCCGATGTGGTCCGTGGGTCGTGGGCGTGGGCCGCGCTCACGTGGTTCGCGACACTCGCGCAAGTCACGGCTGGCCTGGTGCTGATTCGGATGAAGTCGTGGCCCGATGGCGGGCTGATGTTGAAGTCGCTTGTGGCGTTCGACGTGTGGGGCGAGCGCGCCGCGGGCGTGCCGGTGTGGGTGCCGCTATTGGTGCTGCTCGTCGCGGTCGGTCACGTGTGCGGTGGGCTGAGCGCGAAGTTCGGTTCGCGTTGGGAACTGCCGTCGCCCGTGCGCGCCGCGGGGTACGTCGCGGCGGTGCTGGCGCTGGTCACGCTCACGCCGGGCGTCACGCGGACGTTCATCTACATCCAGTTCTGACGTTGTCGCGCGTGGGGCATTCACGAGCCGCGACCGCAAGGGAGCGGCAAACTTACACCGCTCCACTTGCGGTCGCGGCTCGTTAAGGCACGTAAGCGCTTGCGCTGCAATTCGATATCCCCACTTGGTACAGTGAAAGCGGTTCGCACCTCGTTCGGGAGGCGCAGTTATGCAACGGCAGTGGCCGTTAGTCGCGGTTGTGTTGATGAGCGTGCTCGTAATCGCGCTGGTGGCGTTCCGGTCCGTGGGGTTCGGCGCGAAGGTGGCCGAACCGCGTCCGGTACCGGACGGCGACCAGGAGATCGCGTGGCTGCACGTCCCCACGTCCGGCGACACGTGGGAGAACTTCGTGTGGGGCATGAAGCGCGTGGAGATGAACACCGCGCCCACCGGCTTGCACGTGGACGACTCCGGCGCGTTCCCGTCGCGCACCACGGCCGTGCCCGAAGTGGTCATCTCCCGTGACGGGTTCGCGGGGAAACTCCGTGTCCGATGGTACAAGGTCACCAACGACACCCCGAACGCGGCCTGGGTGAAGACACTAGCGGCTCGCAATCCGGCTCCGCTCGCGCTCGTCGGCGGGTGGTCCAGCGATCGCGCGAGCGAACTCGCCGAGGCGATGGCCAAGGCCAACTGGCCCGGACAGAAGCCGCTGTTGCTGCTGTCCACCGCGACCGCCGACGTCGTGGACCCCGGGGAGAACTCCGCGAGCGGTTACAGCCCATCGAAACTGATCGAGCTTTACGAACGCTCGTACCGATTCTGCTTCACGAACAAGCAGATGGCCGACGCAGTGACGGACTTCGTCTTTAGTGACCCGACCCTCAGACCCGGTCCCGCGATCTGGCCCGAGTTGCGGGCGGCGGCCGGCACTGCCGGCGCCACCTGGGGGTTCCCGTGGCTCGCGGAAGTAGCGGGCAAACCCCAGCCCATTCAGGCGTTCGCAGTCGAGTGGAGGGACGACCCGTATTCGAAAGACTTGTCGCAGCAGTTACGTGAGGCGTTTGTGGAGCAGGGCGGGAACGCCGGGCGCCCGCGACTCGAATTCGCGGCGCTCCGGGTGCCCTTCAGTGCCGGCCGCTTCGCCAGGCCGAACCCGTTCGAGGCGCGGATCGTTGACGACATCCTCGCGCACCCGAAGTTCCCGCAGCGCGGCGAGCGCACCGTCCTGGTGCTCCCGTCCGTGACGGCCCCCGCTCGCCGGGTGCTTGGCGCGCTGGTGCAGGGCACGCCCGGCGCGGCGCGGCGCCTGGTGGCCGTGACCGGCGACGGCATCCCAGTGAACGCGCTGTTCCGCGACGGCGAGTTCGCATGGCCCGTGCGGACGCTGCCGATTCCACTTGTGCTGTTCACGCATAGCGACCCGTTCGACTGGGACGAGCCGGGCGACCCCAGACCGCCCCAGGGGTACGAACTCCTGCCACCCGGCAAGCCCGGCGAGGTGAAGAACAGCACTGAGGACATCCAACTGTTCACCCTGCTCACGCGGGTAGTCGCACGGGGCGCGTATCCCGATGGAACCGACCGGTTGATCGACGGCCCCGACCAACTTGCGAAGCACTTTGGCGCTCGGGTGCCGAAGTTCTTCGAGGACGATTCCGGTAACCGCCGCAGCGGTTCCGGGGAACACGTGGTTGTGCTTCGCCCGACGCCGCGAATCGAAGGCACGGTCACGTTCCCGGACGCGGTTCTCGAAGTGTGGACGCGAAAGCCGGGCGAGGGCTGGAAGCGGATCCGCTCGCGCCCCGTAGTGCAGACGATGCGGCCGAATGACTGGGGGGCCAGCGAATGAGTCCCACCACACCTTCGCCTGCCCGCAGTGAGGAGCCGCAGTTACCCGTGTGGCGGTACGCAGGCCGACTCGCGCCGCTCGCTGTGCTGTGGGTCGTTCTGGTTGGGCTGTTGGGCTGGCTCCTTGCGACACGCGCGAACTGGGGTGAGGAGTCCGACCGGGCGGATGTCCGCGAGTGGCTCGACAATACCCGCGTGTTCCGCAAGACGCTCGCGGAACTGGTGAAGGAGTACGTCGATTTTCTCCACGCCGAGGTTCGCGGCCCGGACCACAACGATAGCGTGAAGAACAAGCGTGCGGAGATCGAGGAACACCTGCGCGCGATGGTCGAACCCACGCGCATGTACTCCGGCCAACTTCCGCTGTTTCCCAACGTGTACTCGCTCGAGGTCGAGTTCGTCGGTGTGACCGGTCTCGATGGACACTTGGCGGAACCGGTGGTGTGGACCTCACCCAAGCCGCGACCCGGTGGGTCCGCGAGGGCGCAACTCCGCACGCTCGAGTACGAACCGCCTCTGAACCGTGAAGGGGTGGGCGCCCGCGTGCGCTGCGTGTATCAACTTCACTCGTACAACCGGATGCAGAAGCAACAGGACGAGTACCGGCTGTGGCAGACGGTCGCCGCCGGTGTGCTAGTGCCCACGACGCTGCTCGCGGTGTTCCTGGTCGCCAGGTTCGTGCGCCGCGAGCAGGCGCGCGAGCGGGAGAAGTGGCGGGCTGCGGCCGAAGCCGAACACCAGCAGCGCGAACTGCTCGCCGCCCAGGTCGCGAGAGAACTCGTCGAGCGCAACCTGCTCGAAGCACGCGTGAAGCAACAGGAGGCGGAGCGGTCGAGCGAGGAGTTGGGCCGCAAGGTACTCGAACAGGAACTTGAGGCCGCGCGGCTCGTGAACCGCGCGGCGGAGGCCGAACACGAGGCGTTGGAGATGAAGTCGCAACTCTACGCGAGTATCGGCATCATGGCCGGTAGTTACGCGCACAACATCAAGAACCTGCTCGTGCGCCCCAACGATCTCATCGCGCGTTGTATGGATGCGGCCGGCGCCGACCGTGAGCAGCACGGCATGTTAGAGGAAGTGAAGAGTACGCTTGGCACCGTCACGGAGCGCCTCCAGCAAATCCTGCGCACGGTGCGCCGCGACCCTGCGAATACGGAAGTGACGCAGGTCGACGTGTACGACCTTTTCCGCGACACGGAACGCACCTGGGGTGAGATGGGACGCGACAAGTGGAAGCTCGCGGTGACGGCCGACATACCACCGGGCGCAGTGCTCGTTACGGGCGATCTATCGCACCTTCAGCAAGCGGTGGAGAACTTGGTCTTCAACGCGCGTGATGCGACATTCGAGATGCGGAACTACCTGCGCGACGAGGCCAAGCGGGAGACCGACCCCGCAGCGCGGCGACAGAAGTTGCTCGATGCCGCGAGTTGGAAAGGCGAGGTCCATCTGGGCGCGCACCGCGACGGCGATCGCGTTGTTCTCGAGGTCCGCGACAACGGCATCGGGATGACGGACGAGGTGCGGCGGAATTGCCTGAAGACCCACTTCACCACGAAACGCGACAACGCGCTTTACGAGGGCTACAGCGCCGGTATGGGGCTGGGGTTGTCGTTCGTGGCGATGGTGTTGGAACATCATGGCGGCGCGCTGGAGATCGACTCCGCGCCGCTGCGGGGCACGACCTTCCGCGTCCGTTTCCCAGTAGTAAGCCACGAAGAGGGGTAGCCACAAAGGCACAAAGGACACAAAGAAGACAAGCAGAGGAAAGGAACTGAAGTCTTCTTTGTGTCCTTCGCGTCCTTTGCGCCTTTGTAGTTGATCCTCTTCTCCAACCTCACTCTTCAGCGTGTTCGGGCAATTTCCAGTCAATCGACTCCTCGCCGGCGGCTTCGAGCGCGGCGTTGACCTTCGAGAACGGTTTGGTGCCGAAGAACTTCAGCTCGGAGAACGGCGACGGGTGCGCGGACTTCACTATGACGTGCCGCTTGGCGTCGATGAGCGGAATCTTCTTCTGCGCGTACGCGCCCCACAGCAGGAACACAACGGTTCGCTTCTGGTCGTTGACCGCGCGAATGGCCGCGTCGGTGAAATTCTCCCATCCCTTACCGGCGTGCGAGTTGGCGGTGGCTTTGCGCACTGTCATGCAGGCGTTGAGCATGAGTACGCCGCGTCGCGCCCAGTCGGCCAGGTAGCCGTGCTTCACGGGCGGGATGCCGAGATCGGTTTCGAGTTCCTTGTAGATGTTGCGCAGGGACGGGGGTATTGCGATGCCGGGGCGGACGGAGAAGCACAACCCGTGCGCTTGCCCTGGCCCGTGGTACGGGTCTTGACCGAGGAGTAACACTTTCACTCGGTCGAGCGGGGTGTTGCGAAACGCGTTGAACACGTCGGCCGCGGGTGGGAAGACGGTTTGCGTCTTGCGCTCCTCAATGATGAACTTCACGAGGTCGGCCCAGTACGGTTTCCGCGTTTCGGGGTCGAGTGCCGCGTGCCAGGAAGAGTCGAGGTCAGTCGGGAGACCGGGCACACCGGGCGGCAGCGGAGGAAGTTCTGCGGTTGTCGCCTCTACCTTCGCGACCGTCACGCCTTCCGTCGGCGCGATCGTGGGTTGCTCCTCGTCGAACAGCGACCGCGTTTTGGCGGGTTTCTGCATCTTGCCCATGCGTTGGTCTCGTGGGGATGGTGCGACTACTTTACCCACCGCCGCGCCCCGCTGCATCCCACGTTGAACCGAAGGAGGGTCTTTCAAAACCCGTCGAGCCTCTCCGCTAACCTGTCGTCGCGTGAGGCCTTCGTATTTGCCCGCTCCCCTGCGGGAGAGGGCGAAACCGTGCGCCGCCACGCGTGACAGCATCGACGTGCTACGACTCTGAAAGACCGCTGTCAGCATCACCCCGGCGCCGCGGGTCCGTGGCCGCGCCAGTTGGTCATGCTGCGTGACACGCCCATCACCCGGCAGGCGGTGCGGAACCAGCTTCGCGGCCACCACCCAGTGAGAGCGTAGAGCAACCCCACTGACTGCGGCAGGATCACGAGTTCTCGCCGTTTCTCGACCGCACGTACGGCGGCGTTTGCGACAACTTCAGGCGTGAGCCAGTCGGTTCCGCTCGCGGGTTTCGCGCCATCGAACAACCCGGTGCTGATGAAACTCGGGCACATAGCGGTCACGCCCACATGCCGGTGGCCAAGGAACCGCAACTCTTCGCGGAGCGATTCCGAGAACCCGAGTACGGCCCACTTGGTCGCGGCGTAACTGACTCCGAACGGCAAAGCGAGCATCGCCGATACGCTCGCGATATTCACGACGTGTCCCGCTGGGCGGCCGAGCAGATCCGGCAGAAAGGCGTGTGTGACCGCGAGGACGCCGCTAATGTTCACGTTCACGGTCGCGAGGTGCTTGGGAAGCGACACATCGAGGAATGCGCCGCCGGACACCACGCCCGCGTTGTTCACCAGCACGTCGATCGGGCCGTGTTCGGTGAGGACGCGAGCGCGGACCTCCGCGACCTGAGCTGGGTTGGTCACGTCAATCGTGTACCCAGCGACCGCACCACCGAGTTCCTTCAGTTTCGCAACGGCCGGTTCGACCGCGCCCGCGTTCAGGTCGGTGAGGACGACCGCGGCGCCGCCACGTGCGAACGCGACGGCGGTAGCGAAGCCGAGTCCCTGTGCGGCTCCGGTGATGAGAACCCGACTGCCCGCGACGCGCATGGATTTCCCTCCCCTGCCCGCGACCGGTTCGCGGTACTCCGACGCTCGAAATGAAGTGGGTCAACCTTCGGTTCATCTACGAGGGGCTTGCGCTGTGGACTTGTAACTCAGCCGCGTTCGGCCGAGTTCGCGTCTTCCCCGTCGATGAGTTTCTGTAACTTTTTGGCGATGGGTGAGAGCTTCATTGTTCCGAAGGAACCCTCCTGGCGTTGAGCCTTC
>SXID01000176.1 GCA_005772955.1 Planctomycetia bacterium
CTAGGCCAGCCACCTCGCGCGGCCGGCATCGCGTGCGGAAGGTGTGGCTATCGCGCGCCTTCGTGTCGCCGGTCGCGTCGGGCGGTGACGCGACGCCCGCGTAATCGCGCTCCGTTGAGTGACTCAATCACGTGATCGGCAGCGTCTTCGGGAACTTCGACGAGCGAAAACCGATCGGTGATCTCAATCCCGCGAATGTCGCGGCCAGGAAGCCCCGATTCGTTCGCGATGGCCCCGACCAGGTCGCGTGCCGCGATGCCGTCCTGCCGGCCCGCGCTGATGAAGATACAGGCCAACCCCGGACCGGGGCCTCGCGTGTTGTATCCACGCGACGGAGCCGTGTTGCGCATCGGACCGCCGCGATTCTGTTCGGGCGCGGCAACCGGAATGTCCGCTGTGTCTGGGGCACCACCGAACTTCGCGCTGTGTGCGATCTTCAGCGCGGCCAGCGCGACTTCAGTCGGGTTCAACCCGCCGAGAGACGCGAGCGCACCGAGGAACCGCTCCAATCCGCCGGCCGCGATCGTCTCGCGAATCTCAACCGCGGCGCGTTCCATCCGGCGGGCTTGCACATCGGCAGCCGTCGGAACGCGTGCGTACTCGAACCGCTGACCGGTAACGCGTTCGATGGCTCGCAGCGCGCCCTGCTCGCGCGGTTCGGCGACCGTGATCGCAACGCCGTCGCGCCCGGCCCGACCCACGCGCCCGATCCGGTGAACATAAGGTTCCGTCCCGAGCGGAAGCTGGTAGTTGACGACGTGCGTGAGGTGTTCGACATCCAGCCCGCGCGCGGCCACGTCAGTGGCGACGAGCAGGTCCGCGCGCCCGGAGCGGAACAGCCGCATCACGCGGTCGCGCTGCTCCTGGGCCATCCCGCCGTGCAGTGCCTCCGGTCGGTATCCGCGAGCCGCCAGCGCCTCAGTTAGCTCATCGACTTCCGAACGTGTCTTGCAGAAGATCAGTGCGGCCTTGGGTGCTTCCGCGTCGAGTACACGCCCGAGCGCGGCCAGTTTGTGCGCACGCGGAACGAGGTACGCGGTCTGACGCACGCGCGGCAACTCACCGGCCGCGACCAGTTCGCCCGCTACCGTAATCTCGACGGGCTTGGTCAGGTGGCGCCCCGCGATGGCCTTGATTCGCGGGGGCATCGTGGCCGAGAACAGCATCGTCTGGCGCGTCTTGGGCGTCGCCGCGAGGATCGCTTCGATGTCCTCCGCGAACCCCATGTCGCGCATTTCGTCGGCTTCGTCAAGCACCACTACGCTGATTCCGTCAAGCGTGATCGTGCCACGGCGCAAGTGATCGAGAGCGCGGCCGGGGGTCGCCACAACGACATCAACGCCGCGATGCAGCGCTCGCAGTTGCGGGTCCATGGGCTGACCGCCGTACACCGCGAGCACACGCGCACTGAGCGGCAGCCCGTAGCGGCCCACCGATTCCGCGACCTGCATCGCGAGCTCGCGCGTGGGAACGAGGATCAGCGTTGTGGGCTTGGTGCGTGAGGTGGCGCTAGCGAGACGGTGAAGCAGCGGAAGCGCGAACGCAGCCGTCTTCCCGGTGCCAGTCGCGGCGCGCCCGATCAGGTCACGCCCGGTGAGCAGCGGTGGAATCGCCTCGCGCTGGATCGGAGTCGGTTCTTCGTATCCCAAACCGGTGAGGCGTTCAACGAGGCGAGCATCAAGACCGAGCTTCGCAAATTCCGACTCCACCACCGCAACCGCGTCCACTGTCCCGAGCATAGAGGCTTTCTTTCGCTGTTATTCCGACGAAAAGGTAATCCCTCATTCTACAGCCCACCGCACGCGGGCGCGGAAGAATGTCAATATTCTGAAGCGGGAGAACCGGATACGATAGCCCGACCCATCACGCAAGGAACAGACACCATGCCCCCGCTCCGGTTCGCACTTGCGTTCGCGATCCTCGCCTCGCCGCTTAGCGTGCTCGCCATCGACCCGACGTCGGCTACCCCGCCCGCCGCGAAGCGGGTGCCGCACAAGCTCGAACAGCACGGCGAAACGCGAATCGACGACTTCTACTGGATCAAGGAGAAGACGAACAAGGACGTGCTGAAGTACCTCGCAGCGGAGAACGCTTACACCGCGACATTACTCAAGCCCACCGAGAAGTTTCAGGAAACGCTGTACAAGGAGTTTCTTTCACGCATCAAGCAAACAGACGAAGACGTGCCGGTCTACGACCGTGGCTATCTGTACTACTCGCGCACCGTCGAGGGCAAACAGTACCCGATCCACTGCCGTCGGTTCGCGGACAAGGGTCCAAGCGGACCCGCGGAAGAAGTGCTTCTCGACGGCAACGAACTGGCGAAAGGCGAGAAGTTCTTCTCGTTCGGCGAGCGGCGCGTGAGCGACGACGGCCAGCTGCTCGCATTCGCTACCGACACCACCGGCTTCAACGAATACACGCTCTCGGTGAAAGACCTCCGCACAGGCAAGTTGGTCGAGAGCAAACTGGTGAAGGCACCGATGTTCGAGTGGGCCGCGGATAACAAGACGCTGTTCTATACCACCGAGGATGAAGCCAAACGCGCACACAAGGTCTGGCGGCACACACTCGGCACGCCGAAAGAGAAGGACGAACTTCTCTACGAGGAGAAAGACGAACTGTTCTGGCTGGAGTTGTCGAGGTCGCGCGACGGGAAATATCTGTTCCATTCGTCGGTGAGTTACGGCAGCACCGAGCAGCGGTTCCTGCTGGCCGACAAACCCCGTGGCGAATGGAAGACGATCCTGAAGCGCGAGCCGGATCACGAGTACGACGCGTCGCACCGCGACGGCACGTTCTACATCCGCACCAACAAGAAGGCGACGAACTTCAAAGTGGTGACATGCCCCGTCGAGAAGACCGACGCGGCGAACTGGAACGACCTCGCGCCGTACGATCCGAAGGTGTACATCGAGGGCGTGTCGCTGTTCAATGGTCACGCGGTGCTATCGGCCCGCGTCGGCGGGTTGTCGCAACTCATCGTGCGTGATCTCAAGACGGGCAAGTCGCACGCGGTCGCGTTCGAGGGGAAGGCCTATGATGTGGCCCTGTCTCGCAACCCCGAGTTCGACACCACTTCGATTCGGCTCACGCATACTGCACTCGCGGACCCGGATACCGAGTTCTCCTACAACCTGGACACACGCGATCGCAAGAAGCTCAAGGTGCAGGAGATTCCGGGCGGTTACAAGCCTTCCGACTACATCACGGAGCGCGTTCTCGCGACGTCGACCGACGGCACCACGGTCCCGATCTCGCTCGTCTACAAGAAGGGCGTGAAGCTCGACGGCACCGCACCGTGCCTGCTGTACGGCTACGGCTCCTACGGCCTGAACATGCCGATGGAGTTCGACGCGGTGCGCGTGAGCCTGCTCGACAGGGGCGTGATCTACGCAAACGCGCACATTCGCGGCGGTTCGGACCTCGGCCGCACGTGGTACGAAGACGGCAAGATGCTCAAAAAGATGAACACGTTCAACGACTTCATCGCGTGCGCGGATTACCTGGTGAAAACGAAATACTGTTCGCGTGACAAACTCGCGATCGAGGGCGCGAGCGCCGGCGGGTTACTCATCGCGACCGTGCTCAACCTGCGCCCGGACCTGTGCAAAGCGGCCGTGCTGAAGGTGCCGTTTGTGGACGCGGTCACGACCATGCTGGACGAGTCGATTCCGCTGACGGTGCAGGAATTTCTTCAGTGGGGCAACCCGAAGATCAAGAACGAGTACGACTACCTCAAGAGCTACTGCCCGTACACGAACATCAAGAAAGCGGCTTACCCCTCGATGCTCGTGATGACTTCGCTGAACGACAGTCAGGTGTTGTTCCACGAGCCTACGAAGTACGTCGCGAAACTTCGCACGCTGAGAACGGACAAGAACCCTCTGCTGTTGCGGTGCAACATGGATGCGGGCCACGGCGGCGCCTCTGGGCGCTACGACCACCTCAAGGAAGACGCGCTGGTGCTTGCGTTCCTGCTCGACCGCATGGGCATTACCAAGTGACCGCGAGGAAACGCGCTGCCAGTTTCGATTGAATCACGAAAGCCACTTGTCAGGGGGAGCCATGTTCCGCGTTGCCGCGTTTCTCGTGATCGGCGCATCGCCCTTGCTACTGCTCGCCGCAGGCGGTGCCGCAACTCCGGACGAGTCGAAAGGCCAGCCGGAGCCGAAGTCGAAAGCGGTTCCCGCCCGGCACATGGAGAAACTCGGGCGCGGGATCGTCGCCACGCATCAGGGCGAGGGCAAGGTGTTCGTCTCCTGGCGGTTGTTCGGCACCGACCCACACACGATCGCGTTCAATGTGTACCGCGCGTCTGGCGACGCGGAGCCTGTGAATCTCACGAAGGAACCGCTCACGAAAGTCACGCACTTTGCGGACCAAGGCGTCGAGTTTGCGAATCCGGTCCGCTACTTCGTGCGCCCCGTGATCGAGGGCAAGGAAGGCGAAGCGAGCGGCGCATTCACGCTGCCCGCAAACGCGCCCGCACAGCCCTACCTCTCGGTTCCGCTGAAGACGCTCCCAGGGCACATCCCTAACGACGCGAGCGTAGGCGACCTCGACGGCGACGGCGACGGCGAGTACGAGATCGTCGTGAAGCAGGAGCAGCAGGGACGGGACAATTCGCAGAAAGGGAAGACCGGCGAGACAAAGCTCGAAGCGTACAAACTCAACGGCACGTTCCTGTGGCGCGTCAACCTCGGCAAGAACATCCGCGAGGGCGCGCACTACACGCAGTTCCTCGTTTACGACTTCGACGGCGACGGGAAGGCGGAGGTGATGTGCAAGACCGCCGACGGAACAATCGACGGCGCGGGCAAGGTGATCGGCGACAAGGACGCGGACCACCGCAACGCGGACGGCTACGTGCTCGCGGGGCCGGAGTTTCTCACGGTGTTCGACGGCATGACTGGCAAGGCGCTCGCGACCGTCGATTACGTGCCCGCACGCGGCAAAGTTTCGGACTGGGGCGACAACTATGGGAACCGCGTGGACCGGTTCCTCGCGTGCGTCGCGTACCTCGACGGCGTGCGCCCCAGCGCGGTGTTCTGCCGCGGGTATTACACACGCGCAGTCCTCGCGGCGTGGGACTGGCGCGACGGCAAACTCACCAAACGGTGGGTGTTCGACACCGAAGACGGCACCGCGGGCAACCGTGCGTATCGCGGACAGGGTAACCACGGCATCAGCACCGGCGACCTGAACGACGATGGGAAAGACGAGGTCATCTACGGCTCGTGCGTGATCGGCAGAGACGGTAAGGGCATCTATTCCACCGGTCTTGGCCACGGCGACGCGATGCACTTCGGCGACCTCGACCCGGACCGACCGGGTCTGGAAGTGTTCAAGGCCAACGGCGACACCGCGAACAAGGCCGGCATCCAGCTCCGCGACGCGTGGACCGGGAAGCAAGTCTGGGGCGTCGCCTCCACCGGCGCGAAGGGTGTTGGTCGGGCGTGCGCGCTCGACATCGACCCGCGACACAAGGGAATGGAAGCGTGGGGCAAGGGCGAGGGCGTCGGCGGGCTGTTCAACGCGAAAGGCGAGAAGATCTCCGACGCTTCGCCGCGGGTGTGCAACATGGGCTGCTGGTGGGACGGCGATCTGCTCCGCGAGTTGCTCGACGGCGTCACGGTCAGCAAGTGGGACCATCAGAACAGCCGCGAACTTCGGTTGTTCACCGGTGCCGACCACGGAGTTGCGTCGAACAACGGGTCGAAGTCCAACCCCTGTTTGTGCGCCGACATCCTCGGTGATTGGCGTGAGGAGATCATCGCCCGCACCCGCGACGGGAAGGAACTCCGCATCTTTACGACGACGATTCCTACCGAACACCGCATCTACACGCTGGCGCACGACCCGATCTACCGGCTTGGGGTCGCGTGGCAGAACGTATCGTACAATCAGCCGGCGCACACCGGCTTCTATCTCGGACACGGAATGAAACTCCCGGCGCCGAGGCCGAACATCGTCACGACCCCGGTCAACCCGTAGCGGAGAGAACGACCATGCGAGCAATGATCGCGACGGCGACCGCCTTCTTCGTTGCGGTGGCAACGGCGCCCGCCGACGAACCGACACCGAAGTCGCCCACGTTGTTCATCGTGGGCGACTCCACCGTGAAGACCGGCACGAAGGGTCAACAGGGCTGGGGCGACCCAATCGGCGTGCTGTTCGACAAGACGAAGATCAAGGTCGTGAACCACGCGATCGGCGGACGCAGCAGCCGCACGTTCATCACCGAAGGGCGGTGGGACAAGATCCTAGCCGCCGCGAAGCCGGGCGACTTCGTGCTCATCCAGATGGGCCACAACGACGGCGGTCCGCTCGACGATGCGGCCCGCGCACGCGGAAGCATTCGCGGCACCGGCGAGGAGACGAAGGAGATCGACAACCCCATCACCAACAAGAAGGAAATCGTTCACACCTACGGCTGGTACATGCGGAAGTACGTCAGCGACGCTCGCGAGAAGAAGATGATCCCCATCATCGTATCGCCGGTCCCGCACTGCCCGCAGAAGCAGGTCGCGAAGGGCAATGTGGAGCAGAGCAACTACGTGACGTGGTCCGAAGAGGTCGCGACCGCGGAGAAGTGCGACTTCGTACACCTGAACAAGATCGCGATGGGCAAGTACGCGGACCTCACTCCCGCGGACATCAAGACGAAGTACTTCACCGCGGCCGATGGCACGCACACCAGCCCAGCCGGCGCAGAACTCAATGCCGCGTGCGTGGTCGAGGGCGTGCGTGCCCTGAAGGACTGCAAACTGAAGGGCTATCTGCTCCCCGAAAAGAAGTGAGGCGAACAACGCCGACCTGCCACCTCAATAGTCCGCGATGGAGCCGTCCGCGAGGCGCCCGCGTTTCGGCCACTCCCACTTGCTCTTGTCCGTCTTCGGGTACTCCGCCAACACCTTTTCATCGACTTCAACGCCCAGCCCCGGCCCCTCGGGGAGCGAGGCGTAACCTTGCGCGTCCACCGTCCAGTTCTTCCGCAAGAACTTGTCGGCGCCCTTGAGCAGGTTGGGGTAATACTCGTGAATCAGGAAGAACGGGACGGCTGCGGTCGCGTGGAAACTGGCCGACGCGCCGAGTTCGGACGTCACGCAGTGCGGCGCGATGGGGACGTGGTACGCCTCCGCGAGCGTCGCGATCTTCTTCATCTGCGTGATACCGCCGGTGTGGGCGCAGTCCGGTTGCAACACGTCCAGGCACCGTTCCTGGAGGTACGGAATGAACTCCCAGATGGTGCGGTCGCGCTCGCCGCTGCCGAGCGGGATGCGGATCGCGGCCTTCAGGCGTTTAAACACCTCGATGTTCCCCGGCACCGCCGGTTCCTCGATGAACATCACGTTCTGCGGTTCGATGAGGCTCGCGAGTTGAATGAGAAACGGCGGCGGCAGCGCGCAGTGCGCGTCGAAGATTAGCGCACCATCCGGGCCGACCTTCTTGCGGCAATCGGCGATGTACTTGACGTAGCGGTCGAGGTCCTGCGGGGTGGCGCAGAACTCGCCCGGTCCCGCGCCCGGCTTGATCGACTTCGCCGACGGGTACACGCGAATCTTGTCGCGCGTTGGTCCGCCGAGCAGCCGGTACACCGGTACGCCCCACAGCTTGCCGGCAATGTCCCACAGCGCCATGTCGATGCCGGCGATGGTGTGAACCATGAATGGCCCGCCCCGCATGTCGCGGTGAGAGCGGTAGAGTTTTTGCCAGAGGTGTTCGATCCGGGTGGGGTTCTCGCCGTCGAGCAAATCGAAGAGCGAGGTCACGAGCGCGATCGTAACGGTCGGTTCGAGTTGGTCGATCTCGCCCCACCCGGTCACGCCAAGGTTCGTCTCGATCTTGATGAACACCTTCGGCCCGGCCCGGAAGGGCGTGAGAGACTTGATGCGGATCGTCGATCCCTTGTCGGCGACATTCGCGGCCGGATTGTCGGCGGCACCAACGGCTTGCTGTACGAGCGCGATTCCGGCCGCGGCTCCGGCCACCGTACCGATTACTTCGCGGCGGCTGGGGGAGTCGGCGTTGTTGGGTGTGGTCATGTGAAGAGTACCCGTGAGGATGTGGAACTGGCTCAGGGTACTCCTTGTTCGCGACGGAAGGTAGAGTTGCGCGAGCGAAAGGGGAATCGTCGCCTGATTCGCATGGTACCTCCATCACGGGTTGCTGAAAACATCCTAGTTCGCCACGAAAGACACGCGACTCGGCACCCGAAGTCTGGTACGCTTGGTAGTGGCGTTCACCCTCTAGGTGAACCCATCCGCCTTTAAGCCCACCCGGTATCCCCCCACCGCGAACGCGTAACCGTTGTAAGCACGCACAATGAGGCACTCGATGTCCGTGGTTCTGCCCGTCCGCGTCGTCCCGTTGATCGCGGCGATCCTTTTTGGCGCGTCTAGCGCGCGAGCGGCCGACCCGTACCAGGACAAGGTGCTGCCGTTTCTCAAGACTTACTGCGTGCAGTGCCACACGAAAGAGAAGCCAAGCGGCGACCTCGACCTCACTAAGTTCACGTCGTCAGCGAAGATCGTCGAAGACTTCAGGCAGTGGGAACACGTTGTCACGTTCCTGAAGAAAGCGGAGATGCCGCCCGCGAAGGCGAAGCAGCCGACGCCGGAGTTACGCACGGAGATGGTCGCGACGATTGAGAAGGTGCTGATGTCCGAGGCGCGGAAGCTCGCGGGCGACCCTGGCGCGGTGCCGCCGCGCCGCCTCACCAACGCCGAGTACGACTATACGATTTTTGACCTCACCGGCGCGAACATCCGCCCCGCGAAGTCGTTCCCGGTCGATCCCGCGTCCGGCGAGGGCTTCAACAACACCGGCGAAGCGCTCGCGATGTCGCCGAGTCTGTTCAAGAAGTACTACGGGGCCGGGGAACAGGTCGCGGACCACGCGCTACTCAGTACAACCGGGTTGAAGTTCGCGCCGCACCAGGTCGTCACGTTCGCGGACCGGCAGAAGTTCTACGAGCAACAAATCATCCGCTTCTACGAGTCGCACGCGGTCGATTACGAAAAGTATTTCACGGTGCTGTGGGTGTATAAGCACCGCCCGGCCACGCAGAAGGGGGCAACCATTGACGAGTGGGCGAAGGACAACGGAATGAACCTCAAGGAGTTCAGCCCGAAGTACGCCCAACTCCTCTGGGACGCGCTGACGAGCGACACTCCCGACACGTTCGCGATCCACTGGCTGCGACAGCGGTGGAACGCCCTACCGGAGAACGGAACACAATCGGCGATCCGCGTACTCGTCGCGGACGTGCAGAAGCTGAGCCGTGAACTGTGCCCTCGCGAGACACCGCCGATCGTGGCCGACGCCGGGAACGGGCCGATCGATCACCTGGCGCGCCGGCGCAAGACCGCCGACACTCGCGATACGTTCGACGCGCCCGCGGCGGTTCCGAAGTTTTCGTTCGAGTTCAAGAACGCGACCGACAAGCCGACTGTCATGCTGGTCATCCAGGTTGCTGACGCGGGCGGTGCGAAGGCCGACGGCTACGTCATCGTCAACGGCACGTTCACCACGAACAACCAGACCACCGACAACGTGAAGAAGTGGTCGCTGCGAAGCATCCTCGCCGCACACGCACCGGACCAACTGGAGAGGCTCAAGTTCGGCGAGCACCCAATCGGCGGGAAACTCGACGTGAACGCGTTCGCGCTCAAAGCCCCCGCGGTGCTGGAACTCGCCATTCCGACGAAGGCCTTCCCGTTCAAGGACAAGGGGAGCGTGACCTTCTCCTCGGACTGCAACCTCAATGGCTCAACCGCGGGCGCGGTACTCGTTCGCGTACTCGACCGGAAGCCGACCAACGACGAACGCGGAGTCGCGCGCCCGCTGATCGACCCGAAGCATGCGGACAAGTTTGAGGCGTCGGGCAATGCGTTCTGCAAGCTGTTCCCGAGCCGCTTCTTCTACGTCGATTCCACACGCGGCCTCTCCGCCGGGTTCCACCTCATCGAAGGCTTCTTCCGCGACGACGTGCCACTGTGCCGCTCCGTGCTGAGTGATACCGAGAAGCGCGAACTCGATAGCCTGTGGGCGGAACTGTACTTCGCGACCAACATCTGGGAGAAGATGCTTCGCGGGTTCGTGTTCTTCGAACGCTCGGAGCGGAACTTCCTCAAGCACCCCGATTTTGACTCATTCAAGGAAGAAGACCCGGAACTGACGAAGGACGAAACGCTGGTCCGTTTCAAGGAGGCGTACCTCAAGCGCGCCGGGGTGAAGTTGACTGGCGACGAACTCGCCAAGCACCCGATCAGCGTCTTCTTCGAGGACGTGCGCGCCGGGCTGAAATGGCAAGCCGAGTCACTCAAGGGTGCGGAATCGCTCTACCTGAAAGACCTGTTCGCGTTCGCGGAGAAGGCGTACCGCCGACCGCTGAAGGACGCGGAGCGGCAGAAGCTCGAAAAGTTCTTCACCGACGTGAGCCGCGACAAGGACCACGGCACCGACGCCGCGGTGCGGGCGTCCGTTGTGCGCGTCCTGGTGTCGCCGCACTTCGCGATGCGCTTCGACGCGACCCCCGCCGGCGACTCAGTCGCACCGCTCTCCGATCTCGCGCTCGCTTCACGATTGAGTTTCTTCATCTGGTCCGGCCCACCAGACGCGGAGTTACTCACGCTCGCGAAAGCCGGCAAACTCCGCGACGAAAAGGTGCTCGGTGAGCAGGTCCGCCGTATGGTGAAAGACCCGAAGGTGAACCGCTTCGCGCTGGAGTTCTTTGGTCAGTGGCTCGGCCACCGCGACTTCCTCTCGCAAGAGGCCGTGAATCGCACCGTGTTTCCGGCTTTCGACGACCAACTCAAGAACGCGATGTTCGAGGAACCGACGCGGCTCATCGCGTATTTGATTCAAAAGGACAAGCCGATCACCGATCTCCTCAACGGCGACGTGACGTTCGTGAACAAGAAGCTCGCGTCGCACTACGGGCTACCGTTCAAGGGTACCGCCGACGAATGGGAGTTAGTCACGGGTTTGCACGCAAGCGGTCGCGGTGGTGTGCTCGGCATGGCGGTGTTCCTCACGAAGAACTCGCAGCCACATCGCACCAGCCCGGTGAAGCGCGGGTTCTGGGTCGTTCACAAGTTGCTGGGCGAACACATTCCGCCACCGCCGCCCGATGTGGCCGTGCTACCCGCCAAGGAAACAGACACGAATGGCAAGACAATCCGCCAACTGCTAAAGTTGCACGTCGAGGACGCGGCTTGTGCGCGCTGTCACCAGCGGTTCGACCCGATCGGCCTCGCGATGGAAGGCTTCGACCCGATTGGCCGGAGCCGCGCGAAAGACCTCGCCGGCCGCCCCGTGGATAACGTCGTCGCGCTCCCCAGCGGGAAGGAAACGCGCGGCGTCTCAGAGTTCGGCGACTACCTCGCAAAGAACCGCAAAGCCGAGTTCGCGAAGACGCTCTCGTACAAGTTCCTCGGCTACGCGTTGGGGCGCTCGCTGCAGTTGTCCGATCAGCCGCTGTTGGAGCGGATGCAGGCAGAACTCGAAAAGAACGATTACAAACTATCCGCGGTGTTTGAACTCGTGGCGACCAGCCCGCAGTTCCGCACGCAGCGGTGCAAGGATTTCTCCCCGACCAGGTTCCGAACCGATCCACCCCCGGAGGTAAAAAAAGATGCCCGCTAACACTGTCTCGCGGCGTGTACTGCTCAAGGGTCTGGGCGTCACGGTCGCGCTTCCGTGGCTCGAATCCGTGCCGGTACTGGCAAATGCCGCGCCCGCAAAGAAAGCCGCGCAGCGGTTCGCATGTCTCTTCATCGGTGACGGCATCTCGCCCCCACACTGGTGGGCGAAAGGCAACGGCGCCGACATGGAACTGGGTTCCAGTTTGGCCCCGCTCTCCCAGTTCAAAGAGAAGCTCAACGTCATTAACGGACTGTGGAACAAGGAAGGCGATGGTGGCCACGCGAAGTGTACCGGTAACATCCTCTCGGGTGCCGCACTCAGCCGCGGACGCACGATCAAGGGCGGCGTCAGCATGGACCAACTGCTGGCGAAGCACTACGAGGATGACACCGCACAACCGAGTCTCGTGCTTGGCTGCGAACAGCCGGTCAGCGGCTTCCACGAGAGCCAGTATTCGATGGTGTATGCGTCGCACATTTCGTGGCGCAACTCCGAATCACCGGTGCCGATCGAACTCTACCCCGCGCTCGCGTTCGACAGCTTGTTCGGCGGCAAGGCCGGTAAGCTCCAGGGCAGTATCCTCGACGAAGTACTCGGTCAGGCGAAAGATGTAACTGGCAAGGTGAGCGGCTCCGACAAGCAGAAACTCGAAGAGTACCTCGCGTCGGTACGCGAGACGGAACAGCGGGTGCAGCGCCTCAACAAGATGGCGAAGGACGACGCCCCTGTGGTGCCCGCGGGCCAGCGCCCGGCGACCGCTCAGCCGAGGGACTTCCGCGAATACGCGAAGCTCATGTGCGACATCATCGCGCTGGCGTTCCAGACCGACCGCTCGCGCGTCGCAACGCTGCTCATGTCCCGCGACCTGTCGGGTCAGGTGTACCCATTCCTCAACATCCGCGACGACCACCACAGCTACTCGCACTCGAACGAAGGCAAGGATTACCAGGCGATCGTGAAGTTCCACGTCGAGCAGTACGCGTACCTCATCGACAAGCTGTCGAAGATGAAGGAAGGCGAAGGCTCCGTTCTGGACAACTCGTGCATCATGTTCGTGTCGGAACACTGGAACGCGCACAACGGGACGAGGGTGCCGCTAATCCTCGCGGGCGGTCTCGGCGGCGCGCTCAAAACCGGCCGTTCACTCGACTACCTGAACGCGGGCAACGACAAGCGGAAATTGTGCAGTCTCTATCTCACGTTGATGGACAAGATGGGGCTGAAGGTGCCCGAGTTCGGCGACGCGAAAGCACAACTCGCGGGCATCTGACCTCGCCCCAAAGCGCGGAATGACGTAGCAGAGCCGGAACATGGACCCAAAGCGACAGCCGCTGAGCCAAACCGATGGGCACCCCTCAACTCGCTCCGGCAACCGCTGGCGGTCGCGGGCGGGTGTGCTCGTCGCGGGACTCATGTTGTGCGGACTCAGTGCGCTCGGGCCGACGGCACGCACCGCCGACCCTGTTCCCAAAGCGCTCGGTGAACCGGCCGGGCCGTTCTTCACGCAACACTGCCAAACCTGTCACACCGGGGTGAAGCCCAAGGGCGGCTTCAATCTCAATAGCCTCACACAGGACTTCAACGACAAGGCCAACCGCGAACGCTGGCTCGCGGTGTCGGAGCAGATCAAGAACGGCACCATGCCGCCAAATGAGAAGCCGCGCCCGAAAGAGAAAGACGTTTCGACCGTCGCCAACTGGATCGGCGGGCAGGTGGCGAAAGCCGAAGCCGCCCGGAACGCCGCCCAGGGCCGAGTCATGATGCGCCGACTCAACCGGGCCGAATACCAGAACACCGTGCGCGACCTGCTCGGTGTCGAGATCGATCTGAAAGACCTCCTGCCGCCGGATACGTCCGCAAACGGCTTCGACAACAATGCCGAGGCGCTGCACGTTTCCTCGTTCCTGATGGAACAGTACATGGAAGCGGCCGACAAAGTGCTGGACGCGGCCATCGTCAACGGGCCGAGGCCGTGGGTGATCAAGAAACGCTTCGACATCAAGGACGAGAAGTCCGTCAAGGCGACCGGCAGCGTGTACCGGCACCTGGAAGACTCCGTCGCAATCTTCAGTTCGTGGGTCTCCGCGAACATCCAGGTCACGATGTGGAACTTCCGCACGCACTTCCGCGGCAACTACCGATTCCGCATTTCCGGGTACGCGTTCCAGACCGAGAAGCCGGTCACCTTCCACATGACAGCCGGAACGATGACCGCAGTGACTGAAGAACGCATCGTTGGTTACCACGACGTCCCGCCCGGTAAACCGACCGTGATCGAGTTCGTTGAGAAACTGGAAGCAAAGAACACGGTGCGCTTCGTCGTCGACAATCTCGGCGTGACGCCGCCCGTGATCGAAAAAGCCGGGGCGGACAAGTACAAGGGGCCGGGGTTGGCCATCCAGTGGGTCGAGATCGAAGGGCCGATACACGAGACGTGGCCACCAGCGAGCCACCGCAACGTCTTCGGCGATCTCTCGCAGGGACCGGCACCGACCGCCGAAGACACCAAGCGTATCGAGGTTGTTTCCAAGCAACCGCTGGTTGACGCCGAGCGACTTCTGCGAAACTTCATGCGACGAGCTTACCGGCGGGCCGTGACCGACGACGACGTAAAGCCGGTACTCGCGCGCGTGAAGGCCAAACTCGACGCGAAGGCGTCATTCGAGCAAGCGATGCGCGTCGGCCTCAAATTGGTGCTTCTGTCGCCACACTTCCTGTTCCTTCAGGAGAAGCCGGGCAAGCTCGATGACTCCGCTCTCGCGGCACGGTTGTCGTACTTCCTGTGGAGCACAATGCCGGACGAGGAGTTGCTCACGCTCGCCGAGAAGGGCAAGTTATGCCAGCCCGACGCACTCCGGGCGCAAGTCGAGCGCATGTTGAGAGACCCCAAAGCAGCGGCGTTCGCGGACAACTTCGCGGGGCAGTGGCTCGGTCTCCGCGCCATCGACGACACCGCCCCGGACCCGTCGCTCTACCCCGAATACGACGACGTTCTCAAGGTCGCGATGGTCAAGGAGACGCTCTTGTTCTTCGGCGAAGTGCTGAAGAACGATCTGAGCCTGACGAACTTCGTGCACTCCGACTTCACGATGCTCAACGGGCGCCTGGCTCGGCACTACGGCATCCCCGATGTGACCGGTCAGGAGTTCAAGAAGGTCTCGCTACCGCCCAACAGTCATCGCGGCGGCGTACTCACGATGGCAAGCGTGATGAAGGTCACCGCCAACGGTACGACGACCTCACCGATTCTGCGCGGCGCGTGGGTTCTGGACCGCATCCTCGGCACGCCACCACCGAAGCCCACGGTCGATGTCGAAGCGGTCGAGCCGGACATTCGCGGCACCACCACCATCCGCGAACAACTCGCGAAGCACCGGCAGTTGGCTGAGTGCGCGAGTTGTCACGTCAAAATCGACCCACCGGGTTTCGCGCTCGAAAGTTTCGACGTGATCGGCGGCTGGCGAGACTACTATCGGAGCGTCGGCAAAGGAGGACCAGCGGTCGTGGACGGCCGCACGATGCGGTACAAGAAGGGGCCAGATGTGGATGCGTCCGACGTGCTGCCGAACGGAGAGAGGTTCAAGAACATCGACGAGTTCAAGCAACTACTGTTGAAGGACAAGGATCAGTTGGCGAGAGCGCTGACCGAAAAGCTGCTGTGCTACGCGACAGGCGGAACGCCCGCGAAAGCGGATCAGGCAGAGATTGAGGTGGTAATCGCCAAGATTCGCGCGAAGGATTACGGCTTCCGCACGCTCGTCCACGAGATCGTCCAGAGTAGGGTGTTCCAACACAAGTAGGTTCCGCAAGCCGAGCGGCACTGCGACATGACGGATAGAATGGAGCAACGCTGAAGTAGCCATGACACGTTGGAGATTGCCATGACGATTTCGATTTTAGTGGAACCCAGCCAAGCCGGGTTTCGCGCCCGAACGGGAGGGCCGCTGGATATGTCGGCAGAGGCAACTTCGGCTGCAGAGGCTGTGACGGCATTACAAGCGCAAATCGACTGTCGATTTGCGCGAGGAGCGATACTCGTGCAGCACGCGGTTCCCGCACCTCAATCGCCAATCCCGTTGATTCCGTTAGCCGAGAACCCACTGTTCGATGCGTGGCTGGACGCCATTGAAAAATACCGCGAGGAGAAAGAACTCGAAGACCGGGCAACCTACGAGTGAGGTTCGTTCAGCAATGGCGATTTTTCTGCTCGACACCGACATTCTGAGCCTGTATCAGCGAAACCACGCGCAGGTTCTTGCAGCTATAGCCAATCACTCAACCGACCAACTCTGTTTGAGTTCGACTTCAATCGAGGAACAAATTGGCGGATGGTCGGGGTTATCACGTTCCGCGAAAAACCATCAGGACCAGGAACGAGCGGCGATACTCCTCTCGACGATTGTCGTTTCCTGGAATCGATTCGCGATTGTGCCAATCACCGAACCCGCGCTCCAGCGATTTGAGCTACTTGTTCGGGCGAAACTCAACGTGAGATACAACGACCTGCGAATTGCGGCAATTACACTGGAACTCGGAGCGACTGTCGCGACTCGTAATCGTCGAGATTTCGGGCGCGTCCCGGGACTCGTGATCGAGGATTGGTCGGTCTGATGTCTGCGCCGTTCAACGCGACAAATTGACCCAACAGGGAAATACCCATGACTCTCCACCGACGCACACTCCTCCGCGCAACCGGCGTGTCGCTGGCCCTGCCTGCTCTCGATGCGTTCGCGCCAAATCGCGCTCGCGCGGCGGAGGCCAAACCGCGTCGGCGCATGGTCTGCATCTGCACGCCACTCGGATTGCACCCGCCGTACTTCTTCCCGGAGAAAGCCGGTAAGGACTACGAACTCACACCGTACCTCGAAGTCCTCAAAGAGTTCCGCAACGACTTCACGGTCGTGTCCGGGTTGTCGCACGCGGGCATGAGTCCGGGGTTCGCTCACCAAGCGTCCGCGAGCTTCCTCACCGGTGCGCAGAACGCGGGGCGGCCTGGGTTTCGCAACGCGATCTCACTCGACCAGTTCGCGGCCGAACACATCGGTGGACGAACGCGCTTTCCGAGCCTCGCGTTGTCGGGAGAGGGCGCCGGGCTGTCGTGGACCCGAACCGGGGCGCTCGTCCCAGCGGCAACTTCGCCGTCGAAGGTATTCGCTAAACTGTTCCTCGATGGCAAACCCGACGAGGTTCAGGGTCAGGTGAACCGGCTCGCGGACGGGCGAAGCATTCTCGACGACGTTCGCGACCAGGCCGGTACGCTGCGCACGAAACTCGGCATCGACGACCGCGAAAAGCTCGACGAGTACCTCAGCAGCGTTCGCGAGTTGGAGAAGCGGTTAGCACGCGACGAAGCCTGGGCCAAGACGCCCAAGCCCAAGGTTACAGTCGCGCCGCCGAAGGACATTCCCCTCGCGTCCGACTTACTCGGCCGGACGCGGTTACTGTTCGACCTCACGCACCTCGCGCTGCAAACGGATTCAACGCAACTCGTTACTATCATGCTGAGCGGCACGACAGCCGCGCCGCCGATTCCGGGCGTGACTTTGGGCCATCACGACCTGTCGCACCACGGCAAGGAGCCAAGCAAACTCGCGCAACTGAAGATCGTGGAAGAGGAGACGATGAAGACCGTTCGCGACCTGCTCGCCAAACTGAAGCAGACGAAGGAAGACGGGGCCACCCTGCTCGACCGCACGATGGTGTTCATGGGCAGCAACCTGGGCGACGGCAGCAGCCACGCGGTCAAGAACCTCCCGGTCCTGCTGGCCGGTGGCGGCTTCAAGCACGGTCAGCACCTCGCCTTCGACGCGCAGAACCCGCCGCCGCTGTGCAACCTGTACCTGAGTATGCTTCAGCGTCTGGGTGTCGAAGTAAACAAGTTCAGTTCAAGCACGGGCACGCTCGCGGGTCTCGACCCGGTTGGTTGAGGGTCTTTACCGTAGTCATCACGCTCCGCGTGATGTCCGCGTTCCGGCAAGCGACAGCGTTTTGCTCAAAACGCACCCGCGCTGCGAAGGCGACATCACGCGGAGCGTGATGACTACGGTAACCGCGTGGTCTTTATCGTAGTCATCACGCTCCGCGTGATGTCGCCTTCGCAGCGCGGGTGCGTTTTGAGCAAAACGCTGTCGCTTGCCGGAGCGCGGACATCACGCGGAGCGTGATGACTACGATGAATACCCCTTCTGAAGGAATCCGCGATGCGCACCACGCGAATGGTCCTCGGTTCACTCCTCGCTATCGTCGCCGCGACGAGCGTCTCGGCCGAAGTCATCTGGCGCGGCGACTTCGAGACCGGTGATCTGAAGCAGTGGCCCGGAGCGCCCAAGTCCGACGCGGTCACGGTCGTGAAAGACCCCGTGCGCGAAGGGAAGTACGCGGTGCGCATCGGCGGGACCAACGCCGCCAAGAAGGGCAAACTCGACCGCATCGAGTTTCAACATCAACCCAAGGCGCCCGGCACAGCCGAGGGCACCGAACGCTACTTCGGGTGGAGCGTCTACTTGCCCAAGAAGCTCACTGATGCGAACCACTCGCTTGGCTACTTCGAGACCCGAAATAGCTGGAGTCAACTGATGGCGTTCGAGGTGAAAGGCGAAGACATCCTGTTCACCACGCGGGTGCCGTACACCCGTCAGTGGGCAGGTAAGGGAAAGATGACGTCGGGCAAATGGCACGACTTCGCCCTTCACGTTCTCTGGTCGCGCGATCCCAAGAAGGGTTATGTCGAGGTGTGGTTCGACGGCGAGAAGGTGGTGCCGCTCACGAACACCGCCACGCTGAAAGACGAGAACGTCGCATTCTTCCAGATCGGCCTGCTTCGAGAAACTAGCGACGTGCCGGAAACGATCCTGATCGATCACGTGATTGAAGGGACGACACTAGCAGACGTCACCCCGCCGCAAGTGCCGAAGAAGGCGCCGTGAAGGACGGTTTCAGGTCGCACCCTGAATGAGCTTCGCGAGGTGGATGTGGTGCGGGCCGAGTTTGCCGCCGTAGTTGCCCGCTGTGATCCGCTTCACGCCGTGGCAGCGGGTCGCGGCCAGCATCCCTGCCCACGTCGCGCGCTCGACCGTCGCGAGGTCCAAGCCGTCGAAGACCAGTTCGTACACCGCATTCACGCCTTCCGGTAGCGCGGACTTTACCGCCCCGCGAAGGGTCGGGCAGTAGGCGTCGTTCGTGCTGGCCTTCAGTCCCTTGTACTTGCTGCCCACCTTGCTGCCGCTGCGGACCACGCCGCCGGGGAACGGCAGAATTACGCCGGGGAGTTGCCGGATCGCGGCAACCGCTGCCTCCGCTGCCGCGAGCGTTTGTGATTGCGTTTCGCCGAGGATGAGGAAGTTCCCGCCGCCGACGCCCTTCACGCTTCCGAACGCGTCTTCGCACAGAAACTCGCCGTCCATCGTCGGCATGCGCCAGTAGCGTTTGCCGTCGAGCAACTTGCTGATCTGCCAGCCGTCGCCGAAGTATCGCAGTCCACCACCAATGCGGATCGTCTTACCGGGATCGCCCGCCAAGCCGTTGAAGCACGCGGTCGTCGCGCACGTGAGCACGCAGTTCGCCACGCGATTGCTGATGGCCTTCTGAAGCGCGTCGCGGCTGAACCCGAAGAACAGCAGCGATACGCCGGGACGCCCATCGGGGGTTTCGCTCGCGGACAGCTCGCGCTCGATGCCAGCTTCCGCGTCGCAGCCGATAACGCTTGCCGCGTACCCGGTGGCGCTCTGCCCGGCGGTGCGCGCCCAGCCGATCGTCTCCGCCGTGACCAGCACACGCGCGGCGGTCATCGGGAACGCTTCGGCGAACGTGTCTTCGACTTCGACGGAATTGAGGGTTAGCAAGGTGAGACGCTCTCTCGCGGTGGAATAAGGAATCGTCTATTCCTTTTACCTCGTGCCCGCAACCGCTAAGATGGCGGTTCTGAAAGTAGTTGGCACACGCCCTGTGCCGTTGCTACTCCCACCCGCCATGCGACGGCACACGAAGTGTGCCTACTACTTTGAAGACACCATGCGCTTCTTGTTAATGCCGATTCGCACCAACAAGCAAGGCGTTCAGATCAACGTCGGCAAGGACGGCGACGAGTACAAGACCATTGTGAACACGATGACGATGCACGCTGACGACATGAAGGAACTCGGCGTGGTGAGTGGGGCAACCATCCGCGTGCGGACGGAGATCGGTGAAGCAGAGTTCCAGTGCAAGGAAGCGAACGTGCCCCGCGGGATGCTGTTCGTGCCCTACGGCCCGCCGACGTGCCAGCTCATGGGCGGCGACACCGACGGCACCGGGATGCCCACCTCGAAGGGCTGGGACGTGGAAGTGGAAGTGGTTTAGGTCGTGATTGTCGAACCGCCTGCGTCAGCAGGCTGGGTTGTTTGGGCTTACCCAGCCTGCTGACGCAGGCGGTTCGACAGGGAGGTAACATGAACACCAACGACAAACCGACCGACGCGCAAGAGCAGGCCGCTTCGCAGCCGCTCGACACCACCGAACAACCGTGGGAAGAGATCGAGCCGGGGCGGTTCATGCCGCGACGCATTCGCGGTAGTTTCCGAGGTCGCGCGCTGGGCTGAGCCTTCCTCGCACCGCCGCCCAGTTCGGGCGGCCCGCAGATAGAACCGAAGCCGAAGTAACTTCTCCCTACTGACGATTCACCATGACGACCGCAACGGCAACCGAAGGCGTGAAGCACGAACTCAAGGTAGTCAAGAACGCGACCTGCACGTTCTGCGGCTGCGTGTGCGACGACATCGAGTTGCACGCGGACGCCGTGCGCATCGTCGAAACCAAGCGCGCGTGTATTCTCGGCGAAGCGTGGTTCAAGAACCACACCGCGGAGCGCCTCTACCCCGACGCGCTCATCGACGGCAGAGAAGCCACCGTTGACGAAGCCGTCGAAGCCGCGGCGGAGTTCCTCCACAAAGCAAACATGCCGCTCATCTACGGGCTGAGCAACACCACCTGCGAGGCCCAGCGCGAAGCTGTGTGGCTCGCGGAACTGGTCGGCTGTGTGATCGACAGTCACACATCCCTCTGACACGGCCCCACTGAAATAGCCGCCCAGTTGGGTGGTAAGGTGACCTGTACGTTAGGCGAAGTGAAGAACCGGGCCGACTTCATCATCTACTGGGGCGGGAACCCGGCGGAGTGCCACCCGCGACACTTCACGCGCTACACGCTCACGCAAAAGGGCAAGTTCCTGCCGCGCGGCCGGAAGGACCGCACGATGGTGCTCGTCGATATCCGCGAAACGATGAGCGCGAAGGCCGCGGACATCTTCCTTCAGGTGCGCCCAGGCAAAGACTTCGAGATGCTCACCATCCTCCGCGCGCTGGTGAAGGGCCAGACGGTCAGCGCCGAAGCCGCCGCCGAAACCGGTCTCACGCTGGAGCAACTCCAGGATCTCGTGAACCGGATGAAGGCCGCGAAGTTCGGCGTGCTGTTCTTTGGAATGGGTCTGTCCATGACGCGGGGCAAGCACATGAACAGCGCCGCGGCCCTCATCCTCGCGGCGGAGTTGAACGCGTACACGAAGTTCGTCGCGATGCCGATGCGCGGTCACGGGAACGTGACCGGTGCCGACGTGGTGATGCGGTACACGTTCTCCTACCCCTTCGGAATCAGCCTCACGCGCGGCTATCCGCGCTTCAACCCAGGCGAATACTCGACCATCGACCTCCTGGTTCGCGGCGACAACGACGCGACACTTGTTCTCGGCGCCGACCCCGGCGCGACGATGCCGAAGCCGGCGATCGAGCACTTGAAGCGCACGCCAACGATCGTGCTGGACCCTAAAGTGACGCACACAAGTAGACTGGCTCGCGTTCACATCACGACATCGGTGGCGGGGATCAGCGCGCCGGGCACCGCGTACCGCATGGACGAAGTGCCGATGCC
>SXID01000177.1 GCA_005772955.1 Planctomycetia bacterium
CTACACCGCGACGAGCGGCACGCTCACGTTCAGCCCGGGCGAGACGTCCAAGACCGTGAACGTTGTCGTGACCGGCGACACGGTTGTCGAGGCGAACGAGACGTTCACTTTGGTGCTGAGCGGTCCGAGCGGCGCGACGATCGGGACTGGCACTGGCACGGCGACTCTCACCAACGACGATGTCGCGTTGTCGATTGCCGACCCGGTGCCATTCACGGAGGGGAACAGCGGGACGACGAACATGGTGTTCGTGGTGACCCGTGTGGGCGACCTCGCATCGACGACCCAGGTGAATTACAGCACGTTGAGCGGGACTGCTGTGGCGGGGGTCGATTACCAGGCGACCTCTGGGACGCTGACGTTTGCCGCTGACGAGACCACCGCGGTCATCAGCGTGCCAATCATCGGCAACACGACGGTTCAATCGAACCGGACGTTCGCTGTCAACCTGTCGAACACGAGTGCGACGCTGAGCGATGGGTCCGCCACCGGCACCATCGTCGATGACGATGTCGCCCCGCCGCCGCCAGCGCCTCCCCCCCCTCCTGGGGCCGGTGAGCCTCCTCCTCCTCCTGGGGCCGGTGCTCCTCCTCCTCCTCCTCCTCCTCCTGGGGCCGGTGCGCCTCCTCCCCCTCTTGGGGCCGGTGCGCCTCCTCCCCCTCCGGGTGTACCGATCGGTGGTTTCGGTCGCGTAAGTGGACTAGGTGTCCCAATTGGCGCCAGGTCGAGTGGGGGTTTCGCACTACTCGGTGGCGGTTTCGGCGGTGGTCCCGGCGGTTTCGGCGGTGGTCCCGGCGGTCTCGGCGGTGGACCCGGCGGTCTCGGCGGTGGTCCCGGCGGTGGTCCCGGCGGCGGTGGTCCCGGCGGCGGTGGTCCCGGCGGCGGCGGCCCCGGCGGTGGTCACGACGGTGGCGGTCATGGCGGTGGTCACGACGGCGGTGGTCACGGCGGCGGACCCGGCGCTGGACCCGGCGGTGGACCTGGTGGCGGTCACGGCGGTGGTCACGGCGGCGGACCCGGCGGCGGTCACGGCGCCCACAACCCCGCGCTCAGCCCGGTGCTGTTAGTCCTTGGCAGGCCCGAGTCGAACGACGGTGCTGATGGGCCTCGTGGCAGACCGGACGGGTTGCGCGGCGGTCCCGCGCCAATCGCACAAAGCCCGACATTCGGACGGTTCGACGCGCAACCACTGTACGTCGGTGACACCGGGCGGCACCCACTCCCGCCGGTCATTCCACTCGACCAGACGCTTCCCGTCTCCGGGTTCAGCGAATCGGCCGGCGACAGCATCGCGCTGATCGACCTGATTTATCGCGACGCGAACGGACCCGATCCTCAACCGCTTATTTCACTGCTGAATGTCGCGCCCACCAACGTCCCCGTCGCGCCTCCAACGAACACAATCACCACGGACCAGCCTGTCCCTGTGAGTGTCCCAGCCGCCGTGAGTGACGCCGAACCGACCGAACCAACTGAACCAACTGAACCGACCAGGGACGACTGGTTCGTTTACGGCGCGGTGGGCGCGGTCGTCGGCACGCTGGTAGCGTGGCTCGCTCGCGGTTACATCGCGTCCTTGGTCCGCTTGGTACGCCGCCAGTTTCGTATCCCGGTCTAACACCTAACTGAGGGGAACCAGATGACTCCGCTGCAACCGGTGCCCGTGACGAACGACGAGACCGTGGCCAGCCTGCCGAACGCGAAACCGATCGGTGACCGGCCCGACATCGTAACGCCGCCCCCAGGTGTGGCTGACCCAGACGGCGCGACAATCGCGCACTCCGGGCCTTCGGAGGTAACCGTGGACGAGAAGGTTGACGCCACCAATTTTGGCAAATACCAGTTGCTCGGTGAACTCGCCCGCGGAGGTATGGGGGTCGTGTACCGCGCGAAGCAGCACGGTCTGGCCCGAGTGGTCGCGCTGAAGATGATCCTCGGGGCTGGTCTCGAAAAGGAGTCCAAAGAGCGATTCTTCCAGGAGGCCCGCGCCGCAGCCGCGATCGACCACCCGAACGTGGTCCCCATTTACGACATCGACGAAATCGGGGGCCGCCCGTATTTCACGATGGCGTTCGTCGAAGGGCCGAACCTCCGCAGTTTCGTCGAGGACAACGGCCTCCCGCCGGCACCGACCCTGGTCTCGCTGTTCAGTCAGATCGTCGCGGGCGTGGCACACGCACACCGACTCGGCATCGTTCACCGCGATCTGAAACCCGCGAATGTGCTGATCGACAAGGATGGGCGGCCACGCGTTACCGACTTTGGCCTCGCGAAGCAGGCCAATGCCGACACGCAGTTGACTGCGGCCGGGCAAGTGCTCGGTACGCCCGCTTACATGGCGCCCGAACAGGCCCGCGAGAGCAAGGACGTCAGCCCCGCCGCAGACGTGTACTCGCTTGGCGCGATCCTCTACTTCATGCTCACAGGGAGGGCACCGTTCCACGCGGACAGTATCGCGGACCTGCTCATCAAGGTGGTGATGGAGCAGCCGATCACGCCGCGGGAGGTCCGGCCTGAAGTGCCGACCGACCTCGAAGAATTGTGCTTACGGTGTCTGTCGAAGTCACCCTCGGCCCGATTCGCCGATGCACAGGAACTGCTTGCTGCGCTTGCGCCAATCACCGATCAATACCTCTCGCCCTCCGCGAACCTCTCGCCTTCGATGGCGCAGATTGCGTTTGCGAAGGGGACGACCTCGGCTTCGCTCAGTGGCATGCCGTCAATGAACTCAGCGGGAACGGTGCCGACACTCGGTTCGGTACTTCCGCGGCTCGCCACCAACGCTCCCAATTCCGCGGCCGGACCGGTCACGAAGACGAACCGCAAGCCGATGTTGATCGCGCTCGGTACTTTCGCAATCGTCCTGTTGGGCGTGATCGGTTATCTCGTGTCGCAAAACAAATCGGCGCCGAACGCCTCGACGCAGCCGAACACCCCGATCACGGACAACAAGGGAACCGATCTGGCAAAAGTCGATACACTCGCGTGGCCAATCGCGGGCCGCGCGGACTTTGGCCTGAAGGTCGAACTGCGTGCTCCGGCTGCGAGTAAGGCCGACGACGGCTCGGTTCGCCTCATTGCGGGTAACAAGATGCAGATCCACCTGAAGGCGGATCAAGACTGCCACGTCTCGGTGTGGGTTTTCGACCCCTCCGGGCAGGCGACTCGCCTGTTCCCCAACGACGACGACACCGACGACCGACTGACTGCGGGGAGCGAGCGTGTGGTCCCGAAAGCCGGCGCCTACGACTTGGAAGCGGTCGAGACCGAAGGCGCGGGTCTCGAGCGACTCCGCGTGATCGCGACCACCGGTGCCCAACCGCCGTTCCCCCCAGGCGCCAAGGCCGGCCGGTTCATGGCGTACGCGAACGGACCTGATCGCGAGAAACTCGCGTCCACCGTCCGCGGGATCGTGATCAAGAAGCCCAGCACGAGTGAACCGGGCGCTGCCGCCGGTGCTGTATCCGAAGCCGAGATCATGTTCCGCGTCCAGAAGTAACACCGCACGAGGCTCTCATGGTTCCCACTGCGGTCATTCTGCTTGCACTCTCGGTTCCAGTCGGCGCGCCCACTCCCGCTGAGGCGTTCCGAGAAGCCGAGCGTCTCGCCGCGGCCGACAAGGTCGGCGAGGCGGAGGCGCTCTACCGTGTTGCGCTCGCCACCGACGACCGCTTTCTGAAGCGCGAAACTTACGACCGGCTGATGAGCCTCTACGTGCGCTCTGGGCGCCCCGACAAAGCAGTTCAGCTCGGCGCGGTATTCCGCGACTGGCTCAAATCCGTTGGCGAGAGCAGTTTTGCGGCGCTCGACCTACTCACGGCACGGTGCCAACTCGAACTCGGGTACACCGACGCGGCCGACAAGTTTGTCACCGCCGCGCTCGAAGCGAGGCCCCCGCTTGCGCCCGGCCGCAGGTTGGAGGCACTGCGTTTGCGCGCGGAGATCGCGATTCAGAAGAAGGACGCGACCGAGAAACAGCGATGGGAGGAACTCGAGAAGGCTTCCGCCGCGGCCCTTAAAATCGCCGAGCGCGATTTCGACGGTTTCGATCGTGTGACCGCCGGGCGGTATCTCGCGGAGGCAATGTTCCGGCGTGGTGCTGCGGACGATGCACTGGCCTCGCTCGCCTCGTTCCCCGAACTGCACGACAAACTTGGCGACCCGCTCGGCCGGCGCGACACGCAGCGCCAACGAGCGAAACTCCTCGTCGCGACGGGTAAGCCCTCCGACGCGGTCGCGATCTTCAAGGAATCGCTCGAATTGCACCGCAAGCACCAGCCCGCGAGCCGGTTGCTCGCGGGCGACATCCTCGCGGAGTGGTCAGCGGCGGCACTCGCGGCCGGCAAACCAGCGGACGCGGGGAAACTACGCGACGAAGCTGCGGCCGAGTACAAGATTGTTCTCGACTCGCCCACCGACGCGGGCGGCGCGCTCGCTGCGTTCGTGCGACTCCAGGCGCTCACGCGATCAGCGAAGCAGTTCTCGCTGGCGTTGGCCGCGACCCGCATCGCCGGTGACCGCTGGTCCGGCGACCCACTCCTCGACGCCCGCCTGAAGGCCGATCGCGGCGGACTGGAACTGTTGGCCGCTTCGTATCAGACCGCACGGAAGTTGCTCACGGTGGCACTCGCGGACCTCGAGGCCGCGGACCCGCCGAACCTTCGCGCACTACCGAGTGTTTTCGTGAACCTCGCCACCGCCGAACTTGGGTGTGCTTCGCCCGAGCGCGCCGAAGTGCTGCTCAAACGCTGCACCGAACTGTACCGCAAACACAAGCTCCCGACCGACGCGGTGCGCGTCGAATGCGATTATCTCGCCGGTGTGACAGCGGCCCGCAAAGGCGCGTTCGCAGAGGCGATGGGTTTCTTCCGTACTGGACTGGCGCTGTGCGATGCGGTTGGCACTGCCGCCGAATCGGTACGGTTCAACCTATGGCTCAACATCGCGCTCATCCACAAGGAGCAAGGCGATATGGGCGACGCCAGCGAATCACTCACCACTGCAGCCAAGGTTCTCGCGCGGTTTCCCGAACGAGACGACCTGAGCGCCGCGATGATCGACTCCGTTCGCGCCGAGTTGTTCCTCGCTCAAGGGCAGATCGCTCCGGCAATGGCGCTCGTTCCCAATCTGGAGGCCGTCTGTGCGAAATCTGGGAAGCGCGCCGGGTATCTCTGGTCGACCGCGCGGCACGTTCGCGCGATTGACCTGCTGTCTCGCAAGGACATCGCAGCCGCCGAAACCGTGTGGCTCGAGCTTGCGGAGACGCAACGGGCCGAGGGGCAGATTCTCCTCGCGCGCACGCTGAATTTCCTCGGGGTGTGCGCGGAACTCCGCGGGCAAAACGCCGACGCGACAAAACGATTCGAGGAGGCTCGCACGTTCCAGGCGGGACGGCCACGGTGCCCGCCGTCCACACGTGCGATCACGCTCTGGCGGCTCGCGGTCCTCGCGGATAAGGCCGGCAAGCGCGACGAAGCGAAGAAACTCCTGACTGAAGTATTCGACGTGGCCGACCGCGCGCGGCTTAATACGTTCGGCGAAGCGGCTCAGCGCGCGCAGTTCTTCGCGCAGTTCGCGCCGGCTTTTGAACTGCTCGCCGCGTGGCACGCGCGCGATGGCGAAGGCGATGGCGTGTTGCGCGTGGTAGCGCGGAGCCGGAGCCGGACGCTACTCGACCAGATGCTCGCGACCGGCATTGACCCGCGTGACCGGCTCACGGGGGACGCACGCACCACGCTCCTGGAACGCGAAGCCTCCGCCCGCCGCGACGTGTCGCGTCTCCGCGCGCAGGCGATGCAGTTCACTTCGGAGCAAGCCGAAGACCCGGCCACGAAGAAAACCCTCGGTGAACTCGAAGCCGCCCAGAAAGAGTACGCGGCGGCGTGGCGCGAGATCACGAACGCGGACCCGCTCACGCGAGTCCTGACCGACCCGGCGTTCGCGGAAAATTCGCTCGCGCTGGTCCGCAAAGAAGCACACAAGTCCGGTGGCGTGCTGCTCACGTACATGATCGGACGCGACGCGAGCTACGCCGTGCTCTGCACCGACCCAAAAGCCGCGCCGCAGGTGTTCAAGCTCGCCGTGGCCCGCCCCGTGGCGAACGACATCGGCGATGCGCCGGCGGGCGAACTGGTTGCGCACGCCGGGTTCCGCGGGATCGCGCTCAAGCCGAGCGTGAAGCAACCGGATCGTCCCGTTGCAGCAAGGAACGTCGAAGGCGTTGCGCTGACGGACGCAGTCGTCGCTCGTCTGGTCAATCATTACCTGCGCGAGATCGCGGACCCGTCGTTCAACCCGACGCGCGGAATCGCGCTCGTCTCGCGCAAGCCCGGCGGCGGGACGAATCCGGCTGCACCAGAAATTCTCGGCGATGCCGTACTCCCGTATGCGCTTCGCGAAAAGATCCGCAAGAGTGGAGCGAAGCGACTCGTGCTGATCCCCGATGGGGCGCTCCACAAACTGCCGTTCGAGGCGTTACTGCTTTCGGCTGAACCCGCTGCGAAGTACGCGCTCGAAGAGCTTCCGCCCGTGTGTTACGCGCCGTCGCTCGCGGCGCTCGCGGTTGTGCTGAACCGCCCACGCAACAACGAAGGCGTGGCGTCCTTACTCACGGTCGGCGACCCCGCGTACCCCGAGTCCGCGAGCGGTGGCGCTCTTCCGCGTCTGCCGTACACTGCGGTTGAGAGCCAGAAGGTGCGTCAGTTCTTCCCGGATGATCACGTGAAGGCGTTGGGGCAGAACGACGCGACCGAGGCGAACGTGGTGGCCGCGTTGCCGGGTAAGCGGTTCATTCACCTCGCGGCGCACGGGTTCGCGGACGAAGCATTTGGCAACGCGTTCGCCGCAGTCGCGCTCGCGCCACCGGTCCGCGGACTAACCGAACCCGGAAACGATGGGTTCCTCACGATCCACGAAATCTCGCGACTCAAACTGACCGGGTGCGAACTCACGGTACTGAGTGCGTGCGTTACGAACGTTGGTCCACAGCGTCCGCTCGAGGCGGGTGTCACACTCGCGGGTTCCTTCTTGAATGCCGGGTCGCGTGGCGTGATGGCGAGTTGCTGGTCAGTGGACGACCACGCAACCGCCGAGTTGATGGCCGCGTTCTTCGGCGAGGTCCGACCAATGACAGGCAAGGGTGCTGCGTATCCCGAGGCTTTGAAGAATGCGAGACTCGCAATCCGCAAAGAGTCGAAATGGGGGGCTCCGTTCTTCTGGGCGCCGTTCGTCTATCTCGGCCCGCCGGACTAACGTAAACGTCCGGCGAACGGCACCGCGGCGTGATCGCCACAAGCAGACCGGAAGGGAACCTCGTCCCCAACCCGCTGACACCATGCCTGTGTTGATCCCAACAATAGCTGTGGACGTGGAGATTTTTTCTCTTGACTCCCCGGAACCTTATACGGGTTCGGCTGTGGCCGACGGGCATTCCGGCCTGCCGTTTCGCCAGTTTACCGATGCACTCAGCGTCTGCCTAGCGTCGCTTGAATTTACCCAGTCCGCAATATCTTCGCCATCGTTCGCCCCTTCGCCAATTCATCCACCAGCTTGTCCAAATACCTGGCCTGTCGCGTCAACGGATTTTCAATCTCTTCCACTCGATAACCACAAATCACGCCAGTGATGAGGCGTGCGTTCGGGTTCAATGTCGCATCGCGGAAGAACTGTTCGAAAGTCACCTGCTTGGCAACGAGGCTTTCCAACTCGCTTTCACTGTAGCCCGTCAGCCACATAATGACTTGATGCAGCTCCTCTTTGGTCCGCCCTTTCTTCTCGGCCTTTGCAAGATAGTGTGGATACACGGAGGAGAATGTCATTTTCGCAATCCGTTCATCGTGATTGCTCCCACTATTCATGTCTTTTGCCCACTGGTTATCCGCGATGCTGTTTCAGGTCTGCGAATAGTCACTTCTTCGACTGTATCTCCGGGAATGTCCGGGGAAGAACTGAAGGTTCCCCAAACCCGTCGCGACAAGGGCAGTCCACGGTGCTCTCGTACAACAGCGCCCATCCAGTCCACCTGGCCTGCCGAACAACCAAGCTAACTTGCCGGGGCGAGACTCCAGTCAGCAACAACGACTAGCAAGTGAGCAACGGAAACCAGATTACGTGGCCGGGTCAGGTGCAGCGACTGGTTCGGCCTCTGGGCGTTACGGACCGGTGGGCGGTTGCAACACCGCGACGACCGCGGCGAGCAATCGGGCGAGCGCCTCCGGCGTAAGTACCCCGACCGACCGGACGAACAGCCCGGCGGAGGCCGTGAACAGCTTGCCCGGCCGCGCGTAGCTCGCCACCAACAGCCCGCCCGACGCGAAGTCCGGGTCGTCCAGCGGCACCGCCTGCGGATCGCCGTACGCGCTGCTGGTGATCTGGCACAGCACCCAGTCGCCCCGCCCAGCGTCGGCCAGGCAGACGGCCGGCCGCACCTTCGACTGCGACAGGTCCGAGAACGGGAACGGGACCAGGATCACTTCGCCGGCTGAAGGTGCGACCATGCCGCGTCCTCCTCCGGCCGGTTCCAGTCAGCCGCCAGCGCCGCCTCGGCCAGAAGAGCCGCCTCACCGGGCACGGCGGCCGGTTCCTCCAGCACCGTCACGAGCGCACGCCGCGGACCAGAAATGTGGACGTCACCCAGCAACCGCACCCGACCACCGGCGTCGACGACCGCTTCGACCGTCTGAATCATGGGGCACCTCCGCGGCCATTCTATCACACTGCGGCACCGCCGTATTCAGCTTCTGCGGGCGAATACCGAAGCTGAGCGGCCTGGCCCGCATCCCTGAGCAATAAAGGCCCAACACCTCCAGGCGGGCCGGGTCAGGTGCAGCGCCTGGTTC
>SXID01000178.1 GCA_005772955.1 Planctomycetia bacterium
CATCAAGCGCCCTTGCGTCGCGACGGCGGAGCAGTTGCACGGTAAGGAACTCAGTTACAACAACATCCTCGACCTCGACTCGGCGCTGAACCTGGCGCGGGAGTACGCGGGGCCGGCGTGCGTGGTCGTGAAGCACAACAACCCGTGCGGCGCCGCGGTGTCGGCAAAACTCATGGACGCCTTCAACGCGGCGTGGGACGGCGACCCGCTCTCCGCGTTCGGCGGCATCATCGCGTTCAACAAGGTTGTCGATGCCGATACCGCGAGCGCGATCATGGACCCGAAGGCGAAGCGGTTCGTGGAGTGCGTCATCGCGCCTGACTACGAACCGCCCGCGCTCGACGCGCTCAAGAAGTGGAAGGAGAACGTCCGGCTGCTGAAGACCGGCGAACTCACCGGCTTCGCGCAGGGCTTGGACTACCGCCGCGTCGATGGCGGGTTGCTCGTGCAGACCCGCGACGTGGGCGCCGATAACCCCGACGCGTGGAAGGTCGCGACCAAGCGCAAGCCCACCGAAGCGGAGTTTCTCGCGCTGCATTTCGCGTGGTTCGTCTGCAAACACGTGAAGTCGAACGCCATCGTTCTCGCAAAGGATACACACGTCGTGGGTGTCGGCGCAGGGCAGATGTCGCGCGTCGTGTCGGTGGAGATTGCGGTGAAGAAGGCCGGGGATAAGTCGCGTGGTAGCGTGCTGGCGTCGGACGCGTTCTTCCCGTTCCCGGACAACGTCCACGCCGCCGCGGCGGCGGGTGTCACCGCGATCATCCAGCCCGGCGGTTCCGTGAAAGACCCCGACAGCATCGCCGCGTGCGACCAACACGGCATCGCGATGCTGTTCACCGGCGTCCGGCACTTCCGGCACTGAAAACGAAACCATTCACCACAAAGGCACAAAGGTCGCACAACAGGGTCACAAAGAAGGCAGAAGAAAACTTGATCTCTGTTTTCTTTGTGACCCTTTGTGCGACCTTTGTGCCTTTGTGGTGAACTGCTTTGAAAGGCACAGACATGGAACACACGTCGCACGAGTTCTTGAAGGCGCTGCTCGAAACGCCCAGCCCGTCGGGATACGAGCAGCCAATACAGCAGGTGGTCCGCACTTACGCGAAGGCGTTTGCGGACGACGTGCGCACCGACTCGCACGGGAACGTCTTCGCCGCGCGCTTCCCCGAAGGCCGACCGCCCGAAGCGCCGCGAATCATGCTCGCGGGGCACTGCGATCAGATCGGCCTCATGGTGCAGTACATCGACTCCGAAGGGTTCCTCTACATCCAGCCCATCGGCGGATGGGACATGCAGATTCTCCTCGGCCAACACCTCACCGTCTGGACGAAATCCGGCGGCATTCACGGGGTCGTCGCGCGCCGCGCGATTCACTTGCTGAAGCCAGAAGAGCGTGGCAAGGTGCCGGACTTCACCGACGTGTGGGTTGACATCGGCGCAAAGAACAAGCAGGAAGCCGAATCGCTCGTGCGATGCGGTGACCCACTCACGTTCCAACTCGGCTACCGCCCGCTGCGCAATAATCTTGCCGCAAGCCCGGCGATGGACGACAAGGTCGGCTTGTGGGTGTGCCTTGAAGCGGTCAGGTTACTTCACGGGCGGCCGTTGAAGGCAAGTGTGTATGGCGTGTCCACCGTGTCCGAAGAGATCGGGCTGCGCGGCGCGACCACGGCCGCGTACACGATCAACCCCACGGTCGGCGTCGCAGTGGACGTGTGCCACGCAACCGACACGCCCGGCAACGACAAGAAGACGCAAGGCGACATCAAGTGCGGCAGTGGCCCGGTGCTGTATCGCGGACCAAACATCAGCCCGCGAGTGTTCGACCTGCTCGAAGAAACGGCGAAGACCCACGAGATTCCTATCCAGGTACACGGCACGCCGCGAGCGACCGGCACCGACGCGAACGCTATTCAGATCGCACGCGAAGGTGTTGCGACTGGGCTTATCGGCATACCCAACCGCTACATGCACAGCCCGGTCGAAGTGGTTCACCTCGGCGACCTGACGAACGCGGCGAAACTGCTTGCGGAGTTCTGCGCCGCGGTCGGCCCGGACACGAACTGGATCCCGTGAGCTACGAGATTGGAGAGAAGCCAAAAAAGAAGTTAACCGTAGATGAATACAGAACGCCACTCGCCCAAATAGAGGAGACGCCACGTCCGCGATCAACCAATGCTTGCGATTCTCAAGGACGAGAAACTCGGGTCGCGGAGGTCGCGGCTTCGGCAATTCTGACTTTCCACTTCGGACCGATTGCGTTTACAGTTCTCGTATGGAATTCTCGCAGGAAGAACTGGTCGAAAGTATCGACCGCCTCGTCGCGGGGATGATCGAACGCGCCGGTATCACCACCGGTCCCGTCGATGCACTCCGGCTCGCAGAACACCATCTCGGCATTCCGGTTCAGTTCGTCGAACCGGTGGAAGAGGACCAGTCCGGGCGCCGGCGACCGCGTTCACGACCGCCCGGCGCCGGTATCACGCTCACCACCGAAATGAGCGTCGAACAGCGGCACCGCGCCGCGGCCGGTGGGATCGCACAACTCCTGATGCCCGACATCTTCCGCAAGCTCAACGTGATGGTCGGCGCCGAGAGCAAGCAGTTGGTCTCGCACGTTAGCGGGTTGATCGTGCCGCGAGTACTCATCCCCGGGCGCCTGCTGCGTTCGGCGCTCCGCGACTGTAAGTACGACATCCCGGCGCTCAAGGCGGTGTTCTCCACCGCGAGCATGGAGATGATCTCGCTTCGGTTGTTGGACCTGGACGACCCGTGCGTCATCGCGGTGGTGGACGACGGCGTCGTCGCGAGCCGCCGCGGGAACCAGTACTCGGTCGGGCGCAAGTTGGAAGCGGCAGAGCAGCAGTGCGTCGAGCGGGTGCTGGAACTCGACCTGCCACACCGGGCAAGGGTCGGCGAGTGGACCGCGTGGGGCTGGCCGGTTCCGGACCGCCCTTTTCGCCGGATTCTTCTGCGCGCCGTGCGCGACGACGTATAATATCATCACGTTATGTTCACGCGGCGGTCGCCACAGCGTCGGGGCTGGCGACCGCCGGACCGTTTTCTGATCGCCCTCCGGTGGGACCGTTAAACGTTCCACAGGTTCAATTCGACGGACAACGCGGTCGGAACCTGGAACATCCAAACGGGACCGCTCTTTACAACCGCCAACCGGGGCGGGATGATTTCGTATTACGGTCTACCCCTCATCCGAGACGGACCGACCGACAGGAGCGTTGGGCCATGACCGACGACCGCATCCCCATGACGCGGGACGGCTACGACAAACTCAAGGTCGAGTTGGACCGCCTCCGTGGCTCGGAGATGATCGAGATCACCAAACGCGTCGCCACGGCTCGCGAGATGGGCGACCTGAGCGAGAACGCGGAATATCACGCGGCCCGCGAAGACCAGGGCATGCTCCAGGCCCGGATCAACGACTTATCCGACCGCCTCGCGCGGGCGGTCATCGTCGATACCAGCACGTTGCCAAAAGATACAGTCGCCTTCGGCAGTAAGATCCGCGTCATGGACCTCGACAACGATGAGGAAGAGACGTTTGAGCTGGTGAGTCCGGGTCAGGAGAACCCGGACAAGGGTCGGATTCTGACCGGAAGCCCCATCGGGCAGGGCCTGATCGGGCGGAAGAAGGGCGAAACCGTCGAGATTCAGGTACCCAGCGGCAAGATCCGGTTCAAGGTTCTGGACATTTCGTCTGCGAACATCTAATAGGTGTTGGGGTGAAATAAACCTGCATGGACGTACCACTTTTTCCGCGGATACAGGAAATTCTGGTAGGCGCGGACGGCACAAGCGTTTACAAAGTCTTTTGATTTTCTCATCAACCGGTGTTGACGAATTCCAGCCGTTGACGAATACTCCTGGTAGAAACGGGATTTTGGTCGCGCCCCGGTTGGCCGCCTGAGGAGGCGGGCATGTCAGATCCCCAATTTCACAGTTTGCACTTGGAGGGCCAGCCTCGGCGGGACACGTTCCGCGCTGCGCGCGAGATACTCCAGGCTGCGTGCGGGAGCCACACCCTTGCCAGCGACACTCGCACCCTCGACGACGATCGGAACGGGGGCACCGACGCTCCGCCTGGGGTGTCCGCGAACACTCCTGATGGACGTTTCACCTTCTATCTCAAAGACGGCATCGACGTTTATCCCCTTCATTTGGGGATGAACAGTATCGGACGCCTGCCGGACAACGACGTGGTCGTTCGCGACGAGTGCGTTTCCCGACGCCATTGTGTCGTGCTGATCCACTCTGACCTGCGGTGCGAACTACACGACGTTGCGTCCAAGAACGGTACACTTCTGAACGGCAATAAGATCCCGCAGCCGACCAAACTTCAATCCGGCGACCAGATCACGCTTTGCAACCGCCGCCTCACGTTCCACATAACGGAACTCGCCGGCGAACTCACCTCCGCGGACTAAGTCCCAACCCAGTCGTTTTTGACGAGCCGGAAGCGTAAGCTTTGAAGTTGCGCTCGATGCGTGTGCAAGAAGAATTGGCTTTTGGGTTTTCGCCCCGGAGGGGCGTTGGATGGTAGCCAGGGGCGCAGCGAGGCTCTGCGAGCGCAACCCCGGGAACCACACACGAAAATGGATCGAAGCCCCGTTTGGGGCGACGGACACCTTCACCCGGAGGTTCCGTCGCCCCAAACGGGGCTTCTGGTTATTTTGTCTCACCCACCAGGGGTTGCGCTCACCTTCGGTTCGCTTCACCCCTGGCTACCATCCAACGCCCCTCCGGGGCGAAAACCAA
>SXID01000179.1 GCA_005772955.1 Planctomycetia bacterium
CCCGAGGCGCAGCTCGACCGCTTCCTGTTCCTCATTAAGGTCGATTACCCGTCCGACGCGGAAGAAGAACAGATCATGCGGATGGGCACCTCGGACAACAAGGTGACCGTATCCCCGGTGCTTAACGGCGAGGACATCATCGGGCTGCAGCACATCGTGCGCCGCGTGCCGGTTTCGGACAAGGTGTTCCACTTCGCGAAGCGGATCACGCGTCTGTCGCGTCCCGGCACGCCGGAAGCGGCCGAGTTCGTGCAGAAGTGGCTGACCTGGGGCGCCGGCCCGCGTGCCAGTATGAACCTGATCCTCGCTGCAAAGGCGCACGCGCTGCTTCGCGGGGCAAACCACGTGGCTGGCGACGACATCGTCGCGGTCGCCACGCCGATCCTCCGCCACCGGCTCATCCTCAACTTCGCCGCACAGAGCGAAGGCGTAACCATCGACGAGGTGATTCGCCAACTCGTCAAGAGTGCGGCCAAAGCAGTCGCAGCTTAAACAGAAGTTCCAAGTTCCAGAGTTCCAAGTTCCAAGTTGAAGACAGAAGGCAATTGCCCTGCCCTTGTGCTTCAGGAACTGCCTCTGTGTTTAACTTGGAACTTGGAACTCTGGAACTTGGAACTCTGCCTCATGCCCTCGTATTTAGATCCCAAAGTCCTGTCCCGCGCCGAAGCCCTGGGCATGAAAGCCCGGCAGGTGGTCGAGGGGCTGCGCGTCGGCGACCACAAAAGCCCCTACAAGGGGTTCTCGGTCGAGTTCGTTCAGCACCGCGAATACGTCCCTGGCGATGACATCCGGCACATCGACTGGAAGAGCTACGGCCGCTCCGAACGCTACACCATCAAGCAGTACGAGCAGGAAACCAACTTCCTGTGTCACCTCTTGCTCGACGGCAGTAACTCGATGCGATACGGCCGCGGTGACACGAACAAACTGGAGTACGCGAAGCTCCTGACCGCATCGATCGCGTACCTGACCATCCGCCAGCGCGACGCGGCCAGTTTGCGAATCTTCAACACCGGTTGGGTCGCTGAACTGCCATCGAGCAGTTCGATGGCCCACATCAACGCGATCACGCACACGCTCGAAGACACGCAACCCCGTGACCGGACCGCGATCGGGCCGCTGGTCGATGAAGTCGCGGACCGCATCAGTCGGCGCGGGATCGTGTGCCTGATCTCCGACTGCCTCGAAGACCTGGAACCGATCCTGGCGGCGCTCCGGCACCTCCGGTTCCGCGGACACGAGGTCATTCTGTTTCACATCCTCCACCCCGATGAAGTGACGTTCCCGCTAGACGGCAACGTCCGGTTCATCGGGTTGGAAGGATTCGAGGAACTGATGACGCGCCCACACCTGTTGCGCCCCGCGTACTTGCGCATCGTGAAGAAATACCTGGCGGAGATTCAGAGGGGGTGCGACGGGAGCGGTGTGGACTACGTACAGATGCTCACCAACCGCCCGCTCGATGTGGCGCTGTCCGAGTATCTCGTGCGCCGGCTGCAAACGGGGCGGCGATGAGCAGCGAACTGTCTTCGCCCTCTCCCCTTGCGGGAGAGGGTGTCGGCGATTCGAGCCGGGTGAGGGGGGAAGGTTCAACGCGCGAAGTCGCTCACCCCTCACCCGTCGGCGAAGCGCCGACACCCTCTCCCACAAGGAGAGAGGGGCAGAACCAAACTCCGGCTGCGTCTCGTTCGCCTCTCCGCCGCCGGTTTGCGTTGCTTGGCGCGGGGTTGGTGGCGTTCGTGCTCGCGGCGTTTGCGGTATGGTACTTCGCGCTCCGCGGCCCACGCGACGACCCCGGACGGCTCCAGGGCGAGTGGGCGCTGAGTTTGGTGGTCGTTGCCGACGACGGACAGCCCGCTGCGCGGCCCGTGCCGGGAGTCACCATCCGTGTAACCGGTGACCGGTGGGTGTGGCTCGTCGCCGGGCAGGAACAGAAGCGATACGCGATCACGCTGCGCCCCGACGCAGACTCGAAGGAAATCGATCTCGTGCTGCTCGCTGAAGACGGCACCCCGCGAAAGGAAAGACGCGACAACGGCCCGTTCACGCCGATCACGCTCCGCGGGGTGTACCTGCTCGAGGGCGACAAGGCGAAACTCGCGACCGCGCCGAACCCGCTCCCGCGACCGACCTCGTTCGACGCGACCGACGGTGCCCCCGTGTGGATTCTGGAACGGCGGTAGGGCGGAACGGCGGCCAGGAGAACGCCCCGGTCGACTTCGTGGGCAAGGACGCCAATTCGATGACTTGTGTGCGAGTGAAGAAGAGAGGAACCGACTGATGCGGAAGTTGACCACATTCGCGATGCTCGTCACTCTCGCCGCGATCGGCACGGGGTGTATGAGGCCAGCCCAACCGGGCGCGCCCTCCGCCGATGTCAGCGCCGACGTCAAGAAACTCCAGGGCACCTGGGGCATCGAGACGTTCGACAACGGCTCGCTCGACAAGCGCACGGAAGCCGAAAAGGCACGCGACCTAAAAGACATTCAACAGGTCCGTTTCCGCTTCGATGGGAACAGACTGCTCATCGTTGATGGCGGGCGTGAGGAGTTCTTCGCAACGTTCGCTCTCGACGAAGCCAAGAACCCGAAAGTGATGGCCCTCACACGCGGGTTCGTGAACGATCCACCGCGGGGCACCTCGCGCGGAACGTCCTACAGCACGTCGCGCGGCACCACCGCCCCCTACCCTGGTACCGCGAGGAACACCACCGTGCGGAGCACCTACCGCGGCACCCAGCGAAACGACGACGGTGCCGCGTCGCGGGAACTGGACAAGTGGAACTGGATTTACAAGTTCGACGGCGAGACACTCGTAGTCGCGTTCTGCCGGGACGACAAGAAGGTAATACCGACGGAGTTCAAACCGCGAGCGGAAACGCTCACCGTGCCGGGCGTGGTAGTCATCGCGTTCAAGCGGACCGCCGACGTACCGGTGGGGCCAGGTGGAACCGGCCGAACCGGGACCAACCGAGGCACCACCTCCCGCGCCACCCTGAAGTGATTCACGGACACCGACCGATGCGTAAGTGCGTGCTGTTCACGTTGGTAGTGGCGTTTGGGTCGATGAGCAGCGCCGCACCGGTGCCGAAACACCTGCTGAAAACGCCGGAGAACCCGGACCTCACGGCGATGCAGGGGAAATGGAAGCTCACGGACGTCGCGTTCGGTGGCCAATCGCTCGGGGCCGATTTCGCCACCAAGTTGGAACTGTCGCTGGAGTTTCGGGAAAACGCGATGGTGACGACCGGGTTGCAGCATAAACAGCGCATCACGGCCATGATCGCCCTGGACCTGAGCGCGACCCCGCGCCGGATGACTTCGTCCGACGGCAAGGAAACTGACCTGGATGGGAAGCCGGTCGAGAACCTGAACGTGGGTAAGAAGAGCGTGGCGATTTACAAGATTGACGGCGACACGCTCGCCATCGCTGGGTTGATGGGTGACGAAGCGAACGCCCCCAAAGACTTCGCCGGCAAGAACGTCGTGTCGATGACCTACACCCGGGTCACGAAGTAACCGTACACCGTTTACGCAGGTTCACACGCGATGACGTTATTGGCTTCGGTAATGATGTGGGGTGTAGCGGCGGTCACGGTGCCGATCGCGCTGCACTTCTTCTACCGCGCGCGGTACAAGCCGCTTCCGTGGGCACCCATGAAGTTCCTCAAGGAGGCCATCGAACAGACCAGCCGCCGCCTCAAGTTCCAAGAGTGGTTGCTCCTGCTCCTCCGCTGCCTCGCTCTCATACTGCTCGCGTTCGCAATCGCGCGACCAGGGTGGGAGAATGCAACCTCGGCCGGCAGCAACGAGACCATCGACGCGGTGTTCGTGTTCGACACGTCGTACAGCATGGCCGCACGCGACGGCGAGAAGACCCGAATCGAACGCGCCAAAGACGCCGCGATCGCGGTCCTCGAAACGCTCCCCAACAAGTCGAGCATCCAGGTCTACTCCTGTTCCGACCGCGCCATTCTCCTCGGCCCGGTTTCGCGCTACAACCGCGACCAGGCGAAGCAACTCATCCAGTCCATCGAAGTGACGAGCCTCTCCACAGACTTCCTTCCGGGGTTGAACGACGCGCTGACCGCGGCCGAAACCGGCACCGCGCCGGCGAAAGAGATTTACGTCTTCTCTGACCTGCAGAAGTCTGGGTTCGAGCGGCAACAAGGCGCAGTGCGGGCGCAGTGCGAAGAGATCAAGAACCGGAAGGCGGGCTTGATCTTTATCCGTTGCAGCAACCCGGAACGCAAGGTCTCGAACGTCTCCATCATCGACGTGAAACTCTTCGCCACGATCCCGCACACACGCACCCGCGTGCCGTTTGTGGTGACGATCCGCAACACTGGGCGCGAGCAGATTCGCAACGTGAAAGTGTCGCTCGAACTCGATGGCAAGCCGGTCGAAAACGTGGTATCGGTCGAGCAGATCGATCCCGGCTCAAACGCGGAAGTCACGCTCACGGGCAGCCTCGACGAAGCCGGCGCACGCCTCCTCGCGGTGTACGTGGATGGCGACGGAATCGACGGCGACAACGTCCTCTACAAGATCGTCGGCGTGCGCGACAAGGTCCGCGTGCTGCTCGTCGCGTACCCGTTCGCGGGGTTGCCGGCGACCGACGCGGGCGACTGGTTCGCGCGCAAGGCGCTCGTCCCGTTCGACTCCGAACGCGACAAGGACAAGATCGAAAAGTACTTCATCGAAACGGAATCGGTCCTTCCTCATGAAGTCGGCCCGGACAAGCTCGCAGGCAAGGACATTGTGTACCTCCTTAACGCCCCGGCCCGCACTGACGACCCGCTCGCGGGGCTTTCGCCAGCATTCGTGACGAAACTCACCGAGTTCGTGAAGAACGGCGGCGGTCTCGTCATCGGATGCGGCGACATGGTGAAGTCCGACGCGTACAACCGCGTCCTAGGCGCGAGCGGCGCGGGACTGTTACCGCTTCCACTGGGCGAGGTGCGGAACACCACCGACGCGAGCCCGTTCACCCCGGCCCCGGAGAGCGTTGCCACGCCTTCCGCACTCACCCCGCCGGATGAGAAAGAGCGGAAAGCGTTCCACGGCTGGCTCCCGAAGGCAACGCTCACGCGGATGATCCACCTGGACGAAGCGCCGCAGGGCGCGGTCGGTTCGCGGGTGTTGATGCGCACCACCGAGGGCAAGCCGCTGGTCGCGTCACGCGTTGTTGGCGAAGGCGAAGTGATCTTCTTCGCGACCTCGCTCGACGAGACGTGGGGGCGCATGATGTCCGACGGGTTCCTGGCGATCCCGATGACGACGTACATCGTCGCGCACCTGACCAACCGCAAGGTGCCAGGCGGTACGCGAATGGCCGGCGATACACTGACGTGGACCCCCAACGTGACCGCGCCGGGGTTCGAGCTGGTGAAACCGCGCCCGCGTGGCGCAAAGTCCGGCGAGAAGACTCGCCCGCGTGTGAAAATCGGTGAGGCAAAGGCCGAAGTCGGGCAGAAGCCCTCCGTGAGTACCACCGATTCGCTCGTCGCAGGCGAATACGCGATCGTGCCCGTCGGCGCGACAGACATGGACGGCATTACATTCGCGGTGAACCCGGACCTGCGCGAGACCGAGAATCTGGACGTGATCTCCGACGGCGACCTGGAGAAACTGCTCGGCTTCCGGCCGACGATCATCCAGGCCGGGGCCGGCACCGAGACTGCGGTGCGCGAACGCCGCACCCGCGGCGAGTGGACCGAGTGGGTACTGCTGTTCCTGCTGCTCCTGCTCATCGTCGAGGCGACCTGGGCGTGGTCCTGCGGGCGGGCGAAGTGAGGCGAAGATGAACCCCCCTCACCCGGCCGCGAAGCGCGGCCGGGTGAGGGGGGTTCTCGGGGTCCAACGTTTGTAACGACGAGTGTAACGCTCCATGAATACGGTGTTCGCCTACGCCCCGTTGTTCGCCGAAATGCAGCGACGCGGCTGGTTCCCTGCGTGGCTCGCCCTTTTGTTGGGGCTGGCAGGGGTTGCCGCCGTCGGCGTGCTATACGCGCTCGAAACCGGGCGTCTCGACGTATTCCGCCGGCTCGTGCTCGCGGGCGTCCGCATGTCGATCCTGCTCGTCGTTGCGTTCCTGCTGCTGCGACCGGTGTGGGTCAGCGAGAGCGGCGGCGAACGGCCACGGTCTATCGCGGTACTCATCGATGTGTCGCAGAGCATGGATCAGAAAGACCCGCGACCGAACTCCGAGGATCAATGGCGTGCCGCGCTCGCCTTCGACCTCATCGAACCTGGCAAACCGGTTCCCTCCGAATCGTTCGACCCCGCGCACGAGAAGAACAAGATCGACCAGAAGAAGATGGCCGCCTGGCCCCCATCGCGAATCGAGGTCGCGCGTGCGGCTCTCACGAACCCGAAACTCGACCTGCTGAACAAGCTCAAGAAGGTCGGCCCGCTTGAAGTCTCCACCTTCGGTTCTAGCCGCGGCGGGCGCGATTCCATCGATACCGCGTGGATCAAGGAAGTCACCGCCGACCAGCCGCGAACCGCGCTCGTGAGCGCAGCCTTCGAGTTGCTCAGTCGCGACGACAACGATCTACCCGCCGCGGTGTTCCTCGTCACCGACGGGCGCGAGAACGCCAGCGACAAAAGCCTCACCGAACTTGCCGAGAAGTACCGCGAGCGCAAGATCCCGCTCTACATCTACGGTGTCGGCAGTTCGTCGTTCGGCCAACTGCGGCTCCGCGACGTGGGCGTGCCTGAGTCCGTGTTTCTCGACGATACCGTGGTCATCCCCGTGCGATATGCGGTCAAGGGCGTGACTGAGGGCAAGGTCGATATTGTTGTGAAGTTCGGCGACCGCGAAGTCACAGCCAAGCGTGGGATCCCGGTTCGCGAGGGCGACGACATCCGCGAAGTCCTCACCTTCACTCCCACGAAGGAAGACGCCACTGCGAAGAAGCAAGAGGTCAACGTCACCGTCACCGTGACGCCCGGCGTGGGCGCGGGCGGTGTGACTCTCGACACACTCACCGACTCGAGCACAAAGCCGACGCAGATCGTCACCAAGCGGCTCAAGGTTCTGGTGGTGGACGGATTGCCGCGAAAGGACTTCCAGTTCCTTTTGCGGTCGCTCCAGCGCGACCGCCGCGTGGACGCGCGGTTCTTCCTCACCGAGGGCGACCGCGACGCGATGAAGTCCGGTTACCCGTGGCTCGTCGAGTTCACGCGCCAACTCAACGGCACGCTCAGTCTGGATCGCGAAGAGTTCCGCAAGCTCATCAACGAGTACGACTTGCTCATCATCGGTGACGTACCGGGCAAGTTCTTCACACGCGAACACCAAGGGGTGATCAAGGAGTTCGTCGCTGAGGGCGGCGGCATGGTTCACATCGCGGGGAAGTGGAACGGCCCGGGCGGCTGGCTCGACGCGGAGAAGGGACAGGCGTCGATCGCCGATGTTCTGCCCGTCGAACTGAAACTGGTAAAGTTCCCGATTCAGCCGCCAGAAGGCAGGTACTACCAGCCGTTCGTCCCGGCACTGGCGCCGAACGCGACCCGCAACCCGCTCGTGTCGCTCGAAGACGACCCGCTCGACAACGCGGAACTGTGGGGTCGCACGCTCAAGGGCGTTCCGAACGACCCGCAACCGGCGCCGGTCGATCCCACCCGCGTCGTGAAGAAGAAGCAGTTGCAATCGATCGAGTGGTACTACCCGGTAACACGTCTCAAGCCCGGTGCGGAGACGTTCCTTGTTCACCCGACCGCGCGCACCCCGGAGCCGGACAACAAGCCGATGCCGCTGCTCGCGGGCCACTACTACGGCAAGGGATACGTGCTGTTTTGCGCGTTCGACGACACCTGGAAGTGGCGGTTCAACGAGTCGGACAAATACTTCGGCCGGTTCTGGAGTCAGTGCGTGTATCAGGCCGGCGTTCCGCGCATGGTGGGGACCAAACTCACGCAGGTTTCGCTCGACACACTCGAACCGATGCAGGGCAAGAGCGGTCAACTTTACGCCCGCATCCTCGACGAGAACTTCAAGCCGTTCACGGCGGAGGAGATCGACGCGGTCCTTGAGAAGATCGACGCGGACCAGAACGACAAGGACAAGTTCACGACCGTGAAACTGCGGAAGTTGCACGGGCAGGACGGCGAATACGTGTCGCCACTGCCGTTCAACCAGACCGGGCGTTTCAAACTGACCGTGGCGCCGAACAACAAGTCTCCAGCGCACCTGGAGTACCGCGTGAGCCTGCCGCCGGACCACGAGCAGGCACCCGGCGGGTTGGCGGAAGCCGATATGATGAAACTCGCCGCCGATAGCGGCACCGCGGAGAAGCCGGGCAAGTTCTATCACGAAGAAGACCTGCACACGCTGCCGGGCGACGTGAAGCCGCAGTACGCGAACTTCACGCGTCGCGACGAACTGATCATGTGGAACCGCTGGGCGCTGTTCCTGCTGATCGGGCTGCTCTCGCTCGAATGGTTCCTGCGGAAGTTCAACGGCCTGAGTTAGTGTTTGGTGTTTGGTGTTTGGTGTTTGGTTAGCCGCAAGCCGAAGGCGAGCGCGAACGTCCGCGCACCCCTGCGGGGTTGCGGCTAACCAAAGACTCGAACGCCAAACACCAAACACCAAACACCAAACACGATTCATGACGCACCTACTCGGACAACTGAAACGCTGGCGGTTCACGGAGCAACTCATCCGGCTCGCGTGGGGCGGCTCGCGGTGGGTCGCGGTCGTCGGCCTCGTGCTTGCGATGGCGTGCGCGACCGACTGGCTCGCCGACCGCTACCTCGGCTCGGAAACGTGGCGCAAGTTCCTCAAGGCCACCTGGGTCTTCGCGCCCGGACCGGCGCCGACTGCGGAAGAGCGCTGGTTCACGGACCACCTCCGACTTGACCACGGGTTCCGCGCTCCGCCCGCCGCGATCATCGACGACACCCCAAAGTGGCTCCGCGTCGGCATGACTGGCGGCCAACTCTTGCTCGCGTTTGGCCTCATTTACGTCCTGCTCGTTCGCCCGTGGCGCAGCACGCCGCCCGTGGACGAACTCGCGAGCCATGCCGAGAAAGCAATCCCCCAGTTCGGGCACCGGCTCGTCACTGCGGTGCAACTCAACCGACCAACGGCACGCACGCAAGGGATGTCGAAGGTTCTCATCGCGGAGGTCACACGCGAAGCGGGCGAACTCGCGGCCCGGCACAACCTCCTCAAGTTGGTGGATTACTCGCGGCTCCTGTTCGCGGGTCTGGTCGTGATTCCGGTGCTCCTCGGGTGGTTCGTCTACGCCTGGGCCAAGCCCGAACTGACCACCGTGTTGCTAAAGCGTCAGATGCTCCTGAAGGTCGAAATCCCGCGAACCATCCACTTACAGAATGTTTCGCAAGAGATCTGGCCGACCGGTGCGGAAGTCGAAGTCCGATACAAGGTGACCGGCACCTACGACACCTCGACGACCGGGCGGTTGCGCGTCGAACCGGATGGCCAGCCGGAGGAGAGCTACGACCTCGTTTACGAGAAGGACGTCGAGGAGGGCGGCGCGTACTTCGTGACTAAACTCCCGGCTTCGTCGCTCGACTTCAGTTTCACCGCGAGGCTCGACAACGGGCGCACCCGCGAATCCGGCCGCATCCGGTTCGAAGCGCCACCACAACTGACCAGCGACAGCGACGCGATCACCGCTGAGCAGTGGCTCCCGAAGTTCCTCGGGACACTGCCCGGAGGCGCCCCGTTCATCCGCAAGAACGACGGCTGGAGCCGCGGCGAGGTGAACGACGCGCTCCCGATGTCGCAGATCGTCGTCGAGGCGAAGTTCAACAAGCCGCTCAAGAAGGCGCGACTCATTCCGATCGTGCGCGACGGTATTCGTGAGAAGGACTACCCGGATAGCCCCGCGAGTTTCCACGCGCCGATCCAGATCTCCGATGATCGCAAGACCGCGGTGTGGCTGTTCCCGACCACGGGAACCATGATCGGCTACCGGCTGGAACTCCTTGACGATCGCGGGTTCGTGAATTCGGTGCCGATCCGGCGCAACGTGCGCATGTTGGAGGACCGCACGCCGGTCGTCACGTTCATGCCCGAATCGACGCGCCACCCGGACCCGGAAGACTACGACGGACGTCCCGAAGCGAAAGTTGCCCACGAGTGGGGCGACCGGTTGCCGCTGGCCGAAGGCGGGCGGGTCATGGTGATCTACCACGCGCGATCGGAACAGGGTATTGGACGGGCAAATGTCGCGTATCGCGTGATTCCGAAGGGCGTCGCCCCCGACGCTTACTCGAAGGAACTTCAGGACATCCAACATCCGCGACAAGACCCGGAGGGGAAGTTGTTCACTCGGCTCACGCTCAAACCTGTCACGGCAGACCTGAATACGGTGGGCGCGTACGTCCCGGATCTGGGGTTATTCGAGAAGTCCTGGTTCAAACTGAGCAAACTCGACCGGTTCCGCGTGAACATCGAGTATTACTCGTTCCCATCGCCCTCGCCCAGCACCGAACCAGGCGGGATGGAAGCCGGTGGGCGCTACATGTTCGAGATCGACGGACTGATTAAAAAGATCCCGCAACCGGACGGAACCTTCACCAACGCGAAACTTGAGGTCGGCGACACGGTTGAATTATTCGTGGAAGTGTTCGATAAGAACCCGACGCCCGGCCGCGCGCCCGGTTACACGAAGGAGGCCCGCCGCAAGATCGTGGTTACTGGCGAGGACGCCGGGCAGGCCATCAAGATGCGGGACGAGCAGAACAAGCGGTTGCAAGACAAACTCCGCGACCTCGCTGCGGATCAAGCGAATGTGTTCAAGCAGACCGTGGCGCCCACGCCACCCATGGAGCCGAAGAAGTAGGTAATGTCTTTTGGTTAGCCGCAACCCCGGAGGGTGCGCGCGTGCCGCGTACCCCTCCGGGGTCGCGGCTAACCAAAAGACCAAATACGCAACGTCCGAGTAACAACCCGAATCTTTTCCGATTGCATTCTGTTTGCGACGATTGGATACTTAACGAATTCTCACCGGGTCGCCACTCTCCGCGTCCCAACCCGCCTCAAGGAGGCCCCGCCGATGACTGCCCGCCGAAGCTGGTTCGTTGCCGCGCTGATGCTAGTCGGGACCATCGTCCCGCTCGCCGTGTCGCAGGACAAATCGCCCGTCGATGCCGCCAAGCAGCGAGACGAGCAGAAGAAGATCAAGGCTCGCGTGGATGAAGCGGCCCGCCGCACATCCTCCACGCTCGACGCCATGATGTTCCAGCGGCTCGCACCCAATGCCGAGCAGAAGATGCTTCGCGGCGTTGCCGACGACCTCCGCGGGTTGAGCCAAGAGCAGATCAGCGAAGTGCTCGCGCACCTCGAGAAGGCCGTCAGCGCCCCGAACCCGGCGACCGCCACGAAGGAGCAGAAAGAGGCTTACGAGAAGCACCTCCAGATCGTGCAACAGCTCAAGGTCATGCTCGGCCAACTCGACGTGATCAAGAACCTCGACGAAGCCGCCGAGCGTCTGGATCGCGCTGCCGAGAAACAGATCAAGTTAATCGCGGAAGCTCACACGAACAGCACTCTGCCTTCCCGCCGCGGGGTCGTGGTCGATGACCGCGACGAACTCGTCAACGAGCAGGGCGACCTTCGCAACGAAGTGATTGCGGTGTTCAAGCAGGTGAAGCGCTTGGTCGAGGAGAAGTTGCTCACTCCGGAGCAAGTCGCCCGCGTCGAGAAGGCCGAAGCCCTTCCCCGCGGCATCAAGCTCTCCGCCGACATGAACAACACCCTGCCCGTCCTTCGGGCCGGTAGTTTCCTCGACGCCGGCGAGCGTCAGCGCCGCCACGCGAAGGAACTCAAAGACCTCGCCGCCGCGCTCCGCACCCCGCCGACCACCCGCCTCGACGCCCTCAAACTGGCGCAGAAGGAAGTGGTCAAGGCGATCGACGCGCAGACGAAGGTGAACAACGACACCAAGGAGAAGCAGGATCCGGCCGAGATCGAGAAGTTCCGCCGCCAAGGAACCGACCCGAAGACCGCCCACGCCAACGAACTCGCCAACCAGCAGACCAAGGCCGAGTTCGCCATCCGCGACGCGCGCAAGGCCGCGTTCGATGTGGCCCCGGAGGCCGCCCAGCAACTCGCGACCGCCGAGAAACAGGGCGAGAAGGCCGAAGACAAGCTCCGTGCGAAGGACACCCAAGGCGCGCAGGAGCCGCAGGAAAAGGCCCTCGACGCGCTGAAGGCCGCGAAGGACGAACTTGACCGGCAGATCGCCGCCGCCGAACTCGCGAAGGTCGACCCGCTCGCCGCGACCAAGCAGGCCATTGAGCAGGTCGATCAGATCATCAAGGAGCAGAAGGACGCGAACGCCAAGACCGACAAGGCCACCGAGAACGCGACCCGCACCCCGGACGCGGCGACCGCGCAGAAGGACGTGACCAAGAAGACCGACGAACTCCGCAACACTCCGCTCCCGCCGAACACCGACGCCAAGAAGGCGCTCGACAAGGCCGTGGACGCACAGAAGCAGGCCGGCGACAAACTCGACGCCAAGCAGCCCAACGAAGCCAAGCCGAACCAGCAAGACGCGCTGAAAGCACTCCTGGAAGCGAAGGACGAACTCGAAAAGCAGGCGAAGGCCATCGAGGAACGCCGCGCCGATATCGCCAAACTCGAAGAACTGAAGGGCAAACTCGAAGAACTGGCGAAGAACGAAAAGGACGTGGCGAAGGACGCGGACAAGGCCGCGAACGACCCGAAGAAGCCGGACACCGGCGACGTCGCCAAGAAGCAAGACAACCTCGTCCCGCCAACCAAGGATGTGGGGATGCAGTTGGAGAAGCTCGCGCCGGATGCCGCAAAGAAGGTCGACGAAGCCGGCATGAAGCAGGAGGGCGCGAAGAACGACCTCGCCATGAACATGCCGATGATGGGCGGCGAGAAGGCGAAGGAAGCGGCCGAAAAGCTCACCGATGCCGCGAGGGACGTTCAGAAGAAGATCGACGAGAAGAAGGGTATGGAGGCTACGGACCAAGCCGCGCTCCAGCCTAACAAGGTGGACCCGCAGCAAGCGGCCCAGCAACTCGCCAAGGCCATCGAGCAGGCCAACATGGCCGCCGAGAAGGCGATGATGGCCGAGATGGCGCTCAACCCGATGCCGCCTATGATGGGCGAAAAGGGAATGCCCATGGCTGGCATGCCCATGGACCCCGCCATGATGATGGACAAGGGAATGATGGACAAGGGAATGATGGACAAGGGAATGCCGAACATCGCTGAACTCCAGAAGGAGATCGCGAAGGCCGCCGAGAAGCAGAACCTCCCCGAAGCCGCGAAGGCCGCCGACATGGCTGCCAAGGCGCTCGAGAAGGGCGACCTGCCGAAGGCCATCGAGAACCAACAAAAGGCGCTCGACGAACTGAAGAAGGGCGCCATGCAACCGATGGGCATGATGGGGATGCCGATGGACAAGGGCATGGGAATGCCAATGGATAAGGGCATGGGAATGCCAATGGACAAGGGCATGGGCATGGGAATGCCAATGGATAAGGGCATGGGAATGGGCATGCCGATGGATAAAGGTATGGGCATGGGGATGATGCCGGGTGGCATGGGAATGCCAATGAACAAGACGCCCGGTGACCTCGCCAAGGACCAGCAGAAGGTTCTCGACGCGACGAAGGCACTCCAGCAGTCGCAGCAGGCGAACGCCGCGGCGCAGGCCGCGCTGCAACAGGCTCAGGCGAACGCGCCGATGGCCGTTCAGGGTCAGTTGCAGAAGGCCGGCGAGCAACTCGGTAAGGCCGGCGAGCAACTGCAACAGGGTCAACCCGGTCAGGCCGGGATGAATCAGCAGCAGGCCGCGATGGGCCTTCAACAGGCTCTCGACGCGCTCAACCAAGCCGCGATGGCTCAGGGCATGATGGGCGCGCAGCCCGGCATGGGTCAGATGGCGATGGCCGGTATGGGCATGGGCATGGGCATGGGAATGGGAATGGGA
>SXID01000180.1 GCA_005772955.1 Planctomycetia bacterium
ACTGGGGTAAAAATCACGAAATGTCATCGACCAGACAAGATAAACCGCTTGAACACCAATGAGGACTGGGGTAACGCGATTTGACCACCGCCACCGACGCCTGAAAATCCTGGCGCACGCCGAACGCGCAAGAACCTCTTCATCTACGGGAACTCATTGACCCCGGCCCTACTTGTGTGTAACCTCGATTCGAGCTTCTCCTGCCGATCCCGCCATTCCGCCCGCCCTCCGTCCTAACGGGTTCCCATGCGAGTCCTCTTCCCAACCGGAACCGCTTTCTTCCTCGTGGCGACACTCGGACCAACCGTCGCGGTTTCCGGCGACGCGAAGCCGGAACCCGCGGCGGTCACGCGGTTGATTGACGAGGCGGTCCAGAAGCGTATCGACGCCAAGAAGGTGCCGGTTTCGCCGGTTGCCTCCGACGCGGAGTTCATCCGACGCGTCTACCTCGACATCGCCGGGGAGATTCCGCCACTCACCCGCGTTCAAGCGTTCTTTGAGAGCAAGGAACCCGACAAGCGCGCGAAGTTGATCGATGAATTGCTCGCCTGCCCCGAATACGCCCGGCGCATGACCGATATCTGGAAGGGACTGCTGCTCCCCAACACCGCGGCCAGCGCCCGGCAGAAGCACGACCCGTTCGTGCAGTGGCTCGAAAAAGGGTTCGCGGAGAATAAGCGATTCGACGCCCTCGCACGCGACGTCCTCACCGCCAGCGGAATGCAGGACGAACACGGTGCCGTCACGTTCTTCATGACCCACGAATCGGTGGACGAGATCACGGATCGCGTGGCGCGTGTGTTTCTCGGTGTGCAGATCCAGTGTGCGCAGTGCCACAAGCACCCGTTCGGGGACTGGACGCAGGCCGATTATTGGGGTATGGCGGCGTTCTTCACGAAGGTGAAGCCGTTGTATGTGAAGGAGGGCACCGTCCAGCGATACGGCGCGAAGGAAGACAACGCGCCCAAGTCGAAGCCACTGCTGATGGTGCCGCCCTCGAGGAAGGATGTGCCGCCGACGTTTCTTCGCGGCGAAAAGGCGAACGTGCCGGCTGAGGGGCCGTATCTGCCGGTGCTCGCGGAATGGATCGCGTCGCCGAAGAACCCGTACTTCGCGAGAGCCGGTGTGAACCGAGTGTGGCGGCAGTTCTTCGGTCGCGGGTTGGTCAATCCGGTCGATGACATGACCGACGAGAACAAGTCGTCGCACCCCGAACTGCTGACCGAACTCGCACGGGAGTTCGCGGCGAACGGGTTCGACTTCAAGCACCTGATTCGCGGCATCTGCAACAGCGCGGCGTACCAGCGGACGAGCAAGCCGGTCGAGGGCAACGCGGACGACAAGACCTTGTACAGCCACATGGCGGTGCGGGTGCAGACGCCGTTTCAACTGTTCGACTCACTCGAAGTGGTGTTCGCGCTTGCCAACAACGAGAAGACGCCCCCGCCAACGGACGCGACCCGCAAGGTGAAGGCCGGCGAGCGCGGCCGGTTCGCCGTGTTTTTCCGCGGCGAGGACGACGCCGACCCAGCGGACTACGAAGCCGGCATCCCGCAGGTACTCTACCTGATGAACTCCGGGCACCACTACAAGATCGCGAAGGCCGCGAACGAGGTCGTCGCCAAAAAGAAGACCCCGGAGAGCATCACGGAAACGATGTTTCTTGCAACGCTCTCGCGCCTGCCAACCGACCAGGAAACCAAAAAGGTACTCGACTACATTGCCAGGGCACCCGACAAGCGGTCCGCTTACCACGACGTGCTGTGGACGCTCCTGAATTTGACCGAGTTCCTCAGCAATCATTAAGGTAGGTCACTCGCTCCGCGAGTGACACCTTCGCGACCGGCGGAGCGCACCACGGACAACCATCGCGCAACTCGCGGAGCGAGTTGCCTACCTTGAAATACAATGAGCCACGACAAGATACTGCCTCAGATACACCTTGAACCCTGTGAGCATCCAATGTCTTCATTGCGATCGCTAAACCGCCGGGACGCGTTACGGCTCGCCGCGGCTGGCGTGTCCGCATGTTCGCTCACCGGCTGGCTGCCCATTCTCGCAGCACGCGAGGGCGCACCGAAAGCGAAGGCCAAGGCCAAAGCGTGCATCGTCCTCTGGATGGACGGCGGGCCGCCGCACACGGACACCTTCGACATGAAGCCGGACGTGGCGGAGTGCGGTATCTACAAAGCGATCCCGACCGCGGTCAACGGCATCCAGATTAGCGAACTGTTGCCGAAGTTCGCGGAGCAGATGAAGCACGCCGCGATCGTTCGCGGCATGAGTACCATCGAGAACGAACATCTCCGCGCCCGCGTTCACCTGCGGACCGGCTACCAGTCCGGACAAGGCGGGCTGACGTACCCGAGCATGGGGTCGATCGCGTCCGACGCGATCGGCGACCCCAACTTCCCCGTGCCGAGTTATGTAGCGGTTGCGGACGTGCGAGACCGCAGCCACGGCCCCGGCTTCCTCGGTCCGCGACACCAGCCGTTGTTCGTTCACGACCCCAAGAAAGGCGTCGAGAACTTGAAGGCGATGGTCAGCGTTCCCACCGTGGACAACCGGCTCGGGTTGCTCGATGAACTGGAGAAGGGCTTCGCGGGCGAGTACAAGAATCCGCTCAGCGCGGCGCACCGCAGCGTGTACGACCGCGCGGTGCAACTGATGCGCACCGAGAAGGCGAAGGCGTTCGATCTTTCACTGGAACCGGCGAAGTCGCGCACCGCTTACGGCGACAGCCCGTTCGGGCAAGGGTGTCTGCTCGCCCGCCGGTTGGTCGAAACTGGTGTGAAGTTCGTCGAGGTCGGGCTGGGCGGGTGGGACACACACTTCGAGAACAACGAGGCCGTGAAGAAGTTGTGCGGTCCGCTCGACCACTCGATGACCGCGTTGGTCACCGATCTTCAGGAACGCGGGATGCTCGACAGTACGCTCGTGATCTGGATGGGCGAGTTCGGGCGCACGCCGGTCTTCAAGGGGAAGGGACGCGACCACTTCGCGAAGGCGTGGTCCACGGTGTTCATGGGCGGCGGCGTGAAGGGCGGTCAGGTGATCGGCAAGACAGACAAGACCGGCGCGAAGGTGCTGGAACGCCCGGTGTCCACCGCGGACTTCTTCGCCACCGTGTGCGATTTGCTTGGCATCGACTACCACCAAGAGCGTGAGACCCCCGGCGGCCGGCCGCTGCCGCGCGTGGAGAAGACCGGCAAGCCGGTCACGGAACTGTGGGCGTGAGCCTTCGCGGCGCGTTCATGTTCGTAGGAAACGCGATTGCGTTGATTGTTTTCTGTAGCCGGCCTCTGTGAGGCCGGGCCTTCGCAACTGGTGGCGCTCCGGGGTCACAGACCCCGGCTACAGACCGACACCAATCCACGCGACTCGGTATGACACTCACCACGGGTCGATCGCCATGCGCTCGTTCACGGCTGTTCTGTGCGGCCTCGCAGTTCTCACGATGACTGCATCAGTGCGGGCGGATCACTACGAAGTTTTCGTCGTCGCCGGTCAGTCGAACTGTGACGGCCGCGGGAAGGCGTCCGAACTGACCGGCCCGCTCGCGAAGTGGGCGAAGCCGCAAGACGACGTGCGCATCGCGTACTCGTGCTCGAAACTTCGCGGCGCGGTACTGACGAGCGACGGTTTCAAGCCGCTGCGGTCGGGTTGGAGCGTGGCACCGGGTAAGAACAAGCCTACCAAACTCCCGAGCGGAACGTTCGGCCCGGAACTCGCGTTCGGTCGCGGGATGGCGGATCACCTCAAGGACAAGAAGGTCGCGATCATCAAGTTCGCGGAGGGTGGTACGAGTCTCGCGAAGGATTGGAACCCAGAGGTGAAAGACCGGCTGTACCCCGCGTTCCTCGACTTCACGAAGAAGTCGCTCAAGGCGCTCAAAGACCAGGGCCACACGTACACCCTTCGCGGGATGATCTGGCACCAGGGCGAGAGCGACGCCACACTGACCGGTGAGGAATACCAGAAGCTGCTCACGGCGTTCATCGGGCGCGTGCGGACCGACCTGGAAACACCGGACCTGCCGTTCGGAATCGGGGAGGTGTTCGACAACGGGAAGCGCGACACCGTGCGGGGCGCACAGAAGGCGACGGCCGAGAAGGTGAAGGGCGCGTTCTTCGTGACCGCGGAGAAGCTGAAGACCTTCGATGGTGGGACACACTTCGACGCCGCAAGTCAGATCGAACTGGGCGAGCGGTTTGCGGCCGGAATGGTGAAGGCAATCGGTGTTCGCTAGGAGCAGATCCGATGGCCGACGCAGGTGAAGACGTCCGTTACCGGGCCATCGACCTGATCGATTATGCGACCGCCCTGTTCGCTGCCGCTGGGTGCGACGGTGACAAGCCGGCGGTCATCGCCGCCGGTCTGGTCGAGGCCGACTTACTCGGCCACAACACCCACGGTTTGCAACTCGCCCCCGTCTATCTCTCCGAACTGGAAGCCGGCGGCATGACCGCCCAGGGCGAACCGGAGGTCGTCGCTGATCGCGGCGGAACCGTGACCTGGGACGGCCTCCGGCTGCCCGGCGTCTGGCTGACCGCACGTGCGGTCGAGTTGGCCGTGGAACGGGCACCAGCCCACGGCGTCGTGACAGTTGTGATCCGCCAGAGCCACCACATCGGCTGCCTCGCCGCGTTCCTCCAGCGTGCTACCGATCGCGGTCTGATGATCACCCTCGCCAGTTCCGACCCAGCGGTGACCAGTGTCGCGCCGTTCGGCGGGCGGAAGGCGGTGTTCACCCCGGACCCGCTCGCGGTTGGCATCCCGACCAACGGCGACCCCATCTTGATCGACGTCAGCGCGTCGATCACCACTAACGGAATGGCCGGTCGATTGCGCCGCGAGGGGAAGCGGTTCCCCGGGCCGTGGGCGCTTGACGCGGCGGGCCATCCGACCGACGACCCGGAGGCGCTGTTCACCAATCCGCCCGGCACGCTGCTCCCGATTGGCGGGATCGACCACGGGCACAAGGGGTTTGGGCTGGCGCTGATGGTCGAAGCGTTAACGCAGGGGCTAGGCGGCTTCGGACGGGCCGAGAAGCCGACGCGGTGGGGCGCGTCGGTGTTTATTCAAGTGATCGACCCGACAGCGTTCGGCGGCGCCGAAGAGTTCCGCCGCGAAACCGGGTGGCTCGCGACCGCGTGCCGCGACACCCCACCGGTTCCCGGCGTGGACGCCGTCCGACTACCGGGTCAGCGTGGTCTGGAGCGGAAGCGGCGAGCGCTGGCCGAGGGTGTTTCTCTCTACGCTGGCGTGATGAAGGCACTCGCACCCTACGCGGGGAAACTCGGCGTGACGCCACCTCAACCGGGTAACGGCTCGGACTGCTGACCTCCACCTCGAACCGGTGAGCGCACCATGCGACCCGACCTACGATCGTTCCTGACCGCTGCCGGCGCGCTGCTCGCGGCCCCGCACGTTCTCCGCGGCGCGGAGGAACGCAAGGGTCTCGTGGTGGGCCAGGTCGAAGGCGCGGAAGCGGGCAACGCGATCCTCGCCGCAGGTGGCAACGCCGTCGATGCCGTCGTGACCGCGGCGCTTGTCGTGTTATGGTTCAGTCGGAAGTGGAAGAACCTGGTTGGGGCGTACATTTGTGTCGGACCAGCGTCCTGTGGCAGCCCACGAGGGACCGGGAGCGAACTGACGAGTTGGACACGATGACATCCTCCGAGGATGGGACCGGATGCCATCCACGATAAATCACATGGCGATAACGTGATCCGCCGGGTGCGTACCCTGATTGGAACGCCAAAGAAAAGACCAACACCCGCCGGGCGGGGTATAATTCGATTCGCGGCCGTGCCCCTCGTGGGTCCACTCTACCACGGAGCGCTTCGATGCTACAATCCAACACCCTGCCGCAGGATACCATCCGCACCGGGGTCACTGTTGCGGACCTGAAGCAAGCGTTCCTCGACAACCTCTACTACGTCCAGGCCAAGTTCCCCGCGGTCACCACGCAAAACGACCAGTACATGGCGCTGGCGTACACCGTCCGGGACCGGCTCCTACACCGGTGGGTTCGGACCGCCCGGACGTACCACGAGCGGGCCAGCCGGACCGTCTGCTACCTGTCCGCCGAGTACCTGCTCGGCCCGCACCTGGCGAACAACCTCGTGAACCTCGGGTTGTTCGATCAGGTCCGGCAAGCAACGGCCGAACTCGGGCTGGATCTGTACGCACTGCTCGGCCAGGAGACCGAACCGGGGCTGGGCAACGGCGGACTCGGCCGGCTCGCCGCCTGCTTCCTCGATTCCCTGGCCACCCTCCAGATTCCCGCCGTCGGCTACGGCATCCGCTACGAGTTCGGGATCTTCGAGCAGGCGATCCGCGACGGGTGGCAGGTCGAGCGAACCGATAAATGGCTGCGGCTCGGGAACCCGTGGGAGGTTCCCCGCCCGGAACTCACCTACCCGGTCGGGTTCGGTGGCCGCACGCGATCGTCGCGGGACGCGAGTGGACGACACCGGGTGACGTGGGAGCCTGACCAACTCGTGATTGGGATGGCCTACGACACTCCGGTTCTCGGATACCGGGTGAACACCGCCAACCTCCTCCGGCTGTGGCAGGCCCACGCCAGCGAGTCGTTCAATTTCCAGTCCTTCAACGCGGGCGACTACTACGGGGCGGTACACGCCAAGGTCGTATCGGAGAACCTTACCAAGGTACTCTACCCGAACGATGAGACGGCCCAGGGGAAGGTGTTGCGACTGCAACAGCAGTACTTCTTCGCTTCCTGCGCCCTCCAGGACATGATCCGGGGGTTCCGCTTGCACTCGACCGATCTGACCGGGCTGGCCGGGCGGTATGCCGTACAACTGAACGATACTCACCCGGCCGTCGCGGTGGCCGAGTTGATGCGACTCCTGGTCGATGTCCACGGGCTGGACTGGAACCCGGCCTGGGAGGTGACCCGGCGAATGTTCGCCTACACCAACCACACCCTCCTGCCGGAAGCACTTGAGGTCTGGCCTCGCAGCCTGTTCGGGCGTCTTCTCCCCCGCCACCTCGAGATCATCTACGAGATCAACCAGCGGTTCCTCGTCCAGGTCCGGGCGCGATACCCAGGGGACGAGAACCGGGTCCGGCGGATGTCCCTGATCGACGAGGCGGGCGACGGAGGGGTGCGGATGGCCCACCTCGCGTGCGTCGGGAGCCACGCGGTCAACGGGGTGGCCGAGTTGCACAGCCGGCTCCTCCGCGAACACGTCCTGCGCGACTTCGCCGAGTTCGAGCCTGGTCAGTTCACCAACATCACCAACGGGGTCACCCCGCGGCGGTTCCTGCTCCTCAGTAACCCCCGGCTGGCCGCCCTCATCACCAGCGTCATCGGGGACAGGTGGGTGACGGACCTGGACCGCCTCCGCGGTCTCGAACCGCTCGCCGACGACCCCGCGTTCCGGGCTTCGTGGCGAGAGGTGAAACGCGCGGCCAAGGCAGACCTCGCCGCCCTCATTGCTGCCCGTACCGGAGTTGCGGTCGATCCAGACACCCTCTTCGACATCCAGGCGAAGCGCGTCCACGAGTACAAGCGGCAGCACCTGAACGTGCTGAACATCATCGCCCAATATCTGCGGTTGAAGGACGACCCGGAAACTGAGGACGTGCCACGGACGTTCGTGTTCGCCGGGAAGGCGGCTCCGAGTTACGCCCTGGCGAAGCTCATCATCAAACTGATCAACGCTGTCGCCGCGGTGGTCAACATCGACCCGGATGTCCGCGGCCGGCTGCGGGTGGTTTTCCTCCCGGACTTCAACGTCCAGTTCGGCCAGCGGCTCTACCCGGCGGCCGACCTCTCGGAACAAATCTCGACCGCCGGGAAGGAGGCGAGCGGCACCGGGAACATCCTAGCCGCAGTCCGAGCCCGGGCTCGCAAACGACGATCTCGCATAGGAGGTTCTTTTCCTGAATGCGCGTGCGGCACAAAACAAGAGCATCGGG
>SXID01000181.1 GCA_005772955.1 Planctomycetia bacterium
ACTGGGGTAAAAATCACGAAATGTCATCGACCAGACAAGATAAACCGCTTGAACACCAATGAGGACTGGGGTAACGCGATTTGACCACCGCCACCGACGCCTGAAAATCCTGGCGCACGCCGAACGCGCAAGAACCTCGCGCGAAGCCAGCATCGGTTGACCACACTCAGTCGATGCCATATCATCAACTCCATCTGCCGGATGTATCGTTTGTGCCGGCTGCAACGTCTCCACAGCGTTCGAGAGCGCCATGAGCACGGAACAGAAACCGCCTGCGACCGAGTTGCCGAAAACCGAACCGAAGGCGGAGCCGAACGCGCTCGCGACCACGCTCAGCAGCGGGTGGGACCAGTTCAAGCAGGGGAAGTTGCTCAGTTACCCGATGATGGCGCTGCTGCTCATCATCGCTGGCGTCATCGGCGGCGGGTGGTACTACGTTCACAGCAACAGGAAGGTCGAATCGGCGAAGTGGACCGAACTGGACTCGCTCTCGACGACCTCGGCGATGGAGGAGTACACGAAGAAGAACCCGAACACGCTGCAGGGCCGGTTCGCGACGCTCGACGTGGCCCGCACGCAACTCGGGCCGGAAGGCATCGACCGGTTCGCGGCGCCGGACGCGGCTGTCCGCAAGACCGCAGTCGAGAACGTCGAGAAGGCCCGCGACGCATTCATTAAACTGGCGGACGAGTTCAAGGACGATTTGCTCCTCAAGACGATGTGCTTCCTCGGGTGTGCGAAGGCTGAGTCCGCGCTGGTGGGGATGTTGAAAGACGGCTCGCTGGACCAGTACCGCGGCGACCCAGGCAAGGCGATCGAGTGGCTCGACAAGGTGGCGCAGACCGCGCCGGAAACGGATTGGGGCAAGGACAGCAAGAGCCTCGCCGACACGCTGCGCAACCAGAACACCCAACAGCAGGTCGTGACCCTCCAGCGCAGCGCGTACCTGATCCCGACCCCGACCATTCCGAAGTTCGACCCGAAGATGCCATTCGACCCGCACGGCGGCCTCCCCAGCTTCCCCGGCGGCCCGTGACTTTCTCGACCCTCAAGACACAGGGCGGAAGCCCTGTGTATCTCGCATGCCAGCCTACCATGTCCGACGAACTCGAAGACGACCTCGCGCCCGAACTCGAACCGGAAGTGGTTCCCGTCCCGATCACGTCCAGTGTCCGGTTGCGCGAACCGCTCGAACTGCTCGTGATGGTCAAGTCCGAAGGTATGCGCCTCGACCAATACGTGCTGCTTCACCTGGGTGCGGATTTCAGTCGCTCCGTGGTGCAGCGTGCGATCGAGGCCGGTGGTGTCAGGGTCAACGGCAAGCCCGCGTCGAAGCCCGCGTACAAGGTGCGGAAGCACGACCGACTGCACGTCGCGATGCCGGAGCCGACGCACGACATCCCCGTTCCCGAAGACATCCCGCTCGACATCCTGTTTCAGGATGAGTGGCTCGCGATCGTCAACAAGCCTGCTGACATGGTGGTTCACCCGGCGAAAGGGAACTGGTCCGGTACACTTGTGAACGCGTTGCAGTGGCACTTCCGCGAACACCTCAGTACCGGCGCCGGTCACCTTCGCGCGGGCATCGTTCACCGGCTCGACAAGGACACGAGCGGCGTCATTCTTGTTGCGAAGGACGATATGACGCACCGCGACCTCGCGATGCAGTTCGAGTCGCGCAAGGTATTCAAGGAGTACGTGGCGATCGCGGCCGGCGAGTTGGAGCGCGATTCGGACTACATTGAGGGCGCACTGAAGATGCACCCTTACGACCGGTTGAAGATGATGGTTTCGACGGACCCGGACGCGAAGCCGGCGCTGAGTTACTACGAGGTGCTGGAGCGGTTCCGCGGGTTCACGCTGGTGAAAGTGCAACCGCGCACCGGCCGCACGCATCAGATTCGCGTTCACCTGTTGCACGCGGGCTGCGCGGTGTTAGCCGACAAGATTTACGGCGGGCGCTCGCACCTGAAGTTGTCGGAGCTGGCCCCTGACGCCTCTAACGACGACGAGGTCTTGATCGGCCGGCAGGCGCTGCACGCATTCCGCTTGCGGTTCCAGCACCCGCGAACCGGTCAGTGGATCGAAGCGGAGGCACCGCTCCCGCCGGACATGCGCCGCACGCTCGACGCGCTGCGCACGCACCGGCCCGTGAGGTAGGCGAACCCCGGCCGCAAGGCCGGGGGAGCTGGACCACGCGTTCATCCAACTCAGTATTCACGCACGGACAAGTTGTGAGCGGTGAGTCACCCCCGGCCTTGCGGCCGGGGTTCGCCTTGTTGCGCCGGCGGGTTCGCGTCTGGCGGTTTGCTGTCTCCGCGAACCAGCGCAACGGCTGCGATCACCAGCAGGAACGCGACCGCGCTGCGCCAGGTCGGAGCTTCGCCCAGGTAGAAGAACGCGAACACCGCGAACACCGACAGCGACACCACTTCCTGAATCACTTTCAGCTGCGTGGCGGTGAATTGTCCGTACCCGAACCGGTTCGCGGGCACTTGCAACGCGTACTCTGGTAGCGCGATTAGCCAACTCACGAGGATGGTCGTGAGCAGCGCGACGTGTTTGTATCGCAGGTGGCCGTACCACGCGATCGTCATGAACGTGTTCGATGCAACCAGCAGCAACACGACGGTGAGTGTGGTTTTCATGCGCGGTGTGGGTAGTGAAAAGCAAACAGGGGTAGACGTCCCCCTGCTCGCCCAAGACTGGAGCATATTGATTGAAACCGGGTCGCCCTGTGAATCTACGCAGGCATGATTGCGATCGAGGCCAGCCACAACGAACCCCAGGAAACTGGCAGCCTTCTTGTTGTACGTGGTCGCCACCTTGCGGTACTACCCCGGCGTGCTGACCGGACTGATCGGGGAGCAGACTCTTGTTGCGGTCCCAGTCGG
>SXID01000182.1 GCA_005772955.1 Planctomycetia bacterium
GACCCAACCCGTCGAACCGCCGGCGTCAGCCGGCCGGGTTCTCGCGCGGTCACTCCGGGACGAGTTCCACGCAGACCAGTTCGTGCGGTTCGGCCTTCTGCCACGCTTCGGCGCCGTCTGTCTTGGCGAACAGGTAGCGGTCCGCGAACGCCGGGTGACCCCACACGCGACCGTTCAGCGCCTTCGTGCGCGACTGCTCCTCATAGCCCTTCGGCGAGAGCTTCGCGAGAACGAGCTCGCCCTTTGCATTTAGCGCGAGAACGCGGTCGGTGTCGTTGAGCCAGACGATGCTCGCGTGCGGATTGCGCCCGGCGGGCGTGAGTTGGTTCTCGTCGTCCCAGAGCTTCTTGCCGGTCGCCAACTCGATGCCCGTTAGCCCGAAGCCGCGGTCCATCGTGTAGATGTGCTTGTCGCGGTAGAGTGGTTGGGCCATCAGCCCGCGAAGGTTCTTCGCGTCGGTCCAGATCACCTTCGCGTCCGTTGGCTTCTCGCCGAGTTCGATCGCTTTCGAACCTTCCCAGTATCCCGTGACGAACACGATGCCGTCGTAGAACACCGGTGGCGTGATCGACACGTTGTAGGTGACCACATAGGGCACGCTCCAGAGCGGCTTGCCGGTTAGGGAATCGACACCGTGAACGTTCTTCGGTGTCCAGATGACGATCTGCTTTCCCGACTTCGGGTGAATCGCGACCGGAGTGCAGTAGCCCGAAGGGTCGTTGAGCGCACGCCATACTTCCTTGCCGGTCTTGCGGTCAAACGCGATCAGGCATCCACCGTCCTTCGCGCCCAAGTGAACGATGAGGTTGTTGCCGTCGATGACCGGCGAACCGGCGAAGCCCCACTCCGGGACCTTCGCACCGAACTTCTCGACCGTGTCGTGCTGCCAGATGATTTCACCGGTTTTCGCGTCGAAGCAGAAGAGGTGACCGACCGCACCGAGCGCGTACACCTTCCCGTCGTGGACGGTGGGCGACGTGCGCGGGCCGTTCGCGTAGCCGCCGAGGTTGCCGTATCGCACTGGGTACTTGTGCGACCACAGAGGCTTGCCGGTCGCGGCATCGAAGCACAGCACGCGCTCGGTCCCGTCGGGCTTGCCAGGTTCGACCTTCTTCGCGGTGGGCGCTTCGAGGTCGAGCGTGTAAACGCGACCATCAGAGACGGTGATGCCCGCGTAGCCTGAGCCGACGGGTTGTTTCCACACCGTCTTGAGGCCGGCTTCGGGCCACTTGGCCGGGAGCTTCGGCGCGTCGAACGTGCCGTCACCGTGCGGCCCGCGCCACTTCGGCCAGTCTGCCGCGTCCGAAGGCGTAGCAAGGAACGCACCCAGCAGCAGAGCGAATACGACGCGGTTCATACCTTGATCGACTCCCCAGCTCCGTGGTTGGCTCCGCTCTTGTTCGCGGCCGCGATGAATGCGACGATCTCGATCGTCTCCGCGATGTCCATCGGCGACTTGCCCGTCTTGAACATCTCCACGACCTTCTTGAGCAGTTCGCGGTAGATGTACTTTGCGGGCACGCTCACCGCCAGCACGCCCTTCTCAGCGAACCCGGTGAAGCCGAACCCGGTGGACGGCGTGCGCGTGCCGCGAACGGTAGCGACACGCCCGTCGGCCCACTGGCCGGTCACGACATCGACACCCTTCTCGGTGACGCAGGTCACGCGCTTGCAACCCGGACCCATGAGCGTGTAGAGGATTTCGACTGAGTGAATGCCGTAGTGGAACAAGCCCGCGTTGCGTTCTGGAATGGGCGAGAGCGACGCAGGTCCGTACACCGTGCAACCGACGATCTTGCCGTGCTTCGGGTCCGCGACGTACTCGACCAGTTCCGGCGCGTAGCGCAGCGACGACGACGAGAACATCGGCAGCTTCTTCTTCGCGGCTAGTTCCGCTAGCTTTTTCGCGTCATCGAGCGAGCAAGCGTAGGGTTTATCGACGAAGCACGGAATACCGGCTTCGAGGAACGGTTTCGCTCGCTCGTAGTGGACGGTGCCGTCCACCGCTTCGATCAACATGCCGTCTACCTTGCCGATCATGTCGGCTGGCTTCTCCACAAGCGGCACGCCGAAGTCCTTCATCTGCTTCGTGAAGCCCTCGACGCGTTCGGGCGAGAGCTTCGACTCGCCGGGGCAGCCGATGACGATCTTCGCGCCTTCGACGAACTGCTCCTTGTCGTTGCCGATCTGGTTCAGGCGCTTGGTGAACTCGACACAGTGCGACGTGTCGAAGTCGAGGATGCCGAGCTTGATCATGGGTGCCTCCAAAGCCGCTCGCGGCTTCGCAAGTGAGCTACTCGCGCCGGAGCGCGGGGATGACCGGAACCCGGAGGATACCCGCTGTCGCGGCGGAAGCCACAACGAACCCGACGACAAGCACCAACCCGAGCATGCCGCCGACGCGCACCCACGGAAGTGCTTCCACGCTCGCGACGTGCGGCGCCACCGACGCGAGAGCCGCGAGTACACCGCTTCCGAGGCCGATGAGTAAGAGCAATCCGTTCTCCACGAGTACGAGGAACTGGAGCGCCGTCGTGCGGTAGCCGACGGCGCGGAGCAGAGCGAGTTCGCCCAGCCGTTCCCACACGCCGCGAAGCAACACAACCGCCAGACCCAGCACGCCGAGCATCAGTCCCAACCCGCCGAGCAACTGGAACGTGGAGAGGTACGCGCCGATCACAGCCTGGAATGACGCGACGCGGTCACGCGATGGAGTCGCGGTGAACCCGTTCGCGCGGAAACCGGTTTCGAGCGCGCGAGCGACCGCGGTCTCTTTCCCCGGCGGCGTGCGAATCAGGAACGCACGATAGCCCCCTTGCTTGGGGAACGCTCGCGAGAATTCCGCTTCGCCGGTAATGACCTCGCTCTGAAAGGGACTGTCCACAATCGTGCCGACGATGCGGAACGTCACCACCTCCCCGTCGTCGCCGGGCAGGTCGAACGTGTCCCCAACCGCTTTCTTGAGCATCCACTGCGCGGTGTTGTTTTCGCAGAACACCGGCACCGCGTTGTTCGGTGCCGGCTTCGTCAGCAGGAGCCACGGGTTCGCTTTCTCCTCGGCGGTCTCCGCTTCGGTCATGTAGAACTTGAAGCCGCCCCGCGCGACGAGCGAATCCGGGACGCCGAGCACGCGTGGCCGTGCGGCCTGGAAGAGGTTCATACAGCTCGCGTCGTCGCCGCCACGCAGCCGTAACGGGAACACCGCCTCCAATCCCGCGTCGAGTTCCGCTTTCGCCGCGAGGTACGCGGGCGTCTCCGGTGGTACGTCAGGGTCTGCATCGGAAGGCGCGTGTGCCTTCCGCAACTGCTTCTCCAAGTCGGCGTGGCCGGGTCCGGTGTCGAATGACTGGAACAGCGGTACGTCTGTTTCCGCGATCAGGTTGAACCCGCCGCTGCCGCCGGTCTTCTCCGTGAACTCCTTGTCGGGTTGCCGGCGGAAGCTCTCCACCGCGACTAGCAGGAACGCCGCCGCCGCGAGCAAGGCTGCCGTGAGCAGACTTCGCGCCGGGTTGCGAGCGGCATTGCGTGCGCCGAGTTGCGCGAGCGCGGACGCCCCACGCCCTTTCACGACCGCGTGCCTGGTGCGGCGCATCCAGATGGATGCACCCGCGAGCGCCGCGGTGAGCAGCAACCCGCCGCCGCCGAAGAACGTCATCGCGCGGAAGTCCGGGTTGCTGACGGTCCCGCCCGCCGCGATCAGCGCGATGCCCACGACCAGCGAACCGATTGCGAGAACTTTCGTGAACAGCGACGGGCCGTAGGTCGCGTCTCGCGCCACTGCTGTTTCGCCGCGTAGCAGCGCCGGTGGCGTGACCTTCACCAGCCCGCGAACGCTGAACCATAGCGCCACGAATGCCATGAACACCGTGGCGCCGAAGCCACCCGCAAAGCTCACGGGCGTCGCGTGTGGGCGGAAGTACGTCTTTACTCCCTCATCAGGCCACAGGTCGAGAAGCACCACCAGCAGAAGGCGGTTGTATGCGACGCCCGCGGCGAGGCCGATCGCCGCGCCGACCGAGGCCACAATTAACCCTTCGGCGAGAAGGAGCCGCCGAACCTGCTTCACGGAAAAGCCGGCTGCGAGCAGCAGGCCAACCTCCTTTGCGCGGCGGTCGAGCGAGAGCCGGAACAGTAGGCCCACCAACATAAGGGCGGACGCGATGAGGAACATGCTGAAGCCGAGGAACAGCCCGCCGAAGTCCGTGCCGCCCTTGCTCGCGGTGAGCAGTCGCGCGCGAACCGGGTCGAACCTGAACTCGCCCGGTTCGCCATCGGAAGGCGCGAGATGCGAGGGCAGTTCCTGCTGCAACCGCAGGATCGTGTCGTCCAGTTCTTCGCCCGCCGCGGGTGCGACGCGAACGGACGTGTCCGTACCGTACTTGCCCGAGAACAGTTTCCGCGCGGTTGCGAGATTCACGTAAGCCATCGGCGTGGCCTTGTTCCCCGTGAAGAAGACGTTTCGCGGGTGGGCGTTGGGCACCCGCTCGCGAATCTTTTCCTTCGGCAGCACCGGTGGACGGTCCCAGTCGAACAGGTTGGCCCGCGAGTCGGTCACGCCCTTGATTTCGGGCGTGAGATTTGGGTCGCGCGCCGCACCCGCAAGCGGCACGTAGCCGCGCAGCGTCAACTCGGCCGCTTCGAGTTTGCCTTCGCCCTCGACATCGGGGTGGAAGTACGTGATCCGCAGTTTCGAGCCGCTCGGCAGCCGGTTGAGTGGAGAATTAGGCCAGTCCAGCAGAACAACGTCCCCGTCCGCGAGAGCCGAAACTCCTTTGGGCAACAGAGGCCCGAGGGGTACGGTCGCGCCTGGGTTCAGTCCCGCGACTACTGGATACGGGATCTCCTTTTGCGCGAAGGCGAGCGAGTCGGCAACATAAACTACAGTCGGCTCGGTACGGAGGCCGAGTTTCTTCGCGGCTACTTTTATCGCCAGCGCTTTGGCGTCAGGCAGGACGAGTTCGGTCGATTCGACGCTCACGTACCCACCCGCGCCGAACCGCTTCGGCACCTCTCGGAACTTCAGCCCGTAATCCTCCGCTCGGAGCTTGGCGCGGAGGGCGGTATCGAGGGCATCGGTGGGCGTGCCGCTCGCGAGCAGCACGGTAGCGTTGGGCGGCGCTTCGTCGTTTGTCCGGCGCGCGACGTCGCCTGTGGCGATGCGTGACAGCGTGCGCAGCGGAACGAACACATTCAGCGGGGCGGCCGGATTCGGGGTCAGGTTGAAATCGTTTTCGGGTGCGTCCGCGGGCAGCACTGCCTCGACGATGAACTGATCCGTCGTAGTGGTGTCGTCGGTCGCGCGCTTCGCGAACGACGACGAACGCGGCAGGTCGGCGAACTTCTCCACGCCGAGCCGCACCGTGTCGCCCGCCTTCGCGCCGAGTTTCTCAGCGACTCGGTGCGAGAGTACGATCGGTGGGAACACGTTCGTGCTCTTACTTCTCCGCCGGTCGGCTTTCCAATCCACGCCCGACACGCTCGTGGGCGCGAAGCGGTCGTCCACGCCGAGAACGGTGACCTTGCCGAGGTACGGTGCGGTTACTGTGTCGCCGCTCATCTGCACAGAGCCGGGCAGCAGCAGCACGGGTGCGACCTTGTCAGGCATCCCGTCGGCGATATCCGCACGCACAGGGCGCGGGAAGAACGCGACCGAATCGACGCCGCCGAGTTGCCGCTCGACGCGATCGCGCAGGCTCCCTCGCAACGAGTCCCCAACGAGCAGCGCACCGGTGAACACGGCCGACCCGACCGCGACGCCGAGCATCACCGCGAGGTTGCCGCGTGCGTGGTACGCGAGGTTCCGCAGCACGAGTTTGGGAGACGTGAGCATCTTGGATGCGATCTGTGTGGTTGAATCAGGCGGGTTGGAGCGTGCCGTCGTTCATCTCGAATCGTTGCGGGAACAACTTCGCGAGGTCGGCGCTGTGCGTCACGACAACGAGCACCGTCAGCTCCTGCTTGTGTAGTTCGAGGAGCATCGCGCCGACCGATTGCGCGTTGGTGCGGTCGAGGTTTCCGGTCGGTTCGGCCGCGCGCCGCAGCGTGGGCTTCAGTACGTGGGCGCGGGCGACCGCGACACGCTGGCGCGCGCCGCCGGCGAGTCCCGCGGGGCGGTGATCGTGGCGCCCCGCGAGGCCGACAC
>SXID01000024.1 GCA_005772955.1 Planctomycetia bacterium
CTCGAGCCACTCGTGGGCCTTCCAAATGTCTTTTGGCCCGCCATCCCCGTTATACAGCAGCGACCCGAGGTCGTTCTGGGCGTCCGCGTGGTTCTGCTGGGCCGCCTTCTCGTACCACTCTCGCGCTGCCACGTAGTTCTGCGCCCCACCGGACCCGCGGGAGCACATCTTGCCGAACTTGAACTGCGCTGCCGCGTTGCCGAGCTTCGCGGCCTTCTCGTACCACTCGCGCGCCTTCTCGAAGTTCTGGTTCTTGCCGTTTCGCCCGATGTTGTAATCCTCGCCCGCCTCGAAGTCGGCCTTTGCCTGAACCAACTTCTTCTCGGCTTCTTTCTTCTCGGCCTCGGTGGGTCCAGCAGCAACCGGGCCAGGTGTGGGCGCGGCTGTGTCCGGCTTCGGCATTGTTCGTTTGGACATCCCCACCGCGAGGAGAACCACCACGGCCACGGTACCCGCTCCGAGACTTAGCCACAGAGCGAGCGGAGGGCCGCGTTTCTTCCCTATGTTTAGACCGACGCCCGGTTTTACGCTTCGTTGTTGTGAGTGTCTTTTGCTTCGTCGTCTCCTCGTCTTCGTCCTCGTCCAGGGTGGCAGCGACCGGCTTTGGCGGGGTGGGTGGCGTTGGGGCCGGCACGCTCACGGACTTTTTCGCGACTACCTCGAATGCCGGCTCGGTTGGGCTTTTGGGTTTCGCTTCGGCAGCGGGCGGGAGGATGATCTGTGAAACCGAGCCGCCACGCTCGAGCAACATCAGGTAATCAGCGAGTGCCTGCGCGAACGCCTTCGCTGACGCGTAGCGGTCCGCGGGGTGCTTGGCCATCGCCTTGAGCACGATGGTGTCCAGTTCAGGATCGACGCCGAGGCGCATCTGGGAGGGTAGCGGTGGGGTGGTTTCGCAGTGGTCTCGCATGACCTCCCACACCGAACCGGTAAACGGCACCTTACCGGTCAACATCTCGTAGAGGATCACGCCGAGGCTGTAGATGTCCGATAGCGTGCCGACCTCATCGGCTCGCCCGCGTGCCTGCTCCGGCGACATGTACGTGGGCGTTCCCTTCGCCACGCCGTTGCTCGCGTCGGTGGCTTGGTCCGCGAACCGAGCCAGACCAAAGTCGGCAATGAGCACCTCGCGGTTGGCCTCGTCGTAAAGCACGTTCGCGGGCTTCAGGTCGCGGTGAACCACCTTCTGTGCGTGAGCGGCCACGAGACCCAACGCGAGCTTTCTCGTGACCGCCGCAGCGTTCTTGGGCGGCATGGGCTCCGGGAGACGCTTGAGCAACGCGCTGAGGGTACTCGGAACCAGCCGCATCACAATGTAAGGGGAACCGCCGTCTGTGCCGACCTCGTACACCGGACAGATGTTGGGGTGCTGAATGATGGCGGCGAGTCGGTTTTCACGCAGGAACGACTCGCGGAACTCCGGCGTCAGGTCTGCGCCTTTGGGTACCTTGATCGCAACCTCACGATCCAGTTCCGGGTCCACACCCAGATAAACGCGAGCGAACGCACCTTCCCCCAACAGGCTTTTGACGCGGAACCGGCCGATGCAGTCCGGAGTGCCGGCTTTGGCCGCGTTGAGCGATCCGGCCGGTCCGGTGAGTTTGTTGTTGACCGTGTCCGGTGTGCTGACAATGGTCATGTCGTCAGGCGGAGTCGATTCGGGCATGATAACGCCTTGGTGGGGGTGTCTAAGTACAGTCCGCAGACAAAACGATCTTATATCAGATTCCGTGTCAGGATGTGGTGGGAAAAGGTGTCCGATCGGATCGCACTCGAATGTTACCGTGTGGCACGAGCCGGAAATCGCTGACGGTCGCGCTGAGGTAGGAGGTCGATCCGGTGGCGAAGTGGACCCGTGAGCCGCGCGTTGCTTGTATTGGCCGCGCCGCGCTACTATAAATACAGTTCGACCTTCGCCGAACACCACGCCGGGCCGCAACCGAATGTCCGTCAAGAGTCTGCCGCTGACGACCTCACATCAGGGGGCTGACGTTCCCCATTCACCTGAAGCGAAAGGCAACTACGCCTTCATTAGCTTGGGCTGCCCGAAGAACACCGTCGATAGCGAGCGAATGCTCGGCAAACTCGCGCAGGATGGTTACACGTTCCAGAACGGGGCCGACGGCGCGGACGTGGTCATCGTTAACACGTGCGGGTTCATCGAACCTGCACGGCAGGAGTCGCTCGCGGTTATTCGCGAAATGCTCGCGCTCAAAGCCGCCGGCAAGGTCGGGTCCGTCGTCGTCGCGGGGTGCATGGCCGAACGCCAGCGAGAGGTGTTGTTGGAGCAGGTGCCCGAAGTCGATCAGATCGTCGGCGTGTTCGGGCGCGAAGAGATCGTCGATGTCGTGGACCGCGCCACAAGCCCGCGGCGCAAGCAAGGGTCACAAGAACAAGGCGAACTCGCCTACGAACAGAAGTCCCTGTTCCGCCCAGCCCCGGTGCGCGCGCTCGAAGACACCGCCCGCCTTCGCATCACGCCGCAGCATTTCGCGTATCTCAAGATCAGCGAAGGCTGCGACCGGCTTTGTACCTACTGCGCGATCCCGAAGATGCGCGGCAAGCACGTCACGAAGCCGATTGAGGAAGTGATTCGCGAAGCAAACGAACTCGCCGCCGACGGCGTCCGCGAACTCATCATCGTCGCGCAGGATACCACCTACTACGGCATGGACCTGTACGGCCGCACGCGACTCCCAGAGTTGCTTCGCGAACTCAACCACGTTGAGGGGATCGAATGGATTCGCACGCTCTACGCCTACCCCGAACACATTTCCGATGATCTCATCGAGACCTTCGCAGGCGCGAAGAAGATCATTCCGTATCTGGACATGCCACTGCAGCATATCAACGATCGCGTGTTGAAGCGGATGATCCGGCGCGTGGACCGTGCCGCGACAGAGTCGCTTCTTCACCGGCTGCGAGCGAAGTGGCCGGACCTCGCCATTCGGACGACGTTCATCACCGGTTTCCCTGGCGAAACGGATGCGGAGTTCGAGGAGTTGAAGCAGTTCGTCGCGGACTTCAAGTTCGAGCGTGCGGGCGTGTTCCCGTACTCGCTCGAACCCGGCACGCCGGCGGAGAAGCTCGACGGCCACATGCCCGAAGACGTGAAGCAAGCCCGCGTCGCTGCGATCATGGAAGTGCAGCAACAAGTGGCGTTCGGGTGGGCCGAGTCGCAGGTCGGCAAAGAGCACCCCATCCTAATCGACGCGCCAGACCCGGAGTTCGCGAGCCACTTCCGCGGGCGCACGTATGCAGACTCGCCAGAGATCGATTGCGAGGTGCGCGTGAAGGGCAAGAACCTGAAGTCGGGCGACTTCGTGAAGGCGAAGATCACCGCCGCCGATGGTTATGACCTTGCTGCGAAAGCCGTCGGTAAGCCGTGGTGACGTGAACGCGCGTGGGCAAACGCGCCCGCACCGCTAGAATACCGCTTTCGCAATCACGCTTACCGGAGAACCGACGAAATGGGCATTCAACACGCGCCGAAGAGTCAGCGGAACGCGAACAAGAAGCGGGTCCGTGCTCGCAAGCACAAGCTCCGCAGTACGAAGAAGTACAAGGGCGGCATGAAGTAACGAAACGCGAGCGGGGTGGCGGAGAGCCACCCTGTTTCATTTTTGTGCGTTCAGGCCGCGTGGCGAACCGGCATTTCGGTGGCTTTCACGTCGGGCTTGCGTGCGAGGAGCGACAGTTCGTCCGCCTGGCCCCGCCATTGGGTCCAGTTCGTGAGTACGCTGCGGAAGAACCGCACGCGGGCCGCGCCCAACCACCATCGCGGACGGCTCTTCCGCGCGCGATCCACCGAGTAGCCCATCCAACGTGTGTGCGCCTTCGTCGCAACCGTGTCGATCGTGAACCCGTTTGTCGCAACAGCGCGCGAAAGCGTGTCCGGCGTGAAGTGGAGCAGGTGCCACGGGAGGCGCAGCGGGAACCACGCCGGCCCGAATGCGCCGAATCCCCACGCCGCGAGGTTCGGCACCGCAACGAACAACCAACCGCCCGGCTTCATCGCGTCGAACGCGGCACCGAGCATCTTCGCCGGGTTGTGAACGTGTTCGAGTACCATTCGCAGCGTGATCACGTCGACGGAGCCGGGCGGAACCTCCGGGTGCGGAAGCGACCCTTCCACCACTCGCAACCCGTAATGCGAGCGTGCCGTCGCCGCCGCGTGTGGGCTGAAGTCCATCCCGAACGCGTCCCACCCGCGGGTCCGCATTTCTGCCGCGAATGCACCGGCGCCACAGCCACAGTCGAGCAACCTCCCACCCGGCGTTACCGGAATGCGGTCGGCAAGTGTCTTCTCTGCGTGGCCCAACAGCTTGTGTTTGAGGGCGCGCAACATGCTGTGCTTCCGCGCGGGCGCCTGGTACTGGGGGTAATCTTCGGTGTACAACAGACCGACGGTTGCTTCATCCGGGCGCGGGTTCTGGAACACCATCGCGCACCGCCGGCACTTTGCGAGTCGGTATTCGACGCCGTCGTCGCCCGGCGCGCGCAGGAACTCTTCTTCGTCGTGCGACCCGCACGACGGGCACGCGGTCTGTTCCCACCGGACTCCGTCCGCCATGCGACACCGAATAGTTTCGAGTTGCGAAAACGCGCCCCGCGCCTTAAATGCTGACATCGACCGCTGGAACGTCGGAATTTACCCTTCAACACCCAAACAACTGGCCACGACGCGGAGGACCCGGCAAATGGCGGAAACTGGGATAGCGATGCGGTTCGTTGTCAAGCGACTGAACTGGACGGAACACTACGGTGGGCAGCGCACGCGCCAGCCGGGCGAGGTCGCGGTCGTGTCCTTCGCCACGTTCGACGAGGCCGAGGCGGAACGCGCGAAGCGAGAAAACGAGTTCCGCAAGAAGATCAACCCGTTCAACTGCGGCGCCGTGGCCCATTACTGGACGCACCTCGACGAACCGCGATTACGCGACTGGCTGATGGATCACGGTATCGACCCGCCCGCTGCGAAGAAAGACGGCACGACCGACTGGTCCGCGTGGTGGAAGGCCCACCACAAGAAGCTGAGCGCTGAAAAGCGCGCGGTGGTTTGGGAAGTGCTCGACAAGGTGCGGTTCTTCGCCGTGCGCGAGGAGCCGGTGCGCCCGGTTGGCTATGCGGTGATGGAACTCAACTGGGAATACAACGACGAGAACTACTCCGCCAGTTCGGACGGCGGGCGCCTGTTCAAGGTGTACCGCACCCGCGAGCGCGCCGAAGCCGAGTGCGCGGCGCGCAACGAAGAAGCTCGCGAGGAGTGGAGCTTCGTGGACGACATGATGGGCGACTACGACGAGTTAGACGAGGACGAAGACGACATGATGGCCGCGTTCGACATGCAGGACCGACTCCGCCACCAGCGCGGAATGACCGATGATCAGAAGTTGAAGAAGGGCGAGGGGCTTTTCAACAGCAGCGAGAAGGTGCCGTTCTTCGAGATCATCGAGGTCGAACTGGAGGGCCTGGAATGACCCAGAAAGCAAAACCCACGAAGACGGCCAAGGCGCCCGGGAGCAAGGCCAAGGCGCCAAAGAAGGCCGCGCCCAAGCCCGCGAAACCCAAGAGCGTGGCGGTCTATACGGTGGTGCGAAAAATCCCCGCCGAGTCGCCGATGCACACCAACCCGAATCGCGTGTTCGCGTCGAAAGCCGCGGCGCAGCTGTTCGCAGACGATCGCAACCGCGAACTGCGCGCTCTCACCAACCCGTTCGACGGCGACGACCCAGACACCGCGATGAAGGGCGGCGAGAAAGCGTTCCTTGCGCTGCTGAAGAAACTCGGGATCGCCACTCCAACGAAGCAGAAAGGCTACTCGTACATCATCTGGAAGAGGTGGTGGGACCACGCTTTCCTCGACCTGACCGACAAACAGCGCAGCGACCTTTGGGACGCGTTCGACGAGTACGATTGGTACAAGGTGAAGAACACCACACTGGAGAACTGACCGTGTCGAAGGCCTGGGTTCACGCGCAGTCGTCCGCGAAGCGGTGGGGCGGCACGCCGGAAGACTACATCGACATTCACGAGCGCATCGACAGCACCAAGAGCGCGCACGCGGAGGTCACGCACCGATGCGTGTTCCACTCCGCGTTCGGCATCTACATCATCGAAGAAATCTTCGGCCGGTTCGTCACCAACTCGGACGGCAAGCAGGTGTTCGTTCGCGACATCGCGGAGCAGCACGTCCTCGAAGACTTGGGCTTCATCCCGAGTTTGAGCGACTGGTTGAAGGAGATGCCGTCGCAACCGTGGATGGCCGGTCAGCGCAAGATGAACGTGAAGATCGTGGACTAATCCGCTTCGCCGATCTTGGCGTCCTTCAGCGAGAAGAGGTAGCTTTCGGGGTCGGTGCGGTTGAGCACGAGCGTGCCGGTGATCTTGATCAGCCCCTTGCGGAACTCCGCCGTTTTGCCGGCTTTCAGTTCCACGTTTAGCAACCCGGTTGGGTCGGGCACCTCGCAGAACCAACAACCCACTGGGTACTCCAGTAGCAAGAAGCCGGTCGCGGCGAGTTCGTCCTTCACTGGTTGCATGAAGCCGGTGAGCGTGACCGTCTTGCCGTCGAGTTGTTCCAGGTACTTCGCAAACGACGCTTGCCCCTTCGCGTTGATGCTCGTCGCGCCGAGCACCGGCCACGGGAGCGCGTTCACCTTGTCGTTCTCGATCGCGGGCAACAGCGACTCGTCGAACGCCTTGATCAGCGGGCGCGACGACTTCGTTTTGATCGCGCCGCGATGTTGCTCGTGCCCCGGCTTCTTCGCGAGTTCGTCCGCCGCAGCGCGGTAGATGAGGCGGCGCTTGCGCAAGTCCGGCGAGCCGAGCGCGAACTCCGTGACGCATCCATCGAGCGCGGCCGCGGCGGATCGCACGTCGCCGAGCGCATTGCACAGTTCGCCGAGTTGCCAGAGCAGCCGTGCGTCCGCGGGAAGCCACAGCGCGAGTTGCTGAACTGTGATGATCGCGTCCGCGGGTAGTTTCTTTCGCTCTGCCTCTGCAAGCGTTCCCGCTTCCGGCGCGCCGGATGCGCCAACGTACTTCACACCGAAGAGATTATCCACCGTCGCGGGTTGATTTGCGGCCTTGCCTTCCTTCAGCCGGAGCGTGACGAGTTTGAGATGCGATTGCTCGAACGGCTTGAACTTCGCGGGCGAGAGCCGGACGGCTTCTTCTAATTGCGTGGCGGCGCGTTCGAGATCGCCGGAAAGCTGGAACGCGGTGCCAAGGTTAGCCGCGATGCGGAAGTGTTCCGGGAACCTGCGCACGGCCGGCGCGAGCACGTTGAGCGCCTTGTCCGGTTTGCCTAGCCGAACGTGAACCGCGCCAAGGTCGGCGATTTCGTCGGCGGTCAGCGCGCGGGCCTTCGCGAGTTTCTCCAGTCTCGCGGAGGCAGCGACATAATCGTCGCGTAGTGGTGAGGGCAGTCCGTCCGGGCGCTCGTACCCCGCGGCGCGCAGCGCGCGATGATCTGTCAGAAACCCCGATGGCCGACTCGGTAACTCCGCGAACACCTCACCGGAGTAGTGCAGCCCGGCGCTGGCGTGTGGCGTGGGGAACGCGAGTGTCACGAGTGCGATCGTGAGCGTTCGTCCATAGAATGAGTTCGTCGTCACGTCCAGCCCTCGTGGTGGCTCGCCCCTGTTCCCACTATACCCGGTTCGACGACGCGAACCTTGCCGTTCACTCGTCGTTTCACAACATCGGTTTCTCAACCGAGCAGAATGCTCCGCACAATGGCGCACACAATTCTACTCACCGGCGCGACTGGGTTCGTGGGTTCGCACATCGCGGAGGCGCTGGTCCGGCGCGGCGAGACGGTTCGCACGCTCGCTCGCGAAGGCAGCGATACCGCGTTTCTTGACTCACTTGGTGTCGGGGTTGTTCGCGGCGATCTGACCAACCCTGAAGCGCTCAAACACGCCGTCGAAAGATGCGATGTGGTCGTGAACTGCGCCGCGAAGGTCGGCGACTGGGGTCACGTGGATGGCTACCGCGCCGTAAACGTCGAAGGACTGCGCCACCTCTTTGACGCGACCCTCGGTCAGCCGCTGCACCGGTTCGTTCATGTCAGCTCGCTCGGCGTATACGAGGCACGCCACCACTACACCACGGACGAAACCGAACCGCTGCCGAACGATCACATCGACGGGTACACGCAGTCGAAGGTCGAGGCGGAGCGGCTCGCGATTCAGTACCACCGCAAGCAGAAAGTTCCGGTCACGATCCTGCGACCGGGGTTCGTGTACGGCCCGCGTGACCGCACGGTACTCCCGCGACTTTCCGACCGGCTGAAAGAGCGGAGCATTATCTACATTTCGCGCGGCCGGTTCGCGCTGAACACCACGTTCGTGGGCAACATTGCGGACGCGGTGTTGCTTGCCATCGACGCGCCAGCGGAAGTGACCGCGGGCGAGGTATTCAACATCACCGACGGTGAGTTCGTGAGCAAGCGCCGGTTCTTCGAGGCGGTGGCCGACGGGCTGGGCCTGAAACGCCCACGCGGGTTTCCCCCCGTGCCGGTGTGGTTCGCGCGGATCATGGCGAACTGGCGCGAGGGCGTCTTCCGGCGCAAGAACGCGCCGCACCCGCCGCGCATCACGCAAGCGCAACTGAAGTTTGCTGGTTTCAACCTCGACTTCTCCATCGCGAAAGCCCGCACCAAACTGGCTTACACCCCGCGCGTGTTATTCGATGAGGGCATGAAGCAGGCGCTGGAGTGGTATCGCGGTCAGTCCCTGGTCGCGCGACCGTAACAACCCAACACAGCGCGGTTGCGGTGCGTTATTATTGTTGTGGAACTCGATCGGTCCCAATTTCGCGGGGTGATATCCATGTTCACGCGCGTGATTCCTTTCGCTCTGTTGGTTGCGCTCATCGGATGCGAAAGGCCGGCCGGCCAGCCACCGAACGCTGCCAGCACACAGCCTTCAAAAGGCATCAACCCTGATAAGGGTCCGCCTGAAACGAAGGGCGGAACGGCGGACGTGAAGCCGCCCAAGGTCAACGCGAAGGACGAACCGACGTCGTTCGAGATTCGCATGGTGGACGATACCGTGATGAAAGTGCTGCTGCTCGAATCGAACCTGTCGGTCGTGACGAAGTACGGCAAACTGTCCGTGCCCGCGAACGAGGTCCGGCGGCTGGAGTTCGGGTTCCGCTACCCGGACGGCGTGGAAGCGAAGATCGACAAAGGGATCAGCGACCTCGCCTCGTCCGACTTCCGCACCCGCGAAGACGCGGAACAGGCGCTCGCGGAGATTGGCAAGTTCGCGATCCCCGCGCTGCGGCGCGCGGCCAAGAGCGAGGACGCGGAGGTGAACCGCCGCGCGAAGGCGGTTCTCAAACTCCTCGAAGGCAAACTCCCGGCGGATCAACTGGAGGTGCGCGACCACGACGTTGTCGAGACGGCCGAGTTCACCATCAAGGGGCGGATGGACGCGAATACGCTGAAGGTGCGCACCAAACACTTCGGCGACGCGACTGTGAAACTGACCGACATCCGCACCTTCCGGGCGGTCGGTTCGGCGTCGGCCGCGGAATACGCGCTGGACGCGGCCAAGTACGCAAAGTTGACACAGTCGGAGTGGATGGAGACCGCGATCGAGATCGGTTCCGGGCAACAACTGGAAGTGACCGCGAGTGGGCGCATCGACCAGTGGCCGCAGGGACCGGGGCAGTACATGTGTGGCCCGGAGGGGCAAGGTGGCGGGTTCAACCAGCCGGGCGGCGTTCAGCGGATCGGGCTGCCTGGTCAGGTGATCGGGCGAATCGGCGCGAACGGCACTCCGTTCGCCATCGGCGCGTCGTACAAGGGTAAGCCGACCGAGAACGGCAAACTCTATCTGCGCATCGCTCCCAGTCCGTGGAGTTGCGACTCGTCTGGCTCGTTCAAGGTGAACGTGAACGTCACGACCCCGTAAGGGAAGAAACCTACACCCCTCCGTGAAGGGAAGGGGAGCAAGAACTTGCTTGACTGAGATGCTTGCGGCTTCGCGAGTGTTCCGGTAGCGCAACTCGCGAAGCCGCGAGCGGCTCTTTCGCCCCTTCCCTTCAGGGCAGGGGTAGGTCTTCTTCGCGCCGCGCCATAAGTTAACCCGCCTCTATGTTCCCACCGTGAGTGACACTCCTCTGTCACAGATTTCACCCGCTTCCGTTTACACCGAGCGATTGGCCACGCGCAGGGCGACCGTCGCCGCGCTCGCGGCCCGTCTCGACACGCTCAGTTACGCGCGACTCGGTGCGTTCCTCGTTGTTCTCGTTGTCGCGGGGTTAGCGTTCGGCGCGCAACTCTATTCGCCGTGGATAACGCTGCTCCCCGCGTTCGCGTTCGTGTACTTCGTGGCGACGTTTGAAGCGGCTCGCGGGCAGAAGGCATGGGCCGAGCGCGCGGCGCGGTTCTACGCGAGCGGCCTCGACAGGCTCGCGGGCAAACCCTCCGGTGTGGGTGGTGGCGAACGGTTCGCGGACGTGACGCACCCGTATTCTGACGACCTCGACCTGTTCGGCCCCAGCTCCGTATTCGAGCGCGTGACCGCCTGCCGCACACGCGCCGGGGAGGACATGCTCGCGGCGTGGCTGCTCAACCCGGCTTCGCCCGTGGAAGTAATCGCACGCCAAGAAGCGGTTGCCGACCTCGCGGCGCGGCTTGATTTGCGCGAAGCGGTCGCGGTGGCCGGCGCGGACACGCCCGCGGCGGATTACCACCCGCTCGCGGAGTGGGGCACGACACCGCTCGATGCTCCGCCACGGTGGAAGTGGTGGACCGTGGAACTGCTCGGTTTGCTGAACGTATTCGCGTGGTTCGGGTGGTTCTTCATTGGTACCTCGGCGCTACCGGTACTTGCGTTTGGCTTGCCATCGCTCGCCATCGCGCTACCGCTGATGGCGTGGTCGCGGAAGGTGCTCAAGCCACTCGACCGCGCGGCCGAGAACCTCTCGTTGTTCGAGGCGGTACTCAGCCGGCTCGAACGCGAAGCGTTCACCGCGCCGCGCCTTAAAGAACTGCAAGCCGCGATGCGGGCCGACGGGTTCGCCGCCGCGGAACAGATCCGGCAACTCCGCGTGCTGCTCGACGGGTACAACGCGCGGCGGAACGCGTTCTTCATCCCGGTCGCGGTGCTGCGCATCTGGAACGTGCGGTTCGCGTTCAAGTTGGAAGCGTGGCGCGCACGCTCCGGTCCCGCGATCGCGCAGTGGCTGCGCGCCATCGGCGAAGCGGAATCGCTGTCGTCGCTCGCGGGCTACGCCTACGAGAACCCGACCGACATTTTCCCCACTGTCGAGAATGGTCCGGTGCGGCTCGCGGCGGTTGGCATCGGGCACCCGCTGATCCCAGCGGAGAAGTGCGTTCGCAACGACGTGACGCTTGGCGGCGAGGGCGGGCCGCGTGTGCTGATCGTGAGCGGGTCGAACATGTCCGGCAAGAGCACGCTGTTGCGCGCGGTCGGCGTGAACGCGGTTCTGGCGCTCGCCGGCGGCGTGGTTCGCGCAACGAGTTTCACACTCACGCCACTCGCACTCGGCGCGACGATGCGAGTTCAGGACTCCCTTCAAGAAGGGCGGTCGCGGTTCTTCGCGGAAGTCACGAAGGTGCGACTCTTGCTCGACATCGCAACCCGCGAAGGCGGCCCGCCTCTACTCTTCCTACTCGATGAACTATTCGCGGGGACGAACTCGGCGGACCGCGTTGCGGGTGCGGAAGGCGTAACACGCGCACTGCTCGCGGCCGGCGCGATCGGCTTCGTGACGACACACGACCTGAGCCTGACGGCGGTAACCGATGCGATCCCCGGAGCCGCGAACGTTCACTTCTGCGACGGCTTCGCAGGTGGCGAACTGAAGTTCGACTACACGATGCGCGGGGGGGTGGTACCGCATGGCAACGGCCTCGCGCTCATGCGCGCCGTCGGACTGAAAGTGTGAGGGTTGCCGAACCAGCGAAACACTATTTGTTGCGCCGAAGCACAGCCGCAACCTCAGAGTGATTCGATCGCGTGATCGCGTAGCCGCGACGCGATCACGCGATGTGTGAACGTCTCGTGGCTGCTTCTGGCGCGCAATTCGTTACGCGAGGCATAATCGGTTCAAGTCGCGCGACCGTAACGCTCGATCAGAGAATACTCATCCTCTCGCAAGGCGTGACAAATGAACCAGTTCATTCGCGGGGTCGCGCGCGCGGCGGTCGAATCGTTCGACCTCCCGGACACGGTCCTCGAAATCGGCTCCTATCAGGTCGCGGGGCAAGAAGGCCTCATCGACCTTCGCGGGCTGTTCGCGAACCGGCCGTACACCGGGGTGGACTTCCGCGCCGGGCCGGGTGTCGATCTCGTCGCGAACGTGGAGAAACTGCCTCTCCCTGATGCGTCCGTCGGGACGGTGGTCGCGTTCAGCGTGTTCGAGCACGTGAAACAGTTCTGGAAGGGCTTCGACGAGGTGCGCCGCGTGCTTCGGCCCGACGGCGTGTTCCTCGTGTGCTGTCCGTTCTACTTTCACGTCCACTCGTACCCGCACGACTACTGGCGGTTCACACCCGAAGCGTTCGATTCGCTGCTCGAACCGTACCCGACGCGCATCCTCGGCTGGCACGGCCCCGAGCGCCGACCACTGAACGTGTGGGCCATTGCGTTCGGCGAAGAGGCGAAAGTGCCGACACCGGCGCAGTACGAAACGTATCGCGCGAAGTTGACCGAGTACGCGAAGGAACCGCTCGGCTTGGGCCGCCGGTTGCGGTTCGGGTTGGGTCGTGTACTCTGTGGGCGCCGGCCGTTCGCGCCGCACCTGGACCGCGACAAGTGGACCACAGTGCTTCACCAGACGCCGCGTCCCGCCGTTCGGCACTGGGTGCTGCCGTTCGTCCGGCCGCCGGTCGTGGTCACATCGCACGCCATCCAGAAAGTCGCGTGAGAACCATTCTTTGTGGAGCAGGGCCACATGAATCCGAGCGAACTCCTGGCCACAATACTCGCGAACCCCGCGGACGACGCGCCGCGATTGGCCTACGCAAAGTGGCTGAAAGCCAACGGCCAGCCGGAGCGCGCCGACTTCATCAAGGTGCAGTGCGACCGCGTCGCGAAGAACCGCTTCGACCCGGCCCAGGAGCGACTCGCGAAGAAAGAGAAGTCGCTGCTCAAGAAGCACGAGGCGAAGTGGCGCGCGAAACTGCCGAAGTGGGCGACGGTCGCCCGGTTCCGCCGCGGGTTCCCCATCCTCGGCACCGATCTTGAGACGTTCGCGAAGCGGGCCGCGGAACTGGTCAACATCTCCCCAATCGAGGGCATCGAACGGTCCAGCGGCGGCGCGACCGTGGAGAGCGTGAAAGAGTTGGCGAAGTGCCCGCAGGCGGCACAGTTCACCGAGTTGAGCCTCTGGTTCAACGACGTGAAGGACGTCGGAGCAAGAGCCATCGCCGCTTCGCCGTACTTCGCGGGACTGAAGACACTTCAACTCGGCGCGGTGGGGATTACCGGTCGAGGCGTGAAGGCGCTCGCGTCCTCACCACATCTCACGGGCCTCACCGAACTGAACCTCAGCACCAACAAGGTCAGAGCAGAGGGAGTGAAAGCCGTCGTCGCGAGTTCGTGGAAGCTGAAGTCACTCAAATTCCACGGTACGACGCTGGGCGTTGAGGCGCTCAGCGAACTGGCTCACTGGGAAGGATTGGCATCCGTTGAGGAACTCGGCCTCGGCAGTTGTCAGATCGGCCCGGATGAAGCGAAGGCGTTCGCGGCTTCGCCGTACCTGAACAACCTTCGCGTACTCGACCTCTCCGACAACACACTCACGGCGGCCGGCGTCGAAGCGATCATGCACGCGCCGTGGGCGAAGAACCTGATCGAATTGCACCTTCAGGCGAGCAGGCTGGACAACGCAGCGGGGCTGGTGATCGCTCGCGCACCGGAGATGCCGAACCTGAAGGAACTCTGGGTGGTGAACAACTACTTCGAGGACGAGTCGCGTGAGGAAATGATCAAGCGGTATGGAAAGATGGTCGCGCCGTATTGAGCGAGCGTGTTTCAGATCGGCAGGATGCGAACGCGCGAGCGGAGGGGATCAACAACGACGAGCGCCCCGGAAGTCAGTTCAGTGGCGTACTGTTGGATCGCGCCGAGTACCTGATTCCGAACGCCTGTTGCGTTCGGGTCGTCGGCGCGAATGATAATGACACTTGGTCGCGAGGCGTGCGTTTGGGCGAGGATCGTTCCGAAGTTGAGGTCGTGTGTCAGAACAAGGTGTTCGTTGTTCCGCGCCCATTCCACGAGTTCCGGGTCGAGCGCGCGAACGTCGCCCACCGCAGACCAGTGAACCGCGTTGTGCCCCGCAGCGACCAGTACCGCAATCCAGTCCGGCGACAGGTTCATGTCCACGAGAATCGAGAAGTTCATTTTCGCCCCAGTTGCGGTTCAACGCAGACTCGTGGCGTAATTCTGGCGTAGCGGGTTGCCCGGATGAAAGTGAAAGTTGAACGCAGTCTCACGCTGACGCCAGAGGCAACTCGCGCTCTTCCAGTCGCCACGCGGCATAGGCGAGTGCTTGCGTCAGGTCTTCGGCTTCGAGATACGGGTACGCTTTCAGAATTTCTTCGTGCGTGCGCCCAGCGGCGAGTAGCCCGACGATCAGCCCCACGGTCACGCGCATCCCGCGAATGCACGGCCGCCCGCCCATCTGAAGTGGGTTGTGTGTGATCCGGTCGGAATTGTGCATGGCGCCTCCGGTTAGTGCGCTTCATTGTAGCAAACGCGAACCGGGAGCCACTTGGCTCCCGGTTCTGTGTTGTCGTTGTGGCAGCTCGCTTAGATCAGTTCTTCGACCTTGTTGCGGTCGTCGAGGATGTACATCGGGCGGCCGGCGCCGTTCGGGAACGTGTAGCCCGCGTCGATGCCCATCGCGCCGTAGATCGTGCTGAGCAGGTGCGACGGCTTGTACGGCCGGTCTTTCGGGTACTCGCCCTTCGCGGAACTCGTGCCGATCGCCTGACCCATCTTCAAGCCGCCACCGGCGATCATCGCGCCCATCACCGGCGACCAGTGGTCGCGACCGCCACCGTCCTGATTGTTGATCTTCGGCGTGCGGCCGAACTCGCCCCACATCACCGTCACCACATCGTCCTGCATCCCGCGGTCGTGTAGGTCGTTGATCAGGTTTGCGATGCCGCGGTCCACCTGCGGCAGCATCCGCTTGAGTTCCTTGAAGTTACCCGAGTGCGTGTCCCACCCGCCGATGGAGAGCGTCACACACCCGACGCCGGCTTCGACGAGACGGCGAGCGGTGAGGAACTGCTCGACGCCCTTGTAGCGGTCGCGAGTCTTCGGGTCTTCGTTCTTGAGGTCGAGCGCGCGGCGAACGTTGCCCGAGGCGATCATGTCGAACGCGCGACCGGTGAACGAGTCCATGCCCTTCATGGCGCCGCTGGCGTCGATCTCGCGGCGCGCCGTGTCGAACTTGCCAAGCAGGTCTTTGCGGTCGTCCATGCGGTCGCCGGTGACGCCGCTAGCGAGCCGGAGGTTTTCCATCCCGGCGCCGCTCGGCGTGAACGGCCGGTGCGCGACGCCGAGGTAACCCGGCTCGGTGCCCATGCTACCGCCACCGCGGAGCGACACGAACGGCGGCACGTCGTTGGCGCTGCCGCTACGGAGTTTCGAGATCACGGAGCCGAAACTCGGGTGCGACGCGATCCGGTTCGTGTTCTCGCTGTAACCGGTGCTGACGAGCGAGTCGGAGTGTTCGTCAACGGAGATGAGCGAGCGGACGCAGGCCAGTTTGTCCCACATGCGGGCTTGCAGCGGCATGTGTTCGCAGATTTGCACGCCGGGCACGTTGGTCTTGATCGGGTTGAACTCGCCGCGGAACTCCATCGGCGCTTCGGGCTTGAGGTCGTACATGTCCATGTGGGACGGCCCACCGGGCAGGTAGATCATGATTGCCGCTTTCTGCGGCGTCGGCTTCACGGTGGTGGCCGGGTCTTGCGCGGCCTTGAGCCTGAGCATGTCGGCGAGCGTCAGCCCGGCCCCGAACGCCCCGAGTTGCAGGAAGTTACGGCGGCTTACGTTGTCGCAATACCGTTGCGAGTTGCCCCAGAAAGTCAGCATGACAGGCTCCGAGTGGAGGAGAACAGGTGGGAAGTAAGCAGTGCGGAAGGTTCGGCGGTTGTTACCTAATCATGAAGAATAGCTTGAACGCGATCTTGTCGCAATCGGAAAGTCCTGAATGTTCCACCTGGTAAATCGGCATCGAGTCATCGTCCCGACCGGACGTAGATCGCGTCTTGTTCCAGAGGAACGCCGGGATGTCTGGGCCATGTAGTCTCGCATCTCCGCGAGGCTCACCGGGCGGTACTCGGACGCGCCCACGCCCACGTTACGCACCATCTTGTTCAGGTTCGCCACGTCCTCGCGATGAAGCGTCCCCGTGGACGGGCCGTGAATCAGAATTGCATGGTTTGGCAGTGGGTAGTGTGCAGGGAAGAGGAGACACAAGGAACCGGCCCTTGCTTCAACTGCCAACTGCCAACTGCCAACTCCCAGCTATTTCGTGTTGTTGATGCGGACGTTCTTGATGGCGATGCCGCCGAACTCGGCGCGGACGGTGAACGGTCCCTTCTCCATCGTCGTTTTCTTGGTGCCCGCGGCTTCGCTGTTGATCGTGTACGTGACCGTGCCACCCTTCGCCACGATCTCCATCTTGTTCCACTCGCCGACCTTGATCTTCAGATTCTTGGCGGTAGGGTTGATGTCGAACTTGGTACCGAGGAACAGGAGGTCGTTGTTGCACTTGTCGTCCGGCTTGAAATCGAACCGGATGGTGAAGTCGCCACTCACAGGCGTCACGGTCTCGATGTACCGGTCGCCCTTCACGGCGGGGTCGATGATCAGTTCGCCGTCCTTCACCACGTAGCGCTTGTCGAAGGCCTCGGTCTTGCCTTCGAGCAACACGGGCTTGCCGTCCTTGCCGGCGCCCTTCTGTTGCCAGCCGTCCAGGTTCTTGCCGTTGAAGATGAGCGTGAAACCCGGTTCGAGTTTGAAGTCGTCGGCCGCGACGACAAATGTCGCGGTCGCGCACAGGAACATCGCACAGGAGAGGAGACGCATCGGAACATCCTCGAGTTAGGAAGGAAGAGAATCGCGTAGCCGCGACTCGAAGAGGAGCGTGACAGGTCACATCGCGCCGCGCGACCTCCCAACACGCCCATCCGTGAAGTGGACAGAGTACCGCGCCGCAGGGAGTGGTGCCAGATGCGGCGCGAAACGGAAACCGCGCCAGATGAGATCCGAATGATAGTGCACGCTGGGTGTCGCAACGCGAGTCGCGTTCCGTTTACCTTCCATTAGACGGCGCGGATTGAACCACCGCGCAACAACAGGCGCAGGGGAAGCGTCATTTATGGGTACCTGGAAAGTGGGGATCGTTGGCGGCGGTCCTGGCGGCTTGATGACCGCGTACTGCCTGCAAAAGTGCGCGACCGTTCCGTACACGACGACCATCTTTGAAGCAAGCCCGCGTCTGGGCGGGAAGATCCTCACCAATCGGTTCACGAGCGCTGGGGCCAACTACGAGGCGGGCGCCGCGGAACTGTACGACTACTCGCCCGTGGATGAGGACGCGCTGCGCGAACTGGTCGAAGAACTCGGCCTGTCGGTCCACCCGATGCGCGGGTCCGCGGTGATCATGAATCACCGCGTCTTGTCCAACCTTGAAGACGTTCGCGACCAACTCGGGGCCGGCGCGTGCGACGCACTGAGCGTGTTCGACCGCAGCGCGAAGGACCGGATCAGTCCACACGAGTTCTACCACTCCGACGATCCATCCGGCGCGGACCCCGACCCGACCAATCGCCGCTTCGATGTACTTCTCGCGGGTATCCCGGAACCGGGCACGCGGCACTATATCCAGAACATGATTCACAGCGATCTGGCGACCGAGCCGGAGAAGACCAGCATCGTCTACGGCCTTCATAACTATTTGATGAACGACCCGGCCTACATGCAGTTGTACAGCATCGAGGGTGGCAACGAACTTCTGCCACGCGAACTGGCCGCGCGCATCCGCGCAACGAAGCACATGGAACACGCGGTCACTACCATCGGCAAAGGGCGCGATGGGAAACTGTCCGTTGCTTCCGCGCACCAGGGGCACGAGCGGCACGAGGAGTTCGATTTCGTCGTGGTCGCACTGCCGAACAACTACTTGCCATCGCTCACGTATCGCGGCGAACGATTGTCCCAAGCGATGAAGGAACATTGCGCCCACTACGATCACCCCGCGCACTATTTGCGCGTCACCATTCTGTTCGCTAGAAATTTCTGGCGCGAGGTGCTCACCGATTCCTACTGGATGCTCGACCGGTTCGGTGGGTGCTGCCTTTACGACGAATCCTCGCGCGAGACGGGCGCCACGCACAGCGTGTTGGGCTGGCTGGTCGGCGGCGATGCGGCCCGCGACATGAGTATGTTGAACGATGAGCAACTGATAGAGGCGGTGCTCGATTCGTTACCACAATGTCTATCTCACGGCCGAAATTTCTATATCGAAGGTCGGATCCATCGCTGGGTCGGCGCGGTCAACGCGATGCCTGGCGGGGTCGTGAAGCGGAGCTTCGATCGGCGGCACCAGCCCGAACCTCTCGAGCACCCGAACCTGTTCTTCGTTGGCGATTACTTGTTCGATTCCACACTCAACGGTGCCCTCGATTCGGCCGAATACGTTGCCGGGTGGGTCGCCTCGCGGATGGCCGAGAACTCTGGAGCACGAGATTGAACGACCACACGCAATCGCTCAGCAGTTCGGAGTTCGAACACGTCACCTTTGTCGCCGAGGTCGCCGCTGGGCAAACTGTGCTGATGGAATTTCCCGAGCCGATCAAGCGCCGCGCGGTACTGGTTCGGAGTGGTCCCGCCGGCACGCACCCACAACCGGTTCCCGCCGACGATCTGTTGATTCTGTCCGTTCCCGCGCCCGTCCAGGAAGACGCCGATTTGCTGGCCCACGTGCGGGCTTGGGTCGATGCGGCAACTCCAGATAACGATCGCAAGAGTCAAATGATCGCGCTTCAGGGCGCGCAGATTTTCTGGGCGCCGGGATGCGCTGCGCTGCTCACGCACGCGGACCGGCACGCCACGGTCCGGAAGGCGCTGATCGAGTTCTCGTACTACGAAGGCGAGTTGCGCGCGATCGAGCGCGACCTGGGCGGACTCTGGCCGGAGCTGGAAGCGGACGCACCGCTTGCGTTCGAGTTCAACGAGAAGTCGGTCCGCAAGCGGCAGTTGCTCTCGAGGCGGTTCCAGCAGGTACTCGCGATCCGCTCGCGCCTGGCCTGGATCACGCCGCATGTGCTCTGCCCGCACCTTCACCCGCCCACGCTCGCGAGTCAGGTCGGCGAACGCCTCCGCGAGCGCACGAGGCTGACGCACCGCCTCGAATTCATCAGCGGGCAATTGGAGATCTTCGAGCGCGTCTATGAGTTGTGCGGTCAGCGTGCGAGCGACTTCATGCACGCCCGAATGAGTCATACGTTAGAATGGGTGATTATTATACTACTCCTGGCACAGACCATCCTCGTGAGCGTCGATCTCATGTCCACTCTGGGGAAGTGAGACATGCGCTATGCCTCGATTGATATTCTCCGAACGATCGCGATATTCTTGATGGTTATCGTTCACTTCATGGAGAACCTGTCGGGTGCGGATTGGGCGCCAGCCGGGTTTGGGGCGCCGCTCTTCACCTTTCTCGTGGGGGCGAGTTACCGGCTCTGGCTCAACGCACAAGAGGGTAAGGGGAAGAGTGATAGTGAAATCTCAAAAGTTACAATCCGCCGCGGACTGTTTCTCTTCACGCTGGGGTTCGCGTTCAACATTTTCGTGTGGCTCCCGGAAGACACGTTCAACTGGGATGTGTTGACGCTGATCGGCGCCTCGTTATTGATGTTGAACGTTGTGCGCAACCTCCCGCTCCCGATACTCGTGCTGATCGGCATCGTCGCGTTCATGTTAGCCCCGATGCTGCGGGCCCCGACCGACTACCCGACGTACTGGACGCAGGGCTATTTCGACCCCGATCTCACGCTCTCGGACGTGATGCTCGGATTCCTGGCGGTCGGCTATTTCCCGGTGTTCCCGTGGATCATGTTCCCGGTCGCGGGCTTCGTGACCGCGACGCTGTTTTTCACCGACCCGCCGGAAAACGGACCGCCCACGGCGCGAACCGCTCACTTCGGCGCGGTGCTGATTGTGATCGCGATGATCGCCCGGTTGCTCCGCCCCCACGAATCCGATCCGGTCACGACGAACGTCTTCAAAGGGTGGACCATGTTCCCCGCGTCGCTCGAATATGTTACCGGGATGCTCGGATTGACGCTGTTGCTGTTCGCGCTCGGGCACCGTTGGATCGACCGGAGTCCGAAGTTCGCGGAGCGGAAGGGTGTGCTCAAATTCGTGGGCACGTTCAGCAAGTATTCGCTCTCGATGTATTTGCTGCATCACATCGTTCACCTCTGGCCGCTCTGGATATACGGTGCCGTTATGGGAACCGAGCCAACGCAGTTCTGGCGGAACGCGATCTCGGTGTGGTTCGCGATTCCGCTCTCGGTTTTATGTTTGGCGAGTTGTTATTGGTTGTTTCGTTGGATGGATCGCACCGATCGCGGCGGAGTCGAATCCTGGATGCGATCCTTGTGTGATTGAAGCAACGTCCGGTCAGGTGCGGGTGGGGTGGCCCGCGACCCGTGCGGCGGCGTGCGGGCTGTAGGTGACGAATCCGTTACTGAGTCGTGCGGGTTCGGTTCGAAACGACTTGAGTCACCGCGGACCGCAGACCGGCGGTGCGGGATTCGTGCCCCATTTGGCGAGTGAGCCAGTGGGGTCCGCAGTGGTTCTCCCAAGTCGGCTCTCGGTGAGCCAGCCCAACGCTGGGTCTTCGATCGCGGGAGACGCCGGTGTTGCGTTCGTCACGAGATAGCCCTGACTTCCGATTACTGTGGCGAGCCGCTTCCGCAGTGTAAACGAAGACACCCAGGTTTCCCTGGGTGACTTCTTCGGGCCGTGTTACGGTTTCGCGGGTCGCGGAAGTTCCGGCGGAAGCAACAGGGAGGGCGGAGGGACTTCTGGTGCCGTGGGGCGCACCACCGGGCTGCTATCGAAAGCCGTGGGGTCGGGCGGCGGCAGGTACGCGGGTCGCGCCAGTTCACGGTCCGGGGCGGTTCCGCGAATGGCCTTCACCGGCGGTTCGAGCAGCGGCATCGACGGCGCGGCCGACGTGCGGAGTTCGGTCTTCGGGGCGCTGCCGCTACTCGTCAGCTCGCCTGGCGGGTTGGTGTCGCGAGCGACCACGCGGGTCGGCGGCGTCTTCAGCGCGGTCAGCCACGCTTCTTCGAGCGCGTCAACAGTCTCGATGCCGTACACCTTGTTCGCGGCCGCGTTCCAACTCTCTGCGCTGTTGCCCTGCATTCCCAGGCCGAGGAACTGAAGCAACTTGCCGCGTCCTTCCCGGCCGTCGCCGCCCTTCTTCACGAGGTACTGCGACACGGAGTAACCCTGCGCGTAAAGCACGATCATGTCGCGAGGGTATTCCGTCAGGCGGAACAGCACGCGAAGGCGAATCCCGCGACCGGCGTTCAGCAGTTCGCGGCACCGCACGTCATGACTGAATCGCTCTTCGTCGTTCTCGCTGAGAACGCTACCGCCTTCGTCGGCCCATCGCGGGACCGGGCGCCCGAAGTAGTGCGCGAACACGGTGTGCGTCACTTCGTGCGGCAACACGCTGTGAAGGAGTTGCTTCGCGTCGCCGCGAATCTCCATGCGAAGACTGGTGACGACCGGCTTGCCGCCGTCTTGACCAAAGGTGAACGTGGTGGCGCCGCCCGCGGAGCCTTGCGTAATCTGCACCTGGAGTGGGCACCGGCGAGACCACTGTGGCATCTCTTTCCCGGTCCACTCGATGGCCTTTTCTCTGCGGTAGAATTCCGCCATGTCGCCAAACTTCTTGGCGAGTTCAGCGGTTGGCGCTTCGGTGCTGAAGTTGGCCGTATCGTAGTTCGCGGCGGACGCGATCGCGGGTGCCAGAAGCACCGCGACGAACGCGCTGAAGTGCCGACGAAGAGTCATTCCCTTGACCTCCGTAGTGAATGACGACCGACCGCGAAAATCCGCGGCCGTAGTGCGGTGAAGCAAGGGTCATCGGAAGTCTAACCGCAACCGCTGTGCCGGGAACATGCGAGTCGTCCCGCGTGCGGAAATGTCACCGCGCAAATTCCGGTGAGGGCAGCAGTTCGGGATTCGGCGAGTCGTGCGGGTCGGAGCGGATCGCGTCGTGCCCGGTGTAATAAGTACAGGTGGACGCGGTCCATACCGGCTTTGTAAGTGTTACAAGGAAAAGGTTTCTGATCGCACTCGCATTTTGAGCCGCACCCAAAAGGTATTCGATGTCAATCCGCGTTCCGCTCTTCGCTGTTCTCATGCTCGCTCTTGCCATCGACTCCGTGAACTCGCAGCCGGTTGCCGCGCCCGCGCCGAAGTTGGTCGAGTTCGCGTTCCACCGTGACCACATCATTGGCACGTCGCTCGACCTGAATGTTGTCGTGCCCGACGAAGCCACGGCGGAGGAACTGGAACTGACCGTGCTCAACGAGATTGAGCGCCTGCGAAAAATCTTCAGCACCTACGACGCCACGAGCGAGATCAGCAAACTGAACGGCACGCGCGAACCGGTGAAGGTGTCGGGAGACATGGCCGAAGTTCTGGAGCGGCACGAGGTGTGGCAACGGAAGTCCGATGGCGCGTTCAACGGTCAGGTGGGCGAACTCATTCGCGTGTGGAAGGACGGCGAGAGGGTCAACTGCGTACCGGACGCGACCACGCTCGACCGCATCGCGGCCGAATTGAAGAAGCCGGGCTGGACGCTTGACGCGAACACCAACACCGTGACGCGCCTCAACGACCAACCCTTAAACCTGAACGCGGTCGCGAAAGGCTTCATCATTCGGAAGGCCGCGCACAAGGCACTGAAGAAACACCCGACCGTGCGCGGGTTGCTGGTCAACTTGGGCGGGGACATCTTCGCATGGGGTTCGCCGCCGAGCAGCACGAGCGGCTGGGCCGTCGGCATCCAAGATCCATTCAGTCACTTCGACAACGCGGCCCCGCTCATCGGTTTGCGTCTCAACGATCAGGCGGTTGCCACCAGCGGCGGTTACCAGCGGTTCTACACCATCGACGGCAAACGCTACTCGCACATCTTCGACCCGCGGACCGGGCGCCCGGCGGAGGGCGTCGCGAGCGCAACCGTGGTCGCGAACGACAACACCACCGCGAACGCACTCGCGACCACGCTCTGCGTGCTGTCGCCGCAGGAAGGGTTGAGGTTGGTCGCGGGCGTGCCGGGCGCGGAGTGTCTCATCATCGCGCCGGACGGCAAGCAGTTCCGCAGCACCGGGTTGAAGGCGTTCGAGGTGAGTCCGGTTCGCACGCTCGCGCCACAGGAGAAGAAGGACGAACCGAAAGCCGCGGCGTGGCCGAAAAGTTATCAGGTAACGGTCGCGGTGGAACTGCCGCGGATCGATTCCAAGCGTTACCGCCGGCCGTACACCGCAATCTGGATCGAAGACGACAAGGGCAAAGCGGTCCGCACGCTCGCGGTCTGGGGCAACGCCCCGAAGTACCTCAAAGACCTCAACGACTGGTGGAGGATTGGCAAAGGCGACGCGGACCTCGTGAAAGCGGTAACTCGCGCGACCCGCGGCCCGGGGAAGTACGATCTCGCCTGGGACGGCAAGGATGATAAGGGGAACGCGCTGTCCCAGGGCACGTACACGGTTCGCGTCGAGGTTCACCGCGAGTTTGGCGAACACCTGCGGCAATCGGGCAAGATCGAGTGCAAGGACCGCCCAGCGACAACAAAACTGGAGAAGAACGCGGAGACGGCCGAGACGGTGGTGGACTTCAAGGAGGCGAAGAAGAAGTAAATTGCGGACGTTGCTTTATCTTTCCCTCCCCCCCTTGCGGGAGAGGGTGTCGGCGCTTCGCCGACGGGTGAGGGGTGACGTTAACCCTCGCTGAGCCTCACCCCTCACCCCACCGCGAAGCGCGGCGACTCTCTCCCGCAAGGGGAGAGGGCAAATACAAAACGGTTTCCGGTCGCGGCTCGTTCCATCACCTACCCCACCCACTCATGTCGCGTATCCACCGCTGGCTGCTCAAGACGGCACGCACGATTCACGTGTATCTCACACTGTTCGGGCTGACGCTGATTCTGTTCTTCGCAATCACCGGATTCATGCTGAACCACACGGAATGGTTCCTGCCGGACGACGCGAAACTCGAAGCTCAGACGCGCAAAGAATCACGCCCGCTCCCGCTGGACAAGATGCCAAGCGGGAAGTTGCCCGTGCCGTCGGAGTCGTCCGACGAAGCCACCGGCGAGGAGAAACTCGCGGTAATCGAGGCGCTGCGCAAGGAGTTCGACGTGCGCGGCGAGATGAGTTCGTTCACGTTCGTGAAGGGTTACGACGACAAACTCCAGATCGACCGGCAGCAGATCAAGGTGGAGTTCAAGCGCGCCGGCGGCGAAACGGTCGCGACGATCGACGTGGAGACCGCGAACACGGAGGTCGCTTCGACCTATCAAGGTTTCGCGATCGTGATGACCGACCTGCATCGCGGCAATCGCGGGAACATGACGAACGAGGTGAAACGCACCGGGTGCGTGTGGAGTTTCGTGATCGACGGGACGTGCATCCTGTTGCTGATCATCTCCGCGACCGGCCTTGTGATGTGGTGGTCGCTGAAGAGTCGCGGCAAGTGGGGCGCACTGCTGTTCCTCGTAGGCACCGCGGCAAGCGTCGCAGTGTACTACTGGTTCGTGCCGTGAGTTAGCGGAAGCGAATCACAAACCCTACTGGTGCCGAGGCCCCATTCCTGGGAATCTCATTGAACCACCGATACGCAATGGTTAGTTTTCTCACACCCAATCAATTCGAGGAGTTCCCATGTCACGAACTGTCCGGTGCTTTGCTCTGTTCTTCGGCTTCGCGGCTCTCGTCGCGGTCTCCGCGACCCGGACCGAGGGGCAAGACAAGAAGGACAAGAAAGGCCCGACCGCCGTCGTCGAGTCGACCGAAAAGTCGGGCAAGAAGTGGAGCGTCTGGCAGGCGAAGACCGGCCTGAAGATCGTGGTGGACAAAGACTACGTGCTCTCCGCAGTCCCCAAAGAGATGGTGGGGAGCACGTTTCTCACGCGCGAATCCCCCGAACTCGGGAAGTGGCTGCTGGACGGCTCGCTGAAGGCCAAGGGCGACCTCACGGCCTACGCGATGATCATGACCAAGGCTCGGGGCAAGGAGCAGTTCGGGGAGGACCGGCAGAAAGCCCTCATCAAGGAGGGCTGGAGTGAAGTGGACGGCAAGGTCGGCACGACTTTCCCCAGCGGCGAGGCGTGGGAGTGGAAAGCCTTCAAGAAGAGCGTTGACGATGGAGAGATCTACTTGCAACTGAAGGATCTGAGTTGGGACAAGCACGGGGCACCAGTGCTGTTCTTCTCCAAGACAAGGGAGAAAGAAAAGGCGAAGCCCTGATCTCGGTGTCCCGCCTCATCGTGGAGTGGTCGCTGAGGAGTCGCGGCAAGCGTTGCGGTGTGCTACTGGTTCGTGCCGTGAGCGGAGGGCGGAACGCCCTCCGCCATCTTGCTGCGGTCACTGCGCGGTTGCATACGCCTTCTGGAACGCGGCGACGCCCGCGCCGGCTTCGAGTTTGAAGCCCGATTCGAGCAGCACCAACTCCAGCGCGCTGAGCGCGCCGAGCACGTCGAACGCGTCCATGTAGCCCATGTGCGACAGCCGCCAGATGTGGCCCTTCAGCGTGTCCTGGCCGTCCGCGAGTTTGTAGCCGTACTTCTTTTCCAGCGTCTTCAGCACCGCGGTGCCGTCCACGCCCTGCGGCACCGCGATCACTGTCAGCGCGCTGTTGGGGCGTTCCGCGAACACCGTCAGGCCCATCGCTTCCACACCGGCGCGGCACGCGATCGCGATCTTCGTGTGGCGCGCCCACAAGTTCTCGATACCTTCCGTGCGGATCTTCTTCAGGCTCACGCGCTGCGCCTTGATGAGCGTGTTCCCCGGCGTGAATGGCGTGTCACTTTCCAGTAGCGACTTCCGGTAACGCCGCAGGTCGAGGTAGAAGCCGCGCGGCGCGGTCGCGTCGATCTTCTTCCACGCCTTGTCGCTCGCGGAAACGAAGGCCAGGCCCGGCGGCATCATCAACGCCTTTTGCGAACCGGTCACGACAACGTCCAAGCTCCACGCGTCCATCTTGCATTCCATCGCGCCAACGCCGCTGATTCCATCGACGGCGAGCAGCGAGTCGGTCTTCGCAACAATCTTCCCGAACGCTTCGAGATCGTGCCCGACGCCGGTGCTCGTTTCGCTCAGCGTGGTGAACACCACCTTCGTGTCGGGATTCGCGGTCAGCGACTGCGACAGCATTTCGGGCGTGACCGCTTTGCCGTAGGGCACTTCGACCGTGACGATGTTGGCCGCGAATGCTTTGAGGATGCCGCGCCAGCGCTCGCCCCAGCGCCCCGCGGTGCAGAGGATCGCCTTCTCGCCAGCCGCGAGCGTGTTGCTGACCGCCGCTTCCATGCCGCCGGTGCCAGAGCATGTGAGTGTGAACACCGGCTGTGCGGTCTGGAAGACGTACTTCAGGTCTTCGCTCACCTCCGCGAGGATTGCTTTGGCTTCCGCGGCGCGGTGGTACGTCACCGGCTTCGCGAGTTCGAGGAGTGTTTCTTCCGGCACGGTGGTCGGGCCAGGGGTGAACAGACGCGGCTTCATCGCACTTCCTTTCGTGGAACGAACAGAACGTCCGTTGTTGTATGCGTGGCGCCGCGGCTCGTCGCGCCGCGAACCTCTTCGTCTCGGCGGTGTCGTTGTTGGACGCCGCTTCGCGTGCTGAAGCGGCGTTTTCGCCTGGAAGGAAGGTGTCCCATGCGTGCTCTTGTGATCACTGTACGCGTGGCTTTCAACATCCTTCCTTTTTCCGAGGCGGTTTCCGATGAGTCGGAGGCGACAGAAGGCGGACGAGTTCCAACATCTCGCGGGTGACATCAGCCCCGAGGACGGCAGCGACCCGAAGGAGTTTCACGCGAAGCCGTGGAACGCGCCGAAGCAAGCTGGCCGCAAATCACAACAACTGTGCGAACAGGTGAAGAACGCGCTCTTGGGCGCGTTCGCCGCGTGCGGCGACCCGGCGGTGCAGGCCGCGATGGTAGTGGCCGTGCAACCGGCGCCGCATTCGGGCCGGTTGCGGGTATTGGTGGGTGTGCCCCTGGACTTCGAGCGCGCGAGCGTGGTCGAAGGCGTGGAGCGCGCCGCCGGGTTCCTGCGGAGCGAAGTGGCCGCGGCGATCAGCCGGCGCCACGCGCCAGAGCTGGTGTTCGAGGTGCTTCCGATTTGACGTACAGCGGGCCGCCGGAATGTCGGCGGCCCGCTGTAAGTAGTGTTGGGGGTACTGTATATCAAAAGTGCGCGCTGAACGACCGTGGCCGAATTGAAGTCAATACATGGTCACGTTAATCGTTGCTCGTCCGCACGTCTCCACGGTCGTTCAGCGCGCACTCTGATTCCAATAGATCTTGCAATTCCCGGTCGCTCTTCCCACCGCGATGATGTCGGGCTTGCCGTCGCCGTCGAGGTCGGCCACGGTCAGGTCTTCGACCGCCACGCCTCCATCGTCCAGAATCGTTCGCTCCCACTTCGCGCCCTTGCCGTCGGTGCATTTGTAAACGCGCACCCCGCGGCGCTCCTGGAACGTGTCGCCCATCTTCGGGTTCGGGTCGTCGCGCACGCCGATGACGAGTTCGTTGGCGCCGTCGCCGTCGAGGTCCGCGAACCACACACCGTGGCCCCAGCGCAGTTGCTCGTCGATGACGTGCCGCTCCCACAGTTTTCCGGCTTCCTTCGGCGGCGTGTACGTCACCACTTGGTTGCCGTGCCACGGCTCGATGGTCGCGATGACCGGCTTGTTCACGCCGACGTTACTCATCTTGATTTCACTCGCGCCGCGATTGCCTTTCGGATTTGCCTGGTTCCCCTCCCCGGTCTTGGTTGTTACCCACTTGTCCTTTTCGCGGGCGATGATGTGAACGCCGTCGTAGCTCGTCACCAAGATTCCGAACACGTGTGTACCGCTGAACAGCGGCCAGAAGTTGTGGCACACGTTCAGCTCCTCCGACAGCACCTGCGTCTTCCAGTTCTCCTTCTTCTCCGGCTCTTTCGCGGGCACCTTCAGCGCGACGACGCGGACCGGTTTGCCGTCGGTCCACAAACCCTTCGCGCTCGACCCGCGGCCCATCAGCGGCACGTGAACGATCTCGGGTTTGCCGTCACCGTCGATGTCGAAACAGCGGACGCGGTGAACCGTCGGCTCGTCGCACGGTAGCTCGTGCATGGTCCATTCGTCAGTGACGACCTTGCCGCGTTTCAACCAGACGAGTTGCGCCGGGTTCGCGGTGTCGAACGGCTTCCACGCCGCACCCACGACCAACTCCGGTAAGCCGTCAGCGTCGATGTCGATGGCCGCGATGCACACGTTGTCCGGTCGCGTCTTGCCGTCGAGGATGACGTGCTTCTTCCACGCGCTGTCCGCTTTGCCGGGGTTCTGATACCACACGATCTTGTGTTGATCGACAACGACGATGTCGAGTTTCTTGTCGCCGTCGATGTCCGCGGTGATGACCGCGTAGCCGATCTTCAGCCCGGTATCGATCTCTTGCGTTTTGAATTTGGGTAGGTCCGCCGCGAATACCGGGAGTGCGGACAGCGCGACGAACGCCGAGAAGAGGTAGCGCATTGAGAGGATTCTCCGTAAGTTTGAAACAGGGCGTCTAGCTTACCACACCGGCACGATCGGTACACAATCGCTTGCGGTGCGACAGTTGTGGTCCGACAATATCGCTCTAAGATGGTGCGTGGCACTTGGGCCGCGCAATCAGGAGTCGAGGGCCGGTTGATGTTGGTACCCACGTCTCACCGCCCGGCACGCGAGTGGCTGTTGCTGGTGATCGCGCTGGTGATTGTCGGGGGGTTCATCGCCCCACTGTGGCAACTTGTGGGCAACCCCGAGTCGCGAGAGGAACTCGCGGTCCGATGGACCCCGGAACGCCTCGCGCGACTGTTCCTCGGCTTCGAGCAGGTATTGTGCTACGTTTGCGCCGTGTGGGCGGCTCTCATTTTGCAAAGCCGGTATCGCGAGGTGTTGGGCCAGCGCCGTGCTTTCGGGATGGAACTGCTGCCGACCGACGAGGGCGCGCGGATTCTACCCGAAGACGCCCGCCCGCTGGCACGGAAAGTGGAGCAGGTGACCGCGGGGCGGCCGTTCGTGCTCGCGAACATGATCCGGCTTGGGCTGGGGAAATTCGCGGTGAGCAAGTCCGCGACCGACGTGGCGGAAGTGGTCCGCAACCAGGCCGATGTGGAGTTGTCGCGGCTGGTCACGGGGATGTCCACGGTGCAATACCTCACGTGGGCGATCCCCGCAATCGGCTTCGTCGGCACAGTGCGCGGTCTCGGCGGCGCGTTCGGTGTGAACGATCCCGACATCGCGGAGTTCACCCGGCAGGCGAAGGACCAACTGAAGATCGCGTTCGACTGCACTCTCGTGGCGCTCGTGCTGAGTCTGGCGCTGATGTATTTCGTTCACATGGTTCAGCGTGCGGAGGAGACGCTGGTCACGGACGCGCAGCAGTATTGTCAGGAGCACTTGCTACTGCGGTTGTACGATCCGTCGGCGGAACATGCGGGCGGGTGACAACCGTTTTCGTGGGTGATTTTGGTTTTCACTCACACGCGCACTCACACTCACACTACCTATGCTCTGGTCCCGTAAGTTGCCCCCCGTTCACGACCGCGCGCGAGCGGTCGGCATCGATCTGACCGCGAGTCGCGTACTCGCGGAAGCCATCGGCGGGAAGTCGCGCGCAATCATCCTCAACGAGCCGGACGCGGAACTGGCACTCTTCATTTCCGGTGACCGCCGCACACCGGAAATCGGCCGCGCGGGGTTCGCGCTGTGTCGCAAGATGCCGCACGTCGTCTGCTCCAACTTCCTCCCGGCCATCGGGCAATCGCGTGAGTGGAAGATCGGCCGGCACACGCTCATCGCGGAAGCCGCGCTGAACCTCGTCTTCGAGAAGATTCGCGGCCCGATCGCGAACGAGTCCGACGCCGTCGCGCTCGCGCTTCCGGTGTACCTCGGGCCGTCGCAGGTGACGCGTGTGGGGATCACCGCCGGACGCGCCAAACTTCCGCTAAAGGGGACCGCGGTCGGCGCGCTGGCGATCGCCGCGGATCGCGCCGCGACGCTCCTCGCCGGTAAGCCCGCGACGCCGGAAGCGGGCGCGGCCGATTGGGTGGTCCCGCTGCGTCCCGCGTCTGGTGGTCCCGGTGCGGTCGTCGTCATCGATGCGGACGAGTTTGCCGTGTCCGCCGTGCTCGTCTCCGTCGAGGGCGAAGTTGTTCGCGTGGTCGGTTCGGCTGTGTGGCCGCGACTGGCAGTGAAGGTGTGGAAAGACAAGCTCCTCGACGCGATCTCCGACCGGTGTGTGCGGCTGTGCCGGCGCGACCCGCGTGACTCCGCAGAAGCCGAGCAGGCACTTTTTGAGCAACTCGACGAGGCGCTCGACAGCGCCCGCGCCGGGCAGCGCATTGGCCTCACGGTTCGCACGGCGCACTGGTTCCAGGATGTGGTACAACAGCCGGAAGAGTTTGAATCGCACTGCGCCGCGCTGACTCGCCTCGCGGGCGATTCGGTGCGCGACTTCGTGAACGGTATCGGGCTGGCCGAACCGCCACGTGCGGTGTGGCTGACGGACGCCGCCAGCCGGTTGCCCGGCTTCGTGCGCGCGGTTCACGCGAACACGCCCGAAGGCACCGCGGTCGAGATTCTGCCGCCGAACGCGATCGCGCTGGCGGCGGCGGCGCTCGTGCCGCGCTGGCTCGCGGGCGACCTGCCCCGCGCGCACCTCGACAGTATGATCCCGCTGCCGAAGGATTCCGCCGCGCCGCCCGAAGCCGCGAAGAAGTCCGCGCCGCGCACCGGTGGCTGATCTTGCTCGTGTGAGGAGGAACCCGATGCGAGTCCGTCACAAACAGCCGACGCTGGTCAGCATGTGGATGCTGGACGTGTTCTGCTGCGCGCTCGGCTGCGTCACGCTTCTGTTCCTCCTGAACAGCCGCATGGCTATCGACAGCGCGAAGGCCAACCGCGCCGCGCTGGTCGATCTGGAACACACCGGCAAGAAACTCGCGGCGGCACTGTCCGCACTCGAATCGACCAAACTCAAACTCACAGACGAAGCAGTTGAGCGCGGGAAACTGGCCGCTTCGCTCACCGAACTCGAAGGCATTCGGCTCAAGCTCACGGACGAATCGCGCCAGCTCGTGGACCAACTTCGGATCGCCCGCACCGAGCGCGACGATACTGGCCGCAAACTCGCCGTTGCACGCGACGAGACGAAAGTGGCTCAGGTACTACTCGACAAAACTCAGCTCGATCTCACCGCGACCGAGAAGAAGGCGGACGCGACCGCGAAAGAACTCGCCACCGCACGCGCCGAGATGACCGACGCGGACCTGCTGCTCAAGAAAAAGCAGCGGGACATCGAGTCTTTGCTGAAGAAGGACTTGGCAAGCGATGTGAAACTCGACAGCCTTCAGCGGCTCATGCTCGCGAAGGATACCGAGCGGCTCGCGCTTGAGTCGCGCCTGACCGCAACGCGAAAGGAACTTACCGACCTCGACGCGCGGGTGCGTCTCACGCAGCGCGACCTCGATGCGCAACTCGCCGCGGCGCAAGCGGCGGCGAAAGCCGCGGCCGAGGAACTGGCGAACGCGCAAGCCGCCGCGAAGACCGCCGCCGCGGACCTCGCGAACGCGAAAGCCGGGGCCGCCAAGACCGGCGACGAACTCGGCACCGCCCGTGCGCAGATCAAAGACCTCAGCAAGAAGATCGACGAAGCGAACGTCACCATCATCGACCTGCAAGGCGACAAGGCGAAACTGGCCGACAAGTACAACAAGTTCCAGAAGGAGAGCGAGTCGCGGTTCGCCGGCATCGCGATGACCGGCACGAAGGTCGTGTTCCTCGTGGATATGTCCGGCAGCATGGGCAGGCGCGACCTGAAGACCCTCGACGGCACGAAGTGGCCGTTGGTCGTGGACACCGTGTGCAAGGTGATGCGGAGCATCTCCACACTGGAACAGTACCAAATCGTTGTGTTTTCGAGTTCGGCACAGTGGGTGTTCGGCAGCGGCGACTGGAGAACGTTCGACGGCGAGAAGTCGGTAGCGAGCGTCAGCAGCGCGCTTCTCAAGATCAAACCGGAGAACGACACGAACATGTACTCGGCGTTCGAGAAGGCATTCGCCCTCCGCGCCACCGGGCTGGACACGATGTACCTCTTCTCCGACGGTCTTCCGACGAGCGGACCGGGGCTAACGGTGGCGCAGCAGAACGCGAACCCGCCGCTCTCGGAGTCCGATCAGGGCACGATTCTGGGCCGACACGTGCGCGACACGCTCGACCGCACCTGGAACCGCCCAGTCGCGGGCCAGTCGCGGGTCCGCATCAACGCAGTCGGATTCTACTTCGAGAGCGTGGAGGTCGGAGCGTTCCTCTGGGCGCTGGCACGCGACAACAACGGCAGTTTCGTCGGCATGTCGAAGCCTTGACGGCTCAGATTGAATTTTCACATTTCGTTCTTGCCATCCGTGGCCAACTGCTTTAGAAGGGAAGTTATAAGTCGTTGTTTTGTGGCCGATTCTCGCTCTCCAACTCATTCGTTTTGCGGTCACATAACCACACGCTCTCGCATGTGTACCGACGGTTCGGTTTTCACTGTTCGCCGAAATTGTTGTTTCATTTCCTCTTGTGTTCACGTCGGAGGGTTTGTGATGTTACGTTTCATGACTAACCACACGGCGAAGTTGCGCCGTGGGTTCACGCTGATCGAGTTGCTGGTGGTGATCGCGATCATCGCGATTCTCATTGGGTTGTTGCTCCCCGCCGTGCAGAAGGTGCGCGAGGCCGCGGCCCGCACGCAGTGCACCAACAACATGAAGCAGCAAGGCCTCGGCCTGCACGCGTTCCACGACACCAACAGCGCGCTGCCGCAGGGCCACCGCCCGTGGGCCAACCCAGGCGTGACCACCGCGCCGTTCGAGGGTTCGATCTCGTGGATGGCGTACATCCTGCCGTTCATTGAGCAGGACAACGTCGGGAAAGCGGCCAAGGCGTGGCAAAACAGCGCGGCCAACTACTACTCGTGGAACAACCCGGTCTGCCCGATCAAGATGAAGATCTACACTTGCCCCGCGGACCCGCGCGGAACCCAGGTGTTCGTCGGCGCGCCCTATGGCATCGTCGATCAGGCTCTGACCACGTACCTCGGCAACTCAGGCACAACCTCGACCTCGCTCAATGGCGTCCTCTTTGGAGCGACAACAGGCACGGTGGGCTCCCAAGTCAAGTTCACCGACATCACCGACGGGACCAGCAACACGCTCATGGTTGGCGAGCGCCCGCCGAACTCGAACCTGGAATTCGGCTGGTGGTACGCGGCCTACGGGTATGACGGCCGCGGCAACGCCGACTGCGTAATGACCTCGAACGACGTAGCCGTTGTGAACTACTTCATCGCCAACTACAACACCGCCCCCAACCTCCCCTGCAATCGGCCAGCTGCCCAAAAGATCGGGTTGCAACCGGGCCACCCAGACGTCGGGTGCGACGCAGGCCACTACTGGAGCTTCCACCCAAGTGGCTCGCTGTTCCTGATGGGCGACGGATCCGTCCGGCTAATCTCCTATAACAACAACAACCTCATTCCGGCGCTCTCGACGCGGAACGGTGGTGAGGTCGCCAATCTCAACTGAGTTCGTCTTGCCCCGCCCGTTGGCTGTTGACCAACGAAGCGGGGCGGTTCACCCACCTCCATTTTGCTGCCACCAGGAATCGCGTCATGAAAGCGGTGCTCCTCGTTGTTGTGTTTGCGCTTGGGCTTGCGTGCCTAGGCGGTTGCTCCTCGTCACCCCCGTCCAAACCTTCAGAGGTCACGCCCGAAGACTCGGGCGGTGGCGGAGAAGACGCGAACAAGAAGGCGGGGGTAGGACGCCTCCCGAAGAAGCCGTAGTCGTCGCCGTCTCCGCTCTCATTCCCGTCGGATGACTGAATATGAGAAAAGCATTGTTGGGTCTGGTGATTGCCTTTGGTTGCACGCTACTCGGTGGGTGTGGTCCGAGCCAGCCGACCAACGACCCCCCGCCCCCGCCGCAAGACTCCGGCGCGGACAAGAACAAGAAGGCTCTCTTTCCAATCCCGGAGGAGCCGGGGCCAAAGAAATAGACCCGTGAGCGGAGCGGGCAGCGTTCCCGCTCCGCCCGTTGCACCGGTCGCCGGCTCTCCCCGGCGGCCGGTGCCGTTTTCGCGTCCGCTGGCGACAATGACCCCGCGCCTGGCCTCGTCGCAAAGGGTCACACATGTCCGCTCCCGCTCCCGAATCACTTCTGAACGTTCCCAACCTCCTCTCGTTCGCGCGTGTGCCGCTCGCGGTGGTGGTGTTCGCGTGCATCGTTCACGAAGCGTGGCTCGCGGGTCTGCTCGTGTTCCTCGTCGCCACCGCGACCGACTGGCTCGACGGTTGGTGGGCGCGGAAGTACGGCCCGCTCACGCTCGTCGGCCGCAACCTCGACCCACTCGCCGACAAGATTCTCGTGTGCGGCACCTTCATCTACCTGATCCCGGTGGAGAAGGCCGGCATCCTCCCGTGGATGGTAACGGTGGTGGTGTGTCGCGAGTTGCTGGTGACCGGCATTCGCGGGATGGTGGAAGCGACCGGCAAGAAGTTCGGCGCGGACTGGTTCGGCAAACTGAAGATGGCGCTCCAGTGCGCGGTGCTGATCGGCGTGTTCCTGATCGCGTGGTTGCGCACAGTGGCCGGTACAGCCGACGCGCTCGCGGTGCTGGACCCGGTGCAACTAGTTCTGCTGTGGGCGATGCTCACGGCCACGGTGGGCAGCGGCGCGCAGTACGTCGTGAAGGCCGCGAAGCTGTTGCGGTGAAGCGCCAACGGCCGTTGGGACGTGATATACTCTACACGACCAGGAATGAGCCAGGCGATTCCAACGAGCCGCGACCACCAGGGAGCGGGAAAGCTAACCGCTCCCTTGCGGTCGCGGCTCGTTGATACAAACTGTTGCGGGAAAGCTAACCGCTCCCTTGCGGTCGTGGCTCGTTGATACAAACTGTTGTCTCATTCCTGACCGCGCGGAGTATCATCGCGGGCGAGGAGGATTCACACATGCTCACGCTGTACATCGGGGCGCAAAAGGTCGAATGGGCAGACGCCGGACGCGCGCTCGCAGCGGATGGAATCGATTGGGACGAAGTCGTGATCCGCGACGAAACGGGAGCAGTGCGATGGCGCGTTGAAGCGGTCGAGCAGGAACCGGAACCGCTGATTGTCGATGATCGGTGCTGACAGCCGCTACAATCTCCCGCGTATCCACTCACGGGAGACACCATGCCCGAACCACTCGGATTCGCACTCGTCGGCTGCGGGATGATCGCGCGGTTCCACGCGAAGGCCATTCAAGAGATTCCGTCCGCACGCGTCGCGGCGCTGGTCAGCCGCACAAATGAGAGCGGGAAGAAACTTCTGGCGGACACGGGACTGCCACCATGCCCGATATTCGCGACCGTCGAAGAAGCCGTGAAAGCCAAGGGCGTCGATGCAGTCATCATCACCACGCCCAGCGGCGCGCACAGCGAGCCGGCGATTGTCGCGGCCCAAGCGGGTAAGCATGTCGTCGTCGAGAAGCCGCTCGAAATCACCGGCCCGCGGTGTCAGGCGATCATCGAGGCATGCGATCGCGCGAAGGTGAAACTCTGCACCATCTTCCCGTCGCGATTCGGTGACGCGAACAACACCCTCAAGGCCGCCGTGGACGCGGGCCGGTTCGGGCACCTCACGCTCGGCGAAACCACCTGCAAATGGTGGCGCACGCAGGCGTACTACGACGAGGGCGGCTGGAAGGGGACGCAGGCGCTCGACGGTGGCGGCGCGATGATGAACCAGGCCATACACAACGTCGATCTGCTGCTGTGGATGATGGGCGAAGCCACGCACGTGAGCGGGTTCACGGCCACGCTCGCGCACGAGCGCATCGAGGTCGAAGACACGGCGGTCGCGGTGATCCGCTTCGCGAGCGGGGCGCTCGGCGTGATTCAAGCGACGACGAGCGTTCACCCCGGCTACCCGAAGACAATCGCGGTTCACGGCGATAAGGGTTCCGCGGTCATCGAGCAAGACGACGTGATGCGCTGGGACTTCACCCCGTCGACGGCCGACGACGCGAAGGTGAAAGAGCGGTTCGCGCAGAAAGTGGGCGCGACCGGCGGGTCTTCTGATCCAAAGGCGATCAGCCACGAGGGGCACCGGCGGCAACTCGCTGACTTCGTGGATGCAGTGCAGACGAACCGCGTGCCGAAGGTGGACGGCCGCGAAGGGAAGAAGGCGGTCGATCTGATCTGCGCGATCTACGAGAGCGCCAAGACGGGGCGGACAGTGGCGCTGTGATTGCTTCTTCGTTTAGCGTTGGCCCCGACGGGGCCGACCTCGCACAAGACGAAGCCGGCCCGTCGGGGCCAACGCTAAACGAAAAATCGCCCGCGCCGTCGGGGTTGTGTGGCTTCCCTTGAGTGCGGTAGAATCGCGCGCTTTAGGAGGCCACACGTGGCGAACGCGCTGCCCGAACCACCGCCGTACTTCGACGCGCTCCTGGAGCGGCTCGCGGCTGGTGACCCGGAGGCGACCGCAGCGTTCGGGCGGCACGTCCACTGGGGCTACTGGGCTAACCCCGACGCGGACCCCGGCACCGGTGCGAACTACGCGGTCGCGGCCGAAGAGTTGTGCCGCCGCGTCTGCGACGTGGCTCCCGTACGTGATGGGATGTGTGTCCTCGATGTCGGCTGCGGGTTCGGAGGTACAATCGCCAGCCTCAACGAGCGGTTCCAGAACCTTGACATGACGGGCGTGAACATCGACGCTCGCCAACTGGCCCGCGCCGCGGAGACGTTCACCCCCACGAGCGGGAACCGGGTCGCGTGGGTGGAAGCTGACGCCTGCGCGCTGCCATTCGCGGATGCACAGTTCGACGCGGTGCTCGCGGTGGAGTGTGTGTTCCACTTCCCAAGCCGCGCCGCGTTCCTCGCCGAGGCCGCGCGCGTACTCAAGCCCAAAGGTCGGCTCGCGCTCTCGGACTTCGTCCCCACCACCGAGGGACGGGACGCGCTGCGGAAGTATGACAACGGCGGGACAGAGACGCGAGACAGTTACGGGCTGGTGAATGTTTTGTGCGCAGAAGACGAGTACCGGGAACTGGCGCGTGCGGCCGGGTTTGGCGTACCGGGGTTCGAGGACATCACCCCGCACACGCTCCCGACGTACAAGTTCATCAGGGATACCGCCGCTCGCTGGCAGGGAACCCGCGCGACGGCGTACACCCGCGCGACGCGCCGGTTGGAAGTGAGCAGCCGCGTGGGGTGGTTACGGTATGCGATTGTCGGCGCCACACGCGCCGCGTGACCGATTGCACGGAGGAGGAGCCACGGATGGCGAAGAAAACTCGTGCCCGCGCTACCGATTACGCGGTCTACCTCGCGGTGCGGTTGCTCGTGGCGATGGTGCAGATGGTGTCGCCGCGGATCGCCTACGCGGTGGCCGACTTCTTCGCGTGGCTGGCGTTCCTGACCGCGAAGAGCCGGCGCCGCATCGCGATGGAAAACGTTCACGCGGCATTCCCCGAACTCGCGGCGGACCCAGCCGGCGCCGAGCGACTCGTGCGTGCCATGTACCGCCACTTCATCCGCGCCACCGTCGAACTGGTGCTCCTGCCGCGCAAACTGCACCCGACCACGATGCGGAAATACCTCGTTCTGCCGCACGGCTCGGACATGCTCCCGCCGTACTTGTCCGGGCGGGCCGCGCTGGTGGTCACCGCGCACTTCGGTAACTGGGAGATGGCCGGATTCACGCTCGGGCTGTTCGGGTTCCGCACCTACGCCATCGCGAGGGTACTCGATAACCCATATTTGGAGCGGTTCGCTCTCCACTTCCGTCAGCGCACCGGACAAACGATCATCGCCAAAAACGACGACTTTGCTCGACTCACGGACGCCCTGAAGGCGGGCGGGAAGGTGGCGACGCTTGCGGACCAGGACGCCGGGCCGCGTGGCGTGTTCGTGAACTTCTTCGGACGCCCCGCGAGCACGCATAAGGCGATCGCGCTGATGGCGTTGGAGTTCGACGCGGTGATGGTGGTGATCGGTGTGCCACGCGTGAATCGGGCCGATCACCCGCAGCGCGAGGACTTTGACCCCAGTAGCGCGCTTGCGCCGTTGTATTACGCAGTGAAGTGCGTCGACGTGATCGACCCGCGCGAGTACGCGGACGACCCCAACGCGGTGAAGCTCATCACCGCGCGTTACACTGCGGCGCTGGAGAAACTGATCCGCGAACACCCGGAGCAGTACTTCTGGCTACACAGAAGATGGAAGCACCAGCCGAAGGCGAAGACCGCGAAGCAGGCCGCGTGACGATTTCGGAATTTCTCGCTCTCCGCGCGTGCGAACCGGCGGCGCGGTGTTACCATCAAACCACATTTCGCGTGACACGTCGTACCGCATTGGGGCATCGGCGACGCCCATGATCGGCCAAACCACCCGCCGCTTCACCCGGTTGTTCAACGCCACACATAAGTCGAACAATCGCCCCCGTCTGAACGTTGAGCTGTTGGAACCGCGCGAGACGCCGGCGCTGGTGTCCTGGTTGCCGAACACGGGCGGGAACTGGCACTCGCTCCAGACTACACACCGCCGGTCGCCGCGGAGACGGCACCCAAAGGCCCCGAAGGGCGACTCGTCCCCGAAACGCACGTGTCGTTCACGCCGACGGCCGACGGCGTACTCGTGGTGACGCTGACCCCGACAGGCGTCGCCCAGGTGTGGAAGGTGACCACGCCCAAGAAGAAGCCCTGACCGCAATCACTTGACCCACGGGGCGATGCCACGCCCACGGCTTCGCGGTCAGCGCTCTGGCAACTCCGATTACGCCAGTTGGGGTTGCTACCGCCCTTTCAAAGCGGTCGGCGCACGGGTACAACTTACCTTCACATTCGCTCCGACTCCGTCCCTCCGCGGGGCAGTCAGTGTTCGTGGGGAATACCACCCGATGACAGCGCGGTTTACTGTTCTCGCCAGCGGCAGCAGCGGGAACGCTAGCCTGCTCGAACACGATGGTTTCGGCCTCCTCATCGACTGCGGTCTGCACCCGCGATTCCTCACCGCACGGCTCCAGTCGATCGGCGCAACCTGGGAACGCATCTCGGCCGTCGTCCTCACGCACACGCACACGGACCACTGGAAGGACGCAACCCTCGCCGAGTTCCGCGCCCGCCGCATTCCGATGTACGCCCACCCGCAACACTTCGCGTACATGGAGCGGGCCGCTTCGTTCGCCGCGTTCAATGCCGCCGGGCTGACACGCGAGTACGCCGACGGTCGCCTCATCGAACTGACGAAGAACCTCACCTGCCTGCCGGTTCGCGTGTCGCACGATTCCGTTCCGACCTACGCGTTCCGCGTCGATGGCCTCGACGCCCAGACTGGCCCGGAGTGGTCAATCGGGTACGCTTCCGACCTGGGGTGCGGCTCACCGGAGTTGGTCACCGCGTTCGCGGGCGTGGATGTACTCGCGTTGGAGTACAACCACGACGAGATGATGGAGCGTGCGAGTTCGCGTCCGCGGTTCCTGGTCGATCGTGTGCTCGGCGACCTGGGCCACCTCTCGAACAAGCAGGCAGCGGAACTGACCGCGACCATCGCGGAGCGGTCCGGCGAGGGGTTCCCTGGTCACCTCATTCAGCTTCACCTGAGTAAGGACTGCAACAAGCCAGAACTCGCGGCCGTAGCCGGGCGTGAGGCGCTGGTTGCGATGAACCCGGCGACGGAAGTCATCACCGCGAAACAGGACGTGGCCGCGAAGACGATTTACCTGGCGCGCCGGGCGAACGCCGAGAACCGCGCCACGGCGCGGGTGAAGCGGGTTGCGTTAAAGCGCGTCACGGTTCGGCCGTCGCTCCCGGGCTTCGATGGATCTGATTGGTAGCCCTCTCGCAATTTTGGTAATTTGTGCCATTTGCGCCACCCGCTTGCCTGTTCTCCACCAAGGCAGAACCCCTTTGCTTTGCACTTCGCGCCTTCACCCGGTCGAAACTCCAAGGTGTTGAATCACGTTCGTCCGCACGGAGGCGGGACCATGAAGCGGTTTTACATCGCGGCGGTGGCGCTGTTGTGTGCGGTCGGGTTCGCACACGCGCAGGACGGCGCGCTCGCGCCGACCGTGCCGGTCGTTCCGCCACCGATGTTGCAGAACGGGAACCTCGTCGCGCCGTCCGGCGGCATGTGGGGCGCGAGCGGACCGCGCCTGTTTTCGCGCACCACATGGTCGCCCGTGCGCAGTCCGGTCGTCGCAGGTGACATGAACCCCACCGCGCCCGCGACTGGTTACCCGATGCCGCCGATGCCGGCCGGCATCGGCGGTGCGGATGGTCTTTGTGGTGCCGCCAGGTGCGGTCTCGCCCGCGGCGGTCTGAACTGGGATCGCATGAAGGCGTGGCTGTCCTACCGCCCCTCGAAAACCGAACTGCCGAAGTTGCAACCGACACCGTACGTCCCCCCGCTCCAGGGGATGTTCAGTTGCGCGTCGGGTTCGGACTGCGTGTCCAGGAACGGATCTCCGCAGCAGCCAGCGTTCACCCCACCCGCACCGCCGATGATGACCCCGCCCGCCAGCGCCGGCGCCGGCGCGGTGGTGATGCCGCCGCGCGGCACGCAGGGCGCCGTCGTCCAACCGACCTGGCAGGGGCGCACGGTGCCTGCGGCGACCGACGCGGGTATCGCGGGCTACCGGTTTGCGCAGCCCGAGAACAAAGCTGCGCAGAAACCGGCCCTGGGGCCGGTGGTGAGCGCGGCCTACCGACCGTGGCAAAAGTAGGGCAAAGGAGTGGCCGATAGAGCGCTTTCCGGAAATGCGTAGCACCTCAACGAACCGCGACCGCAAGGGAGCGGCAAAGCTCAACCACTCCCTTGCGGTCGCGGCTCGTTAAACAACGCTACACCGTTCCCAAACGCGCTCTAGCAGCCCAGGGTCAGCACGCGTCTTGCGTGCTGACCCTGGGTTTCGGGATACAACTCGTAACGAGAAAGACCTGCGAGGCTACTTCACCAACCACTCGACGATCTTCGCGGCGTCGAGTTTCTCGGCGCTTCGGGTCAGTTTATTGGCGGCTGCGGCGGCTTCGTATGCGGCGCGCGACACCTTCCCGGTGTCGGTGCCCTTATGGTGATGGACCAGCACCTCGCCCGGTGCGCACAGAGCGAGGAACGCGCCCAACCCGCCGTACTTCACCGCGCCCGGGAGCATCATCGGGTCGTCGGTCTTCTCGATGTTCTCGAACTGGAACTGGTTCAGGTCGGCCGCGGTCTTGGTCACTGCGTCGCCCGCGAGTGCCTTCGCGAGAATCGCGATTGGTCCGAACTCGTCCCATCCGACGAGATGAACCGTCTTCGTTTTCAGGAACGATTTCGCGAACGCGATCAGGGTCAGTGCGTCGTGGACGCGATTGGCAAGCAGTGCGCGGTTGTAACCGTAGGTGTATCCGGCGAAGCCCTTGTCCACCGGCCATCCCTTCGTGAAAGCCAATTCGCCGGTGCCGAGCAGGTCGGGCGCGAGGATCCCGAATCCGTCGTCGGTAAGTGCCTTCACGGCGGGTGAAGCCTTGCCATTCGGGAACAAACTCGACTTCCCCTGCGGGTGGAGCCAGATGATCGCCTTCTCGCCGTTGTACTTCTCGCCCGTTACGCCGCAGCCCGGCAGCGAGTCTTTCTCGTTCGTGCGCCCGATCGCCGCGCGGTGAACGGTTAGCCCGCCCAGTGTCCCCTGCACAGGCTCGACGCGAACTGCGATCTCTGCCGGCAGTTCGCTGTTCACCATCACCCGCAGCGCGGTGCCGACCACGCGCTGGTATTCTTTCAGGCCCGCCGCATCCTTCGGTGTGAGCTTCGCGATTTGCTCGTCGCTTGCCTTCGTCATCGCGGCGCGGAGGGATTTCGCGTTGAGTTCGGCCTTCGGCCGTGGGTGCTTCTCGTCGAAGACGGACAGTTCCTTCGGCGGTGTCGGCTTGAACGCGGCCTCTTTCGGCGCCTCGTCCTTGCCCTGGAGGTGCTTGAGGAACCACGTGTACATCATCTCGCGGGCGTGAACGTTGTACTGGTGGCCGTATTCGAGCCACGCTTTCACCGCGACCTTGTCCTTCGCGCCGTATAGCGTGTAAAGCTGCTGAAGTTCGGGGAGGCCTTTCGTCATCATCTCCTTCGTCCAGTCGTTCGCGGCGCTCATGCCCTGCGGCTTGGGCGCGAACAGACCCGCGATCTCGACGTTGCCGGTGCCGACGCGAAGCAGCGAGCAGTTCTCGCACACGCACCCGCCCTGCATACCCGTACTCACCATCACTGCGGGGAACGCAGATGCGAGCCGGTCGTCGATTGCCGCAGTCATGAACGTTTGCGTGCCGCCACCGCTAGCACCGGTCATGCCGAGCTTCTTCGCGTCGATGTCCGGTAAGCCCGCGAGGAAGTCCAGCGCGCGGAGGCTGTTCCACGTCTGAAGCCCCATCTGGCTCTGGAGACGCAGTTCGGCGTCGGCGTCCTTGAAGCCTTCGCGGTGGACGATCGCGGTGCTGTCCGCGTAGCCGAGCATGTCGTACTGGAACACGACAAAGCCGAGCCGCGCGAGCGTGACCGGGAGCGCCTGCATGAAGAACCGGCCGCGGTCCATGTCCGGTTCGCTCTTGGTATCAACGCTCTTCTTCGCAGCGGCTTCGCCATCGTCGTGGAACCGGCCGCCGGACCAGTGACCGTGCGCGAACAGCACGCCGGGGTACTTCACGTTCTTCTTCTCCTCGATCGCCGCCGGTCGGTACAGATTCCCGCAAACGTAGTGCCCCGGCGTGCTGGCGAAGTAGACCTTCTCGATGGTGTAGCCGTCGCGCTCGATCTTGCCGTGAATGGTTGCGTTCAGCGGCGTCTTCTCGGGCAGAGGCCACAGACCCGTGGCGACGAGCATTTGCTCGCGGAGTTGCTTCCGCCGTGCTTCCCACAACTCTTTCGTTTTGGGCACCACGAACGGGAAGTAGTCGTTGAGCGTCTTCGGCGCACCGAGCCGCACGTCGGTCGGCTTCTTGCCGTCGGTGAATACCTTTGTCGGATCGTCGCCATCAGCGCCGCGGGCGAACGGGGGGCGTAGGGCCCCTGTTAGCGCAACGGCGGCAGGGAGGGCAAGAGCGTCGCGGCGGGAGAGCATGGGTGTACCTCGTGAAGAGAAGAACCTCTCCCCCAACCCCCTCCCCTAAAAAGGGAGAGGGCAGAACCAAACACAGCGGCGCGAGCGCTACTGTCTTCTGCCGAAAGCCCCTCCTTCTTAGAGGGGAGGCAGGGGGAGGGGTTGATTGCTCGTGCGCCGAGATTACGGCACGCGAAGCCGCGCGTCAATCGGGTGGGCTTGCCGAAACACGGGTGTGGTCGTTATTATTCCTATCTTCGGCACTGCACGTTATTTCAGCCGGCTCTCGCGTGATCTGCCGACACGCGGCAAGGCCCGGCCCGTGAAATTCGGACCGCACCGCACACTCCCCATTTCGTGGGTGTATCGGTCGTTTAGGTCCGCGGGAGTCAGACGTGACGGAATCTCTCATCGATTTGAAGGCGCTTCTGGTCGAGCGCGAAGACTTTGAAGGCGGCATGGTCGGGAAGCTCCGCGAGGGGCTGGCGCAGGGCGGACCGCAGGTCCGCAGCCTCAAAGACATCCTCGACACACTCACGAAGCGACTCGCCGTCGCCGCCGGACTGCAACAGAAGAAGATCCACCTCAAACTCGGTATCGCCAACTACTTCCTCGGCCACGTTCGCGCCGCCGTGGAACACCTGCACAAAGCCGAAGGCCCGCTGGCCGCGTTCTTCCTGGGTCAAGCCCACGTCGCGCTGGGCCAGGCGCGGCAGTACATGGAAGACGACTCCGACAACACCGATCACTACGACGCCGCAGTGAAAGCCTTCGAGAAGGCCGAGAAGTCCGGCTACGCGGCGCAACAGGTTCAACTCCAGCGAGCCGGCGTGATGCGCCTGCAAGGGCACCTCAGCGACGCGAAGTCGATCCTCACCAAGATCAAGGACGCGGCAGCCCACAACGCTGAGTACTACTACCAGGAAGGCGCGCTCGCGGAGTCCGAAGGCGACGGGCCGCGGGCCGCGAAGTACTACGAGCGGTCCATCGAACTCGAACCGCGTCACTCCGCCGCGCTTTTTCGTCTGGGCTTCCTGAACGACCAACAAGGGAACGATCACGACGCCATCGGCTACTACGAACGCTGTTTGAAATACCCGCCGGTGGGCAAGGGCGTGCTGTACAACCTCGGCGTGCTGTACGAAGACAACGACATGTACGACAAGGCCGCGGAATGCTACCGCCGGCTCGCAAAGGCAGACCCACGCGACGAACGCGCCAAGCTGTTCGTGAAAGACTCCGAAGCCTCGCTCTCGCAGTTCTACAGCCCGGAAGACGAGCAACTCAACCAGGCCAACCGTGTCGTACTGGAAATCCCGATCACGGATTTCGAGCTGTCCGTGAGGAGCCGCAACTGCCTCAAGCGGATGAACATTCGCACGCTCGGCGACCTGACCCGCGTCACCGAGTCGCAACTGCTCGCGAGCAAGAACTTCGGCGAAACGTCGCTCGAAGAAATAAGAGCCATCATGAACGCGAAGCAACTGCGCATCGGCCAGTCGCTTGACCAGGGGCAGCAGTACGAGTTCCGCTACCGGCCGCAGCAGAACCTCAGCCCGGAAGAGCAGGCCACGCTCAACAAACCGGTGAGTGATCTGAATCTCTCCGTCCGCGCCCGCAAGTGCATGAACCGCTTGAGCATCGGCACGCTGGGCGAACTGGTGCAGCGCACCGCCGACGAACTGCTTGAAGCGAAGAACTTCGGCCAGACATCGCTGACGGAAGTCCGCGAGCGCCTCACGCAGTTCAACCTCAAGCTCCGCGGCGATTGATCC
>SXID01000183.1 GCA_005772955.1 Planctomycetia bacterium
CGCATCCCCTGCCCCAACCCGTCGAGCAGCGCCGCGTCCGCACCGGGCGCCCGGCCTTCGGCGACAAGTTCCAGCACGCGCGCGATCTGTTTCGCATCGCCCTTCGCGCCAACCATCGCGGCGACCCGCGACACAATCACCGGGCTCGGCTTCCGGCCCTTCGCGGTCAGCGTTTCGAGCAACTCGAAGCCGCACGCGCTGGCAGAACTGAGCGCGGCGGTCACGGTCCACGGGTCGCCTGCGTCTTTCTCCAGAAGCGCGGCGAGTACCTTCGCAGCGTCAGAAGTCGGCATTGCGCCCGCCGAGAACGCGAGTTGGAATCGTACGCGGGGCGAGGGATCAGTCGCGAACTTGGTCGCCCGCGTACACAGTGCGGCAGAGTCCGCGAAGAACGGCTCGGACAAGCGCAGCGCCTGCTCACGAACGCCGGCATCCGGGTCTTCGTAGGCTGGCAACACATCAGACGGTTTCAAGACACCCAGGCCGTGCAGCGCCCAGAGCAAACTCACGCGACCCGGCTGGCCAGACGCAATTGGCAGCAGTTCGCGAATGCGTGCAACCGCGTCCTTGTCTTGCTTCTCCACGATCAACCGCTGCGCGGTGAGTCGGCGCCCGGGGTTCGCGTTCGTGAGTTCCTCCGCGAGTTGTTTCGCGGTCATCACACTGAGGTCCGGCATCTTCGCGGGCTTGAAGCTCTTCGGTGCGATGCGCCAGATACGGCCCCGGCCACGACTCTCCAGGTCCAGTTGCTTCTTGATGTCCTCCGGCAGTGACAACGGCGTTTCGATCACTTCGCGGTAGAAGTCGAGAACGTAAATCGCGCCGTCCGGGCCGGTCTTGAGATCGACCGGACGGAACCAGTTGTCCGTCGAAGCGAGGAACTCTTTGTCCTCGTAGGCGCGCACCGCGGTGAAGACGGCGCCCTTCTCTTTCAGCAGTTCGCGGTGAATGAGGTTGTTCGCGGGGTCGCACACGAAGTTGTTCCCGCGATACTCCTTCGGGAGCAGGTCCGCGGTGTAGATGAGCGGACTGCACGCGGACGTGATGTAGCCGCCGGGCACGAGTTCGGTGGTTGGGAATCGCTTCGCGTCAGGCGCACCGGCGCGGCGCGTTGTGCGTTCCACTCGCCACGGTTCAAACGGGCTGATGCGGAAGACCTTCGCGGCGGCCCCGTGTTCGGGGATGTCGAGCGTGACCGCGCTCACCGCGAGGTACGGGTTGCGCTTCAGGTAATGTTCCGGTAACACGATTTGCCGCAGGTGCTGGCTGTTGGTCGCGGTGAACCAGCGCTGGTAGTCGTCGGCGGCGAGACCGTACTGCCCGCCGGAGCTGGTCGGCTCCAAGCTGCCGGGCACGTCCGGCTTGAACCGGAAGCCGCGATTGCGCAACGAAAGCGGCGGCATGTCCTTCTTCTGTGGCGAGGTGATTGTGCCGCCGTCGCTGCCGCAGATGCCGTACACCCAGTTATCCAAGCCCCATTGCAGACTGTTCACCATCTGCTGAATGTTCGCGAGGTTGAAGCCGGTGTAGAGGACCGTTGTCTTGTCCGCTTTGCCGTCGCCGTTGGTATCTTCGAGGTACAGCAGGTCCGGTGCGACGGCGACGAGAAGACCGCCCTTGTACGACATCACGCCCATCGGGAACCGTAGCCCTTCGGCGAACGTGCTTACAGTCTCGAACAGGCCGTCGCCGTCCTTGTCGATCAGGCACTTGATCTTGCCGCGCGTCTCGTTGCCAGTGCCGACACCGCCGTTCGGGTAGCCGCGCATCTCGCACACGAACAGCCGGCCCTTTTCGTCGAAGCACATCGCAACGGGATCGACAATGTCCGGCTCGCTCGCCACGAGCGACACTGCGATACCTTCGGGGATTTTGAACGTCGCGAGCTCCTCCTTCGGAGTGAGCGCACCGGGCGGCTTCGGCAGTTCCGCGACTTTCGAGGTGAGATCCTTCACCTTCGCAACGATCGCGTCTTCGATGGTCGTGCTCCACTTGCCGGGCATGCCGTAGTAGATCTGTGACGAGTCGGCCTCGTAGCCACCCTCCTTGAGAACGCGCGCGCTCGGGATGTAGGCCATCACGTCGTTCGCATAACCCATCACCCACAGCGCGCGGCTCGTCGGAACATCCTTCTTCAAGCGAATCGCGTAGTCGATGACGACCTCGCCACCGAGCGCGACCCACAGGATTTGGTCACCGAGCGCCCAGGTTTGAACCGGGTAATGCGGGTATTCGTCACTAATCTTGCCGTCAGCTTCGAGTTGTTTGAGCAGCCGTTCCGCGCGTTTCTGAATCGCGAGTGTCTTGCTCAACGTGTCGGCCGCGAGCTGCGCCTTCGTGGGAACCGCCTCGAACTTCAACGTGATTTTCTCGTACTTCGCGGCGAACTTGCCGGTGACCGGCTTCGCGGTCTTCACGGTAGCCGCAACCGCGTCGGCGAGTTCCTTGCCGTACTGCTCGGCGAGTTCGATCTTGCGCCGCGGGAGCGGATTGGCGTCTGCACCGCAGCCGGTCCAGAACATCCCGACCGCGCCGGGGTGCGTCTTCTCGACCGCAATCTGTGCGAAGCCAGCGTAGTCGCCACTCCACTGCATCAGATCGAGCGTCGTGTTGTGGCACGCGTACCCGAACACCACCGCGACCTGCTTACCGTCCTTCCCTTCCGCGACCAGCACCGGCACTGAGTGATCGACCGGCCCGGCCGGGTTATTGCCGTTGATGACTCCCTTGTCTGTCGGCTGGCGGCGGTTCACCGCGAACGTCGCCTTCCCGGTGCCGTACTTGAGCGACACCGGTTGCAGGTTCTTCAGACACGCTCCAACCAGCGTGACGAGATCGTCTTTGAGTTGCTTCGTGTACGCATCGACTTTCGCGGCGTCTTCTTTCGTGAGCGGATACATGTCCACGAGGTTCTCGCGAATCACCGGCCCGGAGTGCGTGTGCGATGCGCTGAGAATGAGTTCGTCACGCTTGATGGCGTGTTTCTTCTCGACCTCATTCGCAACTTGTTCTCCGAGTTCGCGCGGAATCCCGATCAGGTCGGTTGTGACCAGCACGAACCGCTTGCCGGCGGAATCTTCGAGGCACAGCGCCTTCGCGTAGAGGTCGTGAATCTTCCCGTTGGCGGGTTTGGTACGCGATGCGTACCCGGCCATCCACACCGCTTCTGCGGGCGTGATAACCTTCGTCGCCACTCCGGCCTTGTACGTATTCGCATCGGCCGCGAACCCCGGTACAGAAAAACCCAATGCTATGGCTAGCGTGAGCAGCGTTTTCATGGCTTCCCTTTCATTTCTGCTTTGAGCAACTTCCGCATTGCGGCGTGCAAGATGTCTTCGGAGTCTGGGCCAGTCAGCGCGACGGTCGGCTCGTAGCCGCCTTCGAGGTACGCTTTCGCGGTCGGGATGTAACCCGGGCCATCGTCGCCGTAGGCCGCGACATTCACCACCACGTCCTCTCGCATCTTCTGGGCCGCGAGTTGGTACTCAACGAACGACTCGCCCGGCAGAAACAGGCTCAGCACTTTCCCGCCGAAGTCGAGGCAGTTCACTTCGATCGGCGTGTCCTTGCGCTTGAGCCATGCGAGCTGATACGCGGCGTTGTTCCGCTTCGCGGAGGTCGCCTTCTCGTCGTTCAGCGCCTTCGTACTCTCCTCCGCACTGAACGAGGCTTCTTTGCGTGGCGGCAGTTTTACCGCCTCGAAGCGCCAGTCCCACTCTTTCACTTCGGTTCGCTTCATGTCCCTGGATGCCGCAACCATCGCCGCGTGGATGCGGTCGCGCAGAACCGGGCGGTTCTCCTTCGAGCCGTCGTTGTACTTGCCCGCGGTCACGTTCCCGCCACAGCCGTTGAAGTACACCTGAAAGACCTTCGTTTCGTCCTGCAACTTCTGACGCGCCAAGCCGCAGAAATCTGCGCTCACGCGACCGTCCCCGTAATAACTCATTGGGTGGCACGCGTAGAAGTGCAGCGCCGCGAGTGCTCTGTCCCCATCGAAAAAGCTCAGCGTGCGCAAACGCGGGTCGATGAGTCCTTCCGGTGCGTCGCGTGCCTCCTTGTTCTTGGTCGCGCTCGTGCGAGTGAACTTCACCTTGCCGTCGTCGCCTAGCACGCGACGGTTCGACGCGACTTCCTTCACCTCCGCGGACCCGGTCCCGACGTGCGTGAACTTCACCGACTTCATCACAGACGCTTTCAACGCGTCCTCGCTCTTCTTCACGCACTCCGCGTAATACTTCAGGTCAAGCGACTTCGCGGCTTTCGCGGCGGCGATGAGTTTTTCGGCTTCCAAGTCCGCGAAGGGCGCGTTGTGCGGGTGAACACAGTGCAGCGAAACGTGTTCGGGAGTGGTGTGGGCCGCATCCGCGAGCGCCTTTCGCCAGATGCGGAACGCTTCGTTGCGAAGTCCGGTCCAATCGACCGCGCACAGCACGACCGGTTTACCGACACCGAGCAGCACTACGCCGAGCGCCCGCAGCGGGTCATCGACACCGCGAACTGGCGTGATCCAACCGCCACACAGCGGGTGATCTTCGGGTGGCGTGACATCGCACGCGAACGTCGCAATGTGGAGAGGCGGCATGGGATTACCAAGAAACGGACTAACCACAGAGACACAGAGACACAGAGTAGACAGGAGAGAATGCGTTTTGAAAACAGTCTTCTCGGTATTTCTCTGTGCCTCTGTGGTTATTCCGTTTCTTGTTTCCGTGGTAGGTATCGCCACACGAGCGCGAGCAGAATTAGCGTACCGCCTACGAGCATCCACATGTTCGGCGTGTCCTTCTCCGGCGTGATCAGGTACGCCCACACAGGGTTAAGAAGCGGCTCGATGAGCGTGATGATCGCGGCTTCTTGTGGCGAAACGGTGCGCAGCCCGCGTGCGAACAGCCAATACGGGAATGCCATCTGGAACGCACCGAACACAAACAGAACCATGACCTGACACGCGCTCGGGGCCGTCGCCCAACCGACGAACGCGGTCGGGCCGTCCGCCATTAACACGAACAGCCCGATCGCGGCCGCACTGCCCAGCAAGTTGATAGCGACGAGCCACGCGGCCGAGTGCTCGCGTAGGTGGCGGAGAAACAGCACGACGATCGCATACACAACGCCACTTCCTAGCCCCAGGAGCAGTTGAAGCATCTGCTTGTTGCGCTGCGCGCCGTCGAAATCGGATGGAAGGTTGCGCGGCCAGTTCCCCGCGACGATCACTGTGGCACCCGCCGCCGCGAGCACTACGGCGAGCCACCCTCGCCGGTCGCCGCGCTCGCCGATTGCCAATACCGCGAACAGGTACACCCACACCGGCGCGGTGTTTTGGAGGAAGATTGCGTTCGCCGCCGGGCCGTCGAGCGCGGAGAGGTACACGCCACTCATCACCGCGAACGCTGCTACCATGCCTAGCATCGGCAGACGGAACGTCACCTCAACGCGATAGACCAGCGCGAGCATGACCATGCCGCCGAACAGCCCCCGATAGAACGCGATCTGGAGAGGCGTGAGGAGCGGTTCGTCCAATCCGAGGCCGAGCGGTTCGCGCAGCAACCGCATGAAGACGCTACCGAGGCTCCACAGAACTGCAGCCAGAATCAGGCACAGCCTGGCGCGGGCGAGCGAGGGGTTTCCGGCCGACATCAATCACCACCGTGGCTGCTCGGAATTGATCACACGAGAGGTGATTATTGATACGACGTGGGCGGAAGGCCATCTGGAACGTTGAGGGTTTCTTGTACCCCAGTCGGTCCAGAGGATTCGACACCACAGTCGGCCGCGTGCGGACCGAGTGACTCGCGAGGACCGCGAACAGCACCGCGCCCGTTCCGACGATCCACAACCACACCGAAAGTCGGAACCTCGGCGCCACCGAACGATTCGCCAGAGGTTAGCTGCAAGGCGGAAGGCTTCGCGGACTTATCGATGGGTAGTGGTCGGACCGGGTCGGTATCTGGGGCGTCGGATCGAGGCACGCGGCCTTGGTTCACGAATTCCTAGCGAGCAGATTGGCTCGTTACTGTTCCGGTGCGAGGTGCGAGGTACGAAGCGTGCGTAGGCGGGTGAGGAGCGGTTTTGGTTGGTCAGAGCCGTCGAGCAGCCCACCATGCGGAACCAAGTGCGGCTCCGCGTCCGACCAGTGATCCCAGGTCACCGTGCAAACCTGCGGCCAACACAGAGCAAGCGCCACTAACGAAGCGCCCCACTCGGCCTGTCCTTCGGGCGAGGGCCGCGACAGCCACCCCGGTTTCCAGAGCGACTGTCCCTGTTTGAGCGCCTCGCGGTCCGGTTCGTCGGACGACGGCAAACTCAGAACAACATCAAGTGGTAAACCGAGCATCCCGAAAACATCGAAGAGGCGAGCAGTGTCGAGCAGGTCGCGCGGCATACTTCCGCGCGGGCGGGTTGCGGCACGCACTTCCAGTTCTACCGCCGAAAGCCGGACGCCCGCGCGAACTAGGTCGTCGGGGAACGTGATCGGTGAGATCGTCTGTTCCTCGTCCACGAGGTACTCGCCCCACGGTTGCGCGACACTCAGAATCAGGTCCAGACTGGAATCGACCTGTGCCGCCGCTTCGAACAGTCGAAACGCGAGCCGGAGTCGGTCGTCATCCTGAAGACCCAACGCGTCGGCGTGGTTGAATCCGGCGCACACCACCCAGCGGTGAACGTCGCCTTTATAGCGGTTGATCGCGGTTTCCAGGAAGTCACACATGCACGCGGCGAGTGTTGGTAAGTCGGTCGCCCAGCCGGATGCCCACGCGGGGATCATCCCCGGCGCGAGGTCGATGACCGGCCCGATGGTCACCGGCAGGCCCGCGGAACAGGCAGCGGCAACGGCCGCGTCCGATTCGGTCCAGTCATATAGGGCCTCGTTCGGTTCGATATCAGCCCAGCAAATGCACACCGAGGCCGCCGTGAAGACGCGGCAATACTCGTCGATCGCGGCGCTGCGCAGTGGCCGCTTGTGACGTGCAGCAAGCCGCGTCTCGATTGGCCCCTCGGCCTTGTGGCGTGTCGCGAGCATTTGTGAGGTGTAGTCCCGCGCGAGCCGGTCCGCGAGAGCATGCGCCTGTTCGAGTACACGAGTTGCTAGTGTGTCAGCCTCCTGACCGTTCGGAGTCAGGACTGCGTGCCCGAACTGCCGGCTGGCCTCCGCGACCGCGCGATCGAAGTCCGTGGCGGTCCGCAGCCCGATCGACTGCCACTCCGCGGTCTGCGTACGGACCTGGTTCAGTTTGCCCCGCGCGAGTTCGACCAGCAACCGGTACGGTTCGCCCCGTTCACGGAGCGTGGTCGTCGTGACCACAAGGGTTCCGAACGGGTCGATTGGCCACGGAACAATTAGGTAACCGCTCTCATTCTGAGGGCGTGTGAGGGTCAGTAACCCGTCCGTGATCGAAACGGTCGTCGGTCCAGGCGTCATGTCGTGATAGCCGACACTCGCAACACACGCCTCCCCCAGGACCACCGCAGCGGCACCTGAGAGAGGGTTCGGCAGTAGAAAGGACATGGACCCCATGCGTGTCTCAAATCCGCTCTCAGGCGCAGAACCAGAACGAGCCAGGCGGTTGTGATCTACGAGGCATGATTGGTGCCCCGGGGCGCTGATGTAGTTATATCCGCACGAGCGGTCGGAAGGGAACAGTGTCCGCCGGTCGCAAAGCTGAGTAACTCGCGAAACCGCCAGTCTATGCGACCTCACACCGTGGGAGGGGAGATCAGACTGGTGATAGTGATGCCGTACTTTTCAGCGAGCGCGACCGTGGCCGCCGAATCAATGACGATGGTCCGCCCGGCCTCGATCGCGAGCGCCGTGGCCCCAGCCTTTCGCATTGTCTCGATAGTTCGCGTTCCCACAGTCGGGACGTCGAACCGGCGGTCCTGTTCGGGCTTGGCCACCTTCACGACGACGAACGCGTTCCGTCGGCACAGTTCGCCAGCCCGGAGAATGGCGAGGTCTGTCCCCTCGATCGCCTCAACCGCAAGAACGGCACGCTCGCGGACCATGACGCTCTGGCCGACATCAAGCCGGCCCATTTCACGCGCCAGATGCCAGCCGAACGCGATGTCCTGTTGCTCGCCCTTGGTCGGCTTCCGCCGCGTCAACACGCCTTCGCTCACGAGCAACTCCGGGCACAGGTCCAAGGCTGATACGCATTCCAGACCTTCCGCCCTCAGTTCGTTGATGCCACCGAGGAGGAGGGAGTCATCGTTATTCGCGTTGCGGCGCCGGAAAAACCAGAACCGGATCATGCGCCAGTCCGGGACGAGGAGGAACCAGCGCCACGGGCTGAACAACACCCGCTTCTCGAACTTCCCCGCCATAGTCCACCGCTTCACCCCGCCACGACGGAACGCGCGAATGATTGTCCCAATGGACATGCGTCGGAGCCAGGTGAACTCCGTGCAGATGGATCTGAGGACTGGGTCTGCCATGCCGTGAGCCGCGACGCACACGACCGGGATGCCGCACTCGCGGGCCTTCTCCGCGAACACGACGGGGAACCGCCCGCCGCACGCGAGCAACCCCACTGGTTCGCGGGATTCGAACGCGCCACCACCGGAGAGAACCGCACCGGGAACCATCTACTGAGCCCCCGTGTCGAGTTGCTTCTTGATTTGCTTCACGTCCTGGCGCAAATCCGACAACCGACGAAGGTTCACGTGCAGCCGCAACTGTTCCTGCAACGGCAGCGCCGGCGTGCCGAGCGCCTGCGAGTCGGACGGTAGGTCGGTCGTGACGCCGGATTGCGCGCCGACCCCGACCCGCGCGCCGATGGTCAGGTGGTCCGAAACTCCGACCTGACCGCCCAGCATCACGTGATCCCCGGTCACGCACGACCCCGCGACGCCGACCTGACCGCAAAAGATGTTGTGTCGCCCGATCTGGCAGTTGTGTCCGATCTGGACGAGGTTGTCGATTTTCGTGCCAGCCCCGATGCGGGTCGGCCCGAACGTACCGCGATCCACCGTCGAGTTGGCCCCAATTTCGACGTCGTCCTCGATCTCAACAGATCCCAACTGCGGAACCTTCTGCTGCGTGCCGCGAACGGTCCGGTAGCCGAACCCGTCCGCCCCAATAACGACTCCGGCGTGCAACGTGACGCGATCGCCAATCACGCAGTCGTCGTACAACACGACACGCGGGTGCATGGTCACCTCACTGCCGATCTTGCAGAAACGACCGATCACAACTCCGGCATGGATCGTGGAGTTCGCCCCCACTTCGACGCCCTCTCCAATTACAGCGAACGGCCCCACGGAGACGCCAGGCGCGAGTATCGCTGAGGGGTGAACGTGAGCTGACGGGGACACATCACCCGGTGACTCTGCCGGGCGGGCGCGGAGGTGTTGAACGATGTTCACGAACGCCATGAGAGGGTCGACGACTCGGATGACCGGGCGGCCATTCACGGGAACCGACGCGGGCACGACAGCGGCTGAGGCCTTACTTGTGTGCCACGCCGACAGGTGCTTTGCGCTCTCGACAAAGGTGATGTCGCCTGGCTGGGCATCACCAAGCGTGCGGGCGTTCGAGATGGCCAGGTCAGGGTCGCCGAGAACCTCGCCTCGAACCCACTCGGCAAGTTGCCGCACGGTGACGTTCACGGTGGTTGGTCCCTTCTTCCGTGCGAGCCGGAATATCCGGTCGCCCGGAGTTCGCGGAAGTTAGCGAACCCGCACGGGCGGGACAAGCCCAACCGTTCAGGCGCGCAACACTGACATTGCTGGATATCGACAGGGAGGCAGGTGCGGGAAGAGGCGCGGGTGTGGGAACACCCGGAACACACAAGCGCCCGTAGCAGTTATGCCGGGTGGATGTTGGAGAGGAGTGCGAATTCGGTGTGGGAAACTGCTGGACCGGTGTCCGTGACCAAGGTTCCGCCACCGGACGCGGCACACGCCCACGCAACGCGGTCGCGCGCCGCAAGAAGCGCCGCGTCCGCGTTACTCCAAACAGTGCAAGTGATTGCGTCAGTTGATTGGCGAATGGTGATCATGCCGCCCCCGGCTGTGATGCGCAACTCGCGCCAGCCAGCCTCAGGCGTCTCGTCCGGGAATGCCGGGAGGTTGTCGATCAGGCGCAACGGAGCGGGTTCACCAACCCGCGCGAGGTGCGACTTGATAGCATCCCACGCCGGCACGCAGCCGGCGGGGAATCGGATGATGCGGTCCAGGCCCATGAGTGTCTCATTTCTCCTTGCCGGTCAGAATGTCATCGAGCCGCTTCTTCTGGTCCGCTGTCAAGACGGCTTTCATTTCTTTCGTGCGGTCGGTCTTCGCCACGTCGATCTTGGCCTGGAGCTTCTCGATCTCGTCGTCGTACTTGTTCTGTACCTTGTAAATCTTCTGCACCTGGTCGTCCGTTAGACCGATTTTCTTCCAGTTCGCGGGAAGAACGCCCTTCACCTTCACCGGCGGTTCGTCCTTTTTGGGGTCTTGGCCGACCAGACCACCGGACAGCACGACGAGACCAGCAAATAGCACAGCGAGCATGCTTGCGCGAAACATGGGCGTACCTCAGCAGGGAAAAAGGGGAGAACAGCAGATTCGCAGGAACGCTCTACTATGCGTTCACCCTGTTTTCGTTCGCAAGGGAAAAATCTCCACGAGAACGGAATCCTTTTCCCTCCCCGACTTTACCCGCCGCACCCTTTGGGTGCTTCGCCGGCCTCCCCGCCTTCGCCAATGACCGCGTCGGCCATCACACGAAGTTGGATCACGCTACGCTCCTGCTCCTTCTCGAGGTATGCGCGGCCTTTCTTCACGTTGACGTGGTCCCACGGCAGTTTCTCGCCGACCGGGCGCGGTCGCGTTCGGTAGAAATCCACGTCGATGCCGAGATCCTTGAACGCACCACACCACACGTCTGGCTTGAAGCACTCCTTCCAGCCGTCAAATCGGGCACCGCGTTTCCACGCTTCGTACAGCCCGGGCGCGACGCGACGATCCCCGCGTGTCAGGATACCTTCGAGCAGACTCGTCTCGATGTCGTGTTGTTTGATCTTCACGAACTTGTTGCGCTTCTGGCGGTGCAGGTAGTCGCCAGCCCAGCGGAAGTATTCGCGGGTCTGCATCCCGTTCCACTGATATGGCGTGTGGGGCTTAGGGATGAAGTTCGATACCGACGCGGTCACTTCCTTGTGACGCCCGGTCGCTTGCTTACCCACCTCGCTGATGGCTTCCGCGAGTTCCACGATGCCGTCGAGATCTACGGTGCGCTCGCCCGGCAGCCCGCACAGGAAGTAGAGTTTTACGTGCGACATACCGGCCTTGAACGCCTCGCGACAGCCCTCGATGAGGTCGTCGTTCTTGATCGGCTTGCGGATCTGAGTTCGCATGTCGTCGCGCGCGACTTCGGGCGCTAGTGTGAGACCGGCGCGGCGCCAACCCTGCATGAGTTGCGGCACGCTGCGGAGTTGGTGGTTCACGCGAAGGCTCGGCAGAGAGACGTTCACCCCCAACGGCCCAAACACCTCATGCATCCGCTTCACCAATTCCTCGAAGTGCGGGTAGTCACTGCTCGACAGCGACAGCAGACTGACCTCGTTCATTCCGGTGTTGCGGTAACTCTCCAGTGCAGCCTGTACGATGGTCTCCACCGAACGAACGCGGAGCGGGCGCTTGATGACGGTGGACTGGCAGAATCGGCACTGCCACGGGCAACCTCTCATGATCTCGATCGCGACGCGGTCATGCGGCGTCTGAACGAACGACACGACCGGCCTCGTCGGTAGCGGAATGTCGTCGAGGTCTTGCGTGATCGTGCAACTTTCGATCTGCATCGGTACGTCGCTGCGTGTTCGGTTGACCGCAGCGATGGTGCCGTCCGCGTGGTAGTCAAATTCGTAGAACACGGGCGCGTACGCCCAGCGAGTACTCTGGACCAGCTCCGCGAGCATCTCAAGGCGGCGCTCAGGAGAGAGATCGTCTTCGCGAATCGCGACTTCCTTGAGCGCCATCCACTTTTCCATCACCCACGGCAGCGATTCCTCACCGTCACCGATTACGAAAAGGTCCACGAACGGGGCGAGCAACTCCGGATTCTGCGCGCCTGGTCCACCCGCGATCACGAGCGGGTCCGAAACGCGACGCTCCTTCGCGAAGTGGGGGATTCCGCCGAGGTCGATCATCGTGAGCAGGTTCGAGTAACACACTTCGTACTGAAGGCTGAACCCGACGATGTCGAACTCGGAGAGCGGCGTGAAGGTTTCTAGTCCGTAGAGCGGGAGTCGGTTGCGGCGGAGTTCGCGTTCAAAGTCCATCCACGGCGCAAACGCGCGTTCACAGGCCCACTGCGGATCATTGTTCATGATCGTATAGAGCACCTGGAACCCGTGGTGGCTCATGCCCAGCGTGTACGCATCAGGGAAGCACAGGCACACTTTCCCGCGAACCTGCCGGTGGTCCTTGGTGATCGAGTGGAGTTCGCCACCGGTGTACTGCGCGGGGGTCTTCACTCGCGGCAGCACCCGCATGACAGCTTCGCGAACGGCGGTGTTCAGCATGGGAAGGCTCTCGACTTTCGGCGGAACAGGTCACGCCGATTATAGCAAGAACGGCGAACGGCCGGTGTAAGCCGGCTGGTGAGGGTTGGAAATTCTCACCAGCCGGCTTTCACCGGCCGTTCGCCCTGCAGAGGGCTACTTCAACAACAACTTCACAACGGTGCGCTTTCCACCTCGGATGATGTTGATGGCGACATCATCGCCGACAAGGTAGTTTCGGCGGACGTAGCCGAAGAGCTTGCTGATGTCGCCTTCCACAGTCTTGCCGTCGAACCCGATCACGATGTCGCCGCCCTTCAGGCCCGCGGCCTTGAGTATCGCGTGAACCTCCGCATCCTGGCGAAGCGCGGCGTGCTTCGGGTCCAGTCCCATCGCGTTCTTCTCGGCCTCGGTCAGTTCGCCGCCGCTGAAAGGTGCTGAGGGGAGGATATCTAGCATTGATGGCCGCCACGTCAGGTTGGTCTTTCGCCAGCCATCGGTAACGGAAATCGTGCCGGTCATCTCCTTCCCGGCGCGCACCCACGAGACCGGGAGTTCGCCCTTCGCCGGCGCCTTGTGCAACGCGTACGATGCGTCCGCGAACGACGCGACGCCATAGCCGTTGAGCTTCGCGAGGCGGTCACCAGACTTTAGCCCGGACTTCTCCGCTGCCGAACCGACCGAGACCGTTTTCACGAGGTCGCCGCTGTCCACGTCGAGCGTGATGCCAACGTTCTCTGGCAGCGGGTAGACCCACACGCTGTTACGGTCCCACTTTCCCGCAGCCTTGAGGTCGGCCCTGCGAAACTCGTTGATGTTGTGACAGTGGATGCACCCCTTGTGCCGACTCGCTGCGACGAAGTCCTCTGCCCGCTCTGGTCGCCCGGCAATTGCGACGGCAGCCGGCGGCGATTTGTGCGCGTCAAGCGCGCGGAGCATCGCGTGGCGCAGTCCCTTCATTGAGAGGCGTGCTTCGGCGTCGGACGCGTCGCGCCCGCCATAGCGCCCGTAAATCGTCTCGTCTGCATTGAGGAGAAACGCGAACCAGGTGAGGTCGTGATCGAACTCAAACCGACGCAAGTCTGCCCCGGCGATCTTCACCAGGCGGACCCGAACGAACTTATCCGCGATGTCGGCGATGTCCTTGTGGAGACGAACAACCTGCTCGTCTATCGAGGCACAGTCGCCTCAAGGCTCGCAGCGGAAGACGAGCAGCATCGGCTTGCCGGTGCGATTCGCCTCCGCTTTCGCGGTCGCGTAGTCGGAGTGCCAGCCGTATTTCGCGGCGTCGAGTTTGGGCGCGGCTACGGCAGAACCGGCGGTGAGCAGCAGGGCGGGCAGAACCAGGACGCGGTACATGGGTGGGGTCTCGGGTCGGGTGGGTGTCGGGGTCAAACTCGCGCGCCGTGGGGTTCATCACGGTTGTGGAAAGACCGCGTAAGAACCCTGCGGCGCCGGGAATCACTTCTTCTCTTCTGGTTTCTTGAGTACCTCGAGTTTCATCACCCGGAACCGCTCCTCGAATAGCCAGTCGATCTTCACACGACTATTCACGGCGACAGTCTTGATCTGCGCGACCATGTCCTTGTCCGGCCCGCCACCTGCGGCCGGGGCGCCACCCTTCCACTGAGGCACGTACTTGCGTGCCTTTTCCTCACCGTCAGCCTTGAGTTCAATCCAGTTGTCACCCTTCGCAGTGACCACACCAGTAACCGCACCCTTGCGATCTTTCTCGTCTTTCTTCTCGTCCTTCTTCTCAACCTTCTTCTCGTCAGGCTTCTTGTCTTCCGCGCCGCCGGCGACGAGACAAAGTCCGATCATCCCGACGCCCAGCGACCAAGCGAGTGTCCAGCGCGCGAACATCTCCGAGTCTCCGTGGTAAGTGGAATCCAATGGGAACAGCCACCGCGTTAACACCGTGCGGGCGGAACGGTTCCGTCGGCCACGGTCACGCTGATTATAGCAGCACGCATCACGAAAGACCCGGACGGGGTCCAGGGCTTTCGCTTCTGGTCGCGCGGGGTCCACGGCCTGTTTGTTTCATCTTTCCTTGCGCTGTGATGAGCAGAGCAAACTCAACTGACGCAACACCAGTCGCGTGGTTTTCACCACGATGAGTTAATCCGGCCCGACACAACTCAACGCCGATACGTTACACTCCGAACGTTCATCGTGATACGTTGGGGATTAACTCGAATGAACGCCGACAGAGTCGTGGAAGCAACACAGAGGTGGATCGCGAACGTGGTGATTGGGCTGAACCTGTGCCCGTTCGCGCGGCGGGTCTTCGACGGATTGTTGATTCGATACACCGTCACCGACGCGACAGACGCGGAGTCGCTCCGCGCGGCCCTCGCGGTCGAACTCCGAACCCTCGCGGACGCTCCTATCGAACAAGTGGAAACCGCTTTCCTGATTCACCCGTTCGCGCTCGGCGAGTTCCTCGATTACAACGATTTCGTTGTCGAAATCGAATCGCTGATCGCGGAACTCGGTCTGGAAAGCGTGATCCAGATCGCGAGTTTCCATCCCGGTTACCAGTTCACGGGGACGCGCCCGGACGATGTCGAAAACTACACGAACCGCTCGCCGTTCCCGATGCTGCACCTATTGCGCGAAGACAGTATCAGCGCCGTGAACAACGATCCCGAGGCACTCCAGAACATCCCGCGGCGGAACATGGAGACACTCCGCCGACTCGGTTTGGCGAAGGTACTCGCGCTGCTCGGTCACGGCGACACTTGAGAGCGAGTGGTTCCGCCCCGCCCCGAACATACGATAGCCCAACTCACTCGCGACTGCTCTTGGGAGTCCGCACGCCCATGATGAATGACGTGTTCTACGGCTCGGCCGAGGGCGGTTGGATCTACCCACTCATCAACGGAAACGTGGTTCTGCCCGTGAAGATGGGAGTGCTGCTCTCCGCAACGGGTGCGTTTCTGATCTACCACTCGCGCCGATGCATCGACCAGTTCCCGACACTCGTGATCGCGATGTGGCTCTTGGTCGCAACGGCGGGTCAGGCCACGATCCGTACCCTGGCGCCGTTCCCAGATCGCGATGCCGTGTCGATGGGGTCGAATGGCTTCTACAGGGATGCCGGCGCCTACCCGCCCACGAAGTTCCTACGGGACTTCCGCGAGATCGCTCCACACCTGCACTTCCACGTACGCGCAAATCTGGCCGGGAAGGTACTCTTCTACCACCTCCTGCGAGGCATCACCGATTCGCCCGCGGACATCGCGTGGCTCATCCTCGGCGTGTCGAATCTCGGCGCGCTGCTGGCCTACGCAATCGTGCGCGAGTTGTTCAACGACCGCTTCGCCGGTCTCGCGGCTCTGATCCTCTACCTCTTCCTGCCGTCGAAGATCTTCTTCTTCCCGCTGCTGAACACCGTCAGCCCGGTGTTCATCCTGTTGCCGCTGTGGTTGCTCGTCCGGTACCTTGCCACTCGGAAACCAACCTGGCTCGTCGCGATGGGTGTCTCGCTCTACGCACTGGTACTCTTTGAACCACTGCCGCTGATTACCGGTCTCACGTTCGTCGCGCTGATTGGGCGCGCGTGGGGGCTACACACGATCGACTGGAAAAACGTCGTCGCTCTCATCGCCGTGGTTCCGCTCGGGTTCTTCGTGACGAACCTCGTCGTCGCCCAGGCATTTGGGTACGAGATTGTGAGCGCGTTCGAGTTCGCGTACCACGACGCAAAAGAGTTCAACGTCAGGCAGAACCGCCCCTACGACGTGTGGCTCGTGGCGAACCCGATCGAGACACTGTCGAACACAGGGCTGTTCACGTCCGCGATCGTGTTTGGGATTGCGGGTGTCGGGATGTTCCAGATGAGCCGCGTGATGTGGGCCAAGGGGTGGAGAAGCGCATGGGCAGTCGCGTGCGAGCCGGAGCTGTGCCTCGCGATGAGCGCGCTAGCGTCGCTCGCGGTGGTCGATTCGATGGGCATCAACCGGGGCGAAACGGTCCGACTGTGGATCTTCCTGGGGGTGTTCCTGCAACTCCCGGTCGCCAGGCTGTGCGCCCGGCGACCGGTCTTGCTCATCGGGGTGCTGACGGGGTCGATCATGCAAGCGTGCGTGGGCCTCGGCAGTCGCGGCTTCGTGCTGCCAGGTTGAGACCGGCTACTTCTTGAACATCGCATGGTTCGGGTCGCCGCGACTCAGCATGTACGCAAGCATGTCCAGAACCTCGTTCTCGTTGAGCTGGTTCAAGAGCTTCTCCGGCATCAGAGAGATAGCCGACGGCTTCACGGTCGCCACGTCATCCTTCTTGATCTCAACGACCTTGCTCGAATCTTCCGGGTCGGTGACGATCACGTACTTGCCGCCCGCGTCGTTCACGATCTTGCCCGTAATGGTTTTGTCGTCCGTTGTGCGGATCACGGATGCCTTGTACTGATCAGAGATCACCTTGCTCGGTTCGACGAGTGCTTCGGCCAACTCCTTCACACCGAAGCGCCCGGCGACCTGCGAGAGGTCCGGCCCGGTCGCACCGCCGTCGCCCCCCATGCGGTGACACACCACACACCGCGCGGCGGCATACGCACGCTGACCGTTCTTGAAGTCGCGGCCGTTCTTCAGTTTCTCTTCGAGCGCAACTACGCTCACGGTCGTCCACTCCTTGCCAGGGCCGACAGGCTTTGGCAACGCCGGCGCTTTGTACGCGGGGCGCATCCCTCCCGCCTCGATCGCGAGCCGGTCGAGGTCGGTCGCATTGGCGAACGCTTCCTTCTCGATGTTCGTCAGGAAGCCCTTGAAACTGGAACCGCCGGACTTGCTCTGTGCCTCCTTGAGGAAGCCGTAATAGCTCTTCCAGCGGTCCATGTTCCAGCCGACAGTCGCGTTGCGGAGCGTGAACAGATACGACAGTTTCTGTTGGTCCGCTGAGTTTTTAAGCATGTTCGCGATGGTGCCGCCGTAGCCGCGGTTGCGGAGCAGCACCTCGTCCAACCCCTCCTGTGTGAGCGGCTTCGACGGCTTTTTCATCTCCGCAGTCACCTTCTCAACGATCGTCGGGGACTTGAGATAGACGAGGACTTGCGCGAGTTCACGGTTGACGAGATCGGACTTGTGCGGGAACAGCGGGTCGATGTTCGCGACCAGCGTCGCTCCCGCGACTTTCTCAGGCTCGCCGGTCCGTGTGAAGACGACTTGATACGCGCGAAGCAGGTCGAGTTGCTGGCGCTGATCGAGTTTGGCGAAGTCGAGTGTTGCGAGTCGCGCGAGCAACTTCGGTTGCAGAGTTTTCGTGCCTTGGTGTGCCAGTCCGACGACCGCGTTGACGACCGCATCTGGTTCGGCGAGCGCGAGCGCCTTGTCCTGCCAGTGCTCCACGGGTTGATGTTCGAGCGCGACGCGAGCGGAGTAACGAACGAAACGGTCCGCGTGGCCGAGCAGCGGGAGCAAGAACTCGACCGCCTTCCCGGCGTCGACCGTTGGCTTGTGGTACTCCTCGATCTGTTTCAGCAGTTTGCGTTCCGCGGTCACGGCGGTCGCGGTCTCGGCCTTCGCGGTCGAATCCGTGCCGACATACGTCACGCGGAACAGTTCGCTCTGCGCGCCGCGCCCGCCGACCGTGAAGTACATCGCGCCATCAGCCGGGTTGATGACCACGTCCGTCAGCGGCAGCGGCGTGCGGCTCAGGAACTCTTCTTTCGTCGCCTTGTAGGTCGCACCATCAGGAGTGGTGTGGATCGCATACATCGTGCCGAAGGTCCAGTCGCAGATGTACAGCGCCTTCTGGTACTTCGCGGGGAACTTCGCACCGTAGCCGAACTCAACACCGACAGGCGAACCTGGGCCGATGTCGACGGCAGCGGGCAAGCTATCGACGTAGTAATTCGGCCACACGCCGGAGCCGCTGCGCCAGCCATACTCGCCGCCACTGACGGTGTGACTCACTCGCGTTGGCCGATACCACGGCATGCCCATGTCCCACTCCATGTCGGAGTCGTAGACGAACATCTCGCCGTCCGCGTTGAACGCGAAGTCGTACTGGTTCCGGTAACCGGTGGAGAACATCTCCCACGTCTTGCCGTCGAAGTCGGTTTTCACCACGTACCCGCCAGGCGCCAGAATCCCGCGAGCGTGGCCGCCCGCGTCCCACTGTCGCGGCAGGATGTGGTCTTCGGACCAGTTCTTGGGCACGCGGCTGTGCGTGAGTTCAGGCGCCTGCGTGTGGTTTCCGCACACGACGTAGAGCGATTTGCCGTCTGGCGCGAGCCGGATCGCGTGCGGCCCGTGTTCGCCGCCGCCCGCGATCGCCTTCAACTTCTCGACCTTGTCGAGCGTGTCGTCATTCTTCGACGAAGTGACGCGATACAGCCCACTACCGGGGCCGCCGTTGCACACGACGTACAACGTCCCCTTGTGCCACAACAACCCCTGCGCCGCGCTGATCTTCGCGGGGATCTTCTCGACCTTCGTCTCATCGTCAGTGCCGACCTTGCCCGGCGTAATTCGGTAGAGTCCCAGCCCGCCCTGGTCGCTCGCGATGAGCCGGCCTTTGTCGTCGGCGGTGAGGCACACCCACGAACCAAGCGTCGCCTTCGGCACCGTGAAGAGCTTCTCGACCTTGAAGCCGGGCAACGCGACGAACGTGTTCGCCGGCACCTTCGAGCCGGGTTGCGCCGCGGCGCTCGCCTCGAACACCTTGCCCCACGGACCGTCGCCGTACGTCGCGATCTTCTTGGCTATTACTGCCTTGACGCCCTGCTTCTCGGCCGCAAGCCACGACTCGTCGGAGACGACATATTTCACGTCGCCCTTGTCATTGACCATCGCGAGTTTGAACACGAACCCGGCGACACCGCCGTCGTTCTTCACCTCCGCGACCAGTTCGTTCTTGTCCTTGATGAGCGACGTCACGTCGGCCTCAGCGCCGTCTTTCCACTCGTCGGACACGGACACCTGCTTGCCATTGAGGAACAGCGTGACGTGGTTGTCTGCGGACATCTTCAGGCGCGCGGCTTTGACACCGGTCGCGGCGAACTCAGTGCGCAGAACGTAGTTCTTAGTGGGTGTCGCACCCCAGACCCAGAGCGGTACCGGACCGCCGTCAAACCGCTTCGACCACTCTGTGGACACGACCTCGACCGGCACCGGCTTTGGCACCTCGCCGCGCTCGACCGTTGGCGCGACGGTCGGCTTCTGGGTGAAGGTGTCGTCGGCGCGTGCGAGCGTACACAGCGCCAAAGAGAGCAGTGTGAGTGTTGTGGTGCGCATGGTTCTGAGTAAGGAGGTTTGAGGTCAGGAGGAGCCAGCCGCCCCTTATGCAAAGGGCGGCTTGGGTTGGTTGAGTGTAGACATTGAACCGACGTTCAGTCGCAACCAGTCATGGGGAACGATCAGGCCAGGACCTCTTTCACGACCTTGCCGTGAACGTCAGTGAGCCGGTAGTCGCGGCCCTGGAAGCGGAACGTCAGTTTCGTGTGGTCAAAACCGAGACAGTGCATGAGCGTCGCTTGCAGGTCGTGGACGTGAACCATGTCCTTCGCCGGTTTGAAGCCAAGATCGTCGCTCTCGCCGTGCGTGTGACCAGCCTTGATTCCACCGCCCGCGAGCATCAACGAGAAGCTATCTGGGTAATGGTCGCGACCGAGTACCTGCCCGCCCGCGGTGCGGCCCTCGCGGAACGGCGTGCGCCCGAACTCACCGCCCCACACGATGAGCGTGTCCTTCAGCAGGTCGCGGTTCTTCAAGTCCATAATGAGCGCCGCGACCGATTGCGCGGTGGTGGTTCCCTTCTTCGTGAGTCCATCGCGGATGTCTTCGTTCGGCCCGGTACCATGGAAGTCCCAGCCCCAGTCGAAGAGCTGAACGTACCGCACGCCCTGTTCGATGAGGCGCCGGGCGAGCAGACAGTTGTTCGCGAACGTACCCGCGCCAGGTTTCGCGCCGTACGAGTCGAGTACCTTCGCCGGCTCCTTCGAGATGTCCATCACTTCGCTTGCGGAGAGCTGCATCCTGAACGCGAGTTCGTATTGGGAGATGCGGGTTCGCGTTTCGGGGTGACCGAGTTCTTTTTCCTGTAGTTCGTTCAAGTCTTTCATCGCGTCGAGGCCGAGTCTGCGCATGTCGCGGTCGAGTCCCGGCGGATCGCTGAGGTACAGAACCGGTTCGCCCTTACTACGGCACTGCACGCCCTGGAAAACGCTCGGCAACAACCCGCTACCCCAACAGCCCTGACCGCCACTCGGCTGGACGCCGTTGGAGATCAGCACGACGAAGCCGGGCAGATTTTCACTCTCGTTGCCGAGGCCGTAGCACGTCCACGCGCCGAGGCTTGGCCGCCCTGGTCGCGCGAACCCGGTGTAGAGGAGCAATTCCGCGGGCGCGTGGTTGAACTCGTCGGTCTTCATCGAGCGAATCACGGTCACATCGTCCGCGACCGCGTGCAGCGGCTTGATCGCGTCCGACATCCATGTGCCGGCCTTACCGTGCTGCTTGAACGGCTGCCGCGTCCCTAACAGTTTGGGAACGCCAGATGTGAACGCAAACCGCTTCCCTTTCAGGAACTCGTCCGGACAGTTCTTCCCATCCTGCTTCTGCAACTCCGGTTTGTAGTCGAAGATGTCCAGGTGCGGCGGTGCCCCTGACATGTGTAGGTAGATCACCCGCTTAGCCGTGCCCGCGAAGTGCGGCTTCCTCGGCGCCAACGGGTTCTCGTTCCTGGGTGCATCGGCGCGTGCTTCGCCCATCAGCGACGACAGCGCGAGGCCGCCCAACCCCAGCGAAGAGTCCTGGAGAAAGTTACGGCGTGTGACAGCCTGAAGGCGTTCGAGTGCTGGGTGCATTGATAACCCTTTCACGCCCATCGACTGCATTCGATGGGCCGGAAGTTCAGCGTTTCATCACCATTTCGTCGAGGTTCAACACGACGTTGGCGACGACGGTCATAGCCGCGTAGTTCGCCGGGGCGACCAGCGGCGGGAGCGGGCCGGCGAACTGGTTCGCCTTCTGGATGTCCTTGCCGAATTCTTTCTTCGCGTCCTCGTACAACTGCACGAGTCGCTTCAACTCTACGTCCGTCGGAGGGCGGACGAGGCAACTGCGGAACACGACAGTGACCGCGTCCTCGGTGGATTGCGCACCCTTCATTGCCTTCTTTGCCAGTGCTTGCGCGGCTTCGATGTAGACAGGGTCGTTCATCAGGACAAGCGCTTGCAGCGGTGTATTCGTGCGCCCGCGGCGCACGACGCATGCGTCGCGATTGGGTGCGTCGAATGTGGACATCGACGGGTAGGGGTTTGACCGCCGCCACTGCGTATAGACCCCGCGGCGGAACTTGTCCTCGCCCTCGCTTGTTTTCCAGTCGATCGAGCCGCCGAACGCAGCGCTCACGCCCAGGTTCGGTTGTACCGGCCGCACCGAGGGGCCGAGCATCTTCGGGCTGAGGAGTCCGGCCGCGAAGAGCGCCTGGTCGCGGATCATCTCGGCCGAAAGCCGCACGCGAGGCCCGCGCGCCAGGAGGCGATTCTCCGGGTCTTTCTCGAATAACTCCGGCGTTACCTTCGCTGACTGCCGGTAGGAGGCAGACATCACGAGGAGTTTGAGGAACTTCTTCGTGTCCCACTTCTGCGCGACCAACTCAGTCGCGAGCCAGTCGAGCAACTCGGGGTGCGAAGGCTGTTCGCCCTGCGCGCCAAACTCCTCGCTCGTGCGAACGAGGCCGGTGCCGAACAACTGCTCCCAGTAGCGATTCGCGATCACACGCGCCGTCAGCGGGTTCTCAGCGCTCATCAACCACTTGGCGAAGTCGAGCCTGTTCAAGCCTTGGTTCTTACTCAGAGGCGGGAACGCCGCCGGGACGCCCTCGTTGACTTCCTCGCCCAGATCCATGAAGTTGCCGCGGAACTGCAACCGGGTCTTGCGGCGTGCGGCACCAGCCAGTTCCTTGAAGATGGGAACGGTCGTCAGTGGCTTCACCGCGACGAGGTCTTTCTTGAGCGTCGCGAGTTTGTCGCGGTCCGGCTTCATCTCGTCAGGCTTCTTGCCCTTCAGGAGTGCTTCGAGATCCGCGATCTGCTTTTCGAGCGCGGTCTTCTTCCCAAGTAGTTCGTCGGTCCAGAACGGGAGTGTGGGGCTTTCGTCGGGCTTGTCCGCGTCCGCGGTGTTGTTGAAGAACGCGAGCGAACGGAAATACTCGATCTGCGTGATGGGGTCGTACTTGTGCGTGTGGCACTGTGCGCACGCCATCGAGGTTCCCATCCAGACCGTGAACGTGGTGTTCACACGATCGACCACCGCGACGTTGCGGAACTCCTCGTCGTTTGTGCCGCCCTCGCTGTTGGTCATCGTGTTGCGGTGAAACGCTGTCGCGATGAGTTGTTCCGTGGTCGGGTTCGGCAGCAGGTCGCCCGCGAGTTGCTCGATCGTGAACTGATCGAACGGCTTGTTCGCATTGAACGACTGGATCACGTAATCGCGGTACTTCCAGATGGTGCGCTGCGGGTCGTCGGCGTAGCCGGCGCTATCCGCGTAGCGGGCGAGGTCGAGCCACATCCGCGCCCAGTGTTCACCAAACGCGGGCTTCGCGAGCAGCTTGTCGACAAATTGCTCGTAGGCACGCGCGGTCTTGTCGGTCACGAACGCCTCGACTTCCGCCTGCGTGGGCGGTAGCCCGGTCAGGTCGAGCGCAATCCGCCGCGCGAGCGCATACCGGTCCGCTTCTGACGAGGGCTTCAACTTCTCCGCCTCTAGCCTCGCGAAGATGAACGCGTCGATCGGGTTTGTGATTTGGTGCTTCGTCTTAGGGAGTTCCGACCGCTTCGGTGGAACGTACGCCCAGTGAGTCGTGTACGCGGCGCCTTCCTTGATCCACTGCTTGAGGATTTCGACCTCGCGGGGCGTGAGCTTCTTGCCGGTCTTGAGCGGCGGCATCACGCTTTTGTCGTCCGGGGTCGCGGTGAGCCGGGTAATCAGTTCGCTCGCGTCCGGCTTGCCAGGGACGATGGCCGCAACGGTTGCGCCTTCACGCGTGTCGAGGCGCATTTTCGCCTTCCGCACCTTGTCGTCGGGGCCGTGGCACTGAAAGCAGTTGTTCGACAGGATGGGCAGAACGTCGCGACTGAAATCGATCTTTGCAGGAAGGGGGACCGGTTGTGCGCGCGCCCCGGGTGCGGTGAAGGCAAGTATCGCGAACAACAGACCGAGTGAGCCAGTGGGGAGACGCACAGGCACCCTCAATTGATTAGTGGTGAGAGCGGGTCGGGTGGTGGGTAGTCAACGCAGTCAGTGTACCGGACAGGCGGTTCGGTGTGGGAACAAAATATGCAGTCAGGACGGAGATGACGGACTCGGGGTCCAACTCGGGCGGAATGATTCCTGTTTTTGACGCGACTTGTGGAACGCCTCAGCCAGCAACAGGAGCGAGTAACACCGCGCGCGGAACGTGGCGGTATGGTCGTTCTTCTCGGCGGCGCAATCGGCGGTCGCCACGAGTTTCGCGTGTGCTTCGAAGTCGGTCGGGATGCCGTGACTGCGGTTGCCCGCAAGGAGTGACGCCTCAATCTGCGCGAAGCGATCTGCGAGTTCACGCGTCAACTGGCAGTCGTGCTTCTTGTACACGTTCAACGCACGCGGCGCCGTGTCGGCCACGGTCACGATGGCTCCGGACGTTTCCTCTTTCTGCACATGAACCGTTAACCCCGCCAGACCTGTGAGGATGAGAATCGCCGCGAGGACGAAGAAGATTGTCGCGCCGGGGACGCCGCCGATTTGCAGCGACAGCGAGAAGAGCGCGAGTGAGACACCCATACCGAGGACCGAGAAGGACCACGGGACTCGCTTGTTCCATCCGGACCAGAGGCGTGCGAACGCACTACGTCCCACTGCCGTCGTGGCCTTGCCTTTCTGCCGACCATCAGGCATCTGAACGATGAGTACGGTGATATTGTCCGGGCCGCCGCGAAGGTTGGCGATTTGGACCAGAAACCGGGCCGCGTCGTCGGGAGGCAGCGCGGTAACGACCGCGCCGATTTCCTGCGGCGTGACGACCCCCGTCAGACCATCGCTACACAGAAGGAACGCATCTCCCGGTTCGAGCGGGTATGGACCTTCGATATCAACTTCGACTTCCGGGTCCGGCCCAAGCGAGCGAATGATGACGTTCTTCTTGAAGTCACCGAGTTCGTCCGGGTCCACACCCTTTCGCCGTGCGATCTCCCACACCCAGGAATGATCAAAGGTGAGTTGCTCCGTCAGCCCCTTGCGGATGCGGTAGGCGCGGCTGTCTCCCACGTGCCCGACCCACGCGCCCTCAGGTCGGATGAAGAGCGCCGTACTCGTGGTGCCCAGCCCGCGGAACTCCGGGTTTTGTTGCCCAATTGCGAAAATGCCGGCGTTCGCTTCCTGGAACGCGTGGCGGATAGCAGCAATTATCCCGTCACGTGCGTGCTTCAGGTATAGGAACGGAATATCTCGTGCAGCTTTCGCGCTGGCCTTCTCCCCTACGGCGTGCCCGCCCATACCGTCGGCAACGACGAATACGTGCCCCTGAGCCGCGAACCCGGCCGCGTCCACCGCAGGCTGCGCGGCGCAAGCGTCCTGGTTGTGGCTGCGTTTTACGCCCACATCTGTCAGCGCGGCGAATCGCACCGGTTCAAACGCCGACACACAACACCTCATTCTTCTTCACACATACTAGGCCATCTCGAGACAGAATACCGCAGCAGGTACGGAAATACTGGCGAGAGGGTGACGTTGACCGTGTCCAAATGTCCTGGTATGCAGGCGCCTCGCTTTATGCAACAGCGGTTTGACCGCGAGGGAACCGGGATGACGACGGCGCGAACCGTGCGACTCGCTGCGGTACTGGCCTGCTTGACAGCCTCAGGGTGCGTGGATCGCCGATTCATCATCGAATCGAACGTCCCCAACGCCCAGGTCTACATCGACAACAGGTCGATCGGTGCAGCCCCGGCGCACACCTCGTTCGAGTACTACGGCCACTACACGGTCAAGATCGTCCAACCCGGCTACGAGACACTCGAAAAACGCATCCACGTGACTGCGCCGTGGTACGCCTACCCGCCGTTCGACTTCCTCGCAGAAGTTGTGTGGCCGTTCCCGATCCGCGACACCCGACGCTACTACTTTGAACTCCACGAAGTGGCTCCGACTCGCACGGACGACATCCTGAACGCGGCCGACGCGCTGCGCCAGCGCGGGCTGATGCTCCCGCAAGCGGAACGACCCGCCGAACCGCGCACGCCACGCGAACAACCACAAGTACCCAGCCCCGTGCCGAGTGTCGTGCCAACCGTGCTGCCGTAAACTCTGTCTTCCGTGGGGCAGGTCATGGCCGGTCTCACCGCAAATCAACGTAATGACGACGCAATCTGAATGAACCGCGACTCGAAGACGTCGCGCTTCGCCCACTGGCACCAGCAGTGGAGTACCACGGTTTTGTCCCCAACGCGGACCGCAGAGATCACGACCAGGCGTGATTCCGATGAAGCGGCGATCTTCTTCGTCACCGGGTCCAGAACTTTGCTTTCGAGCCGGACGATCGGCGTGGGTCCCTTCGCCGTCTCATCGCCCAGCGCCTCGCCAGTGAGTTCGGTGAACGTCGGCGCTGGAAGCGGAGTGAGAAGCCCCACGCTAGCGGTCTGCACGTGGTTCACCCAGTGAGCCTGGACGTACTCGCGTGCCTGCTGGAGTGGGTCGCCTGCGGGATCGAGGAGGTAGATGCGCAGATCGGCATCGTCAGAGAGCGCCTTGCGGTCGCTACGTGGCGTGTGATTGATCCGCAGCAACCGGTCGAGATCGGGGTTTATCTTCTTATCGGCTTCGTGCGACGCCTCGTTCCAGACGGCTTCCGCGTCGGTAAACGTGTAGTGCGGCGTCAGATTCCCCTTATACTCGACTTCCTTCGCGACAACTTCACGCCAGTCGTTGCGGACTTCGAGCAGTTTGAACTTGCCACGGAACTTCGAGAACTCGTCTTTCAGCCCGTCATAATCGCCCTCTCCGCACCAACTGACCCAGAAATACGCGATCCCTTTGCTCGCGACCGTGAACGATTCGCCTTGCCAGATCAACCCATCGCTCGACGGGGCGCGGAACTTGAAGGCGTGTCGCTTGCCAACGATCTGACCGAGCCAGTTCGTTTCGGGCGGTTGCTCCTCCTCAAACTTCGTGAACAGTTTCTGCATCGGTAGCTCGAGATCGCGGCGCATCTCGCTCGCGCGCGGCGACCGTCCCTGCGCGTACTCGGCGGACCCAAACGCAACGTAGGCTTCGGGGTTCTCGCGCTTGAAACCGTACACGTAGGGCGAACCGACCTTGAGGTGCGTGGCAGAGTCCTGCACCCAGCCAGTCGGGAGCGTATCGAGGCCGACGTTGCGGTTCTTGTCCTTCAGCGCGCTGTCGCCCCCAGAACCGCGATTCCCGCGGTTCATGACCTTGAAGATGATTGCGAGAGTAGTCCCGGCCATCAGCGCGGCCGCGATGCCCGCGAGGATGAATACCTGGTACTTGTTGGTGCGACGACCGGGCATCTGCGCGTCCGGGTCGCGATCCTCGACTGCGGTGCGGCCAACCGCTTCGAACTCGGACTCCGCTGGAGCGGTATGGGGGCCAACCCCATACCCCGGCGGCGCGGCGGGTCCGGTCGTAGGCGAGCCGAGCGTGAATTGCATCGCGCAGCGCGGGCAACTCAACACGACACCCGTCGGCACCTGAGACGGGTCGAATGTGTAGGGGCAAGTTGGGTTCGGACACTTCAGCATATTGCTCACCGACGTTCCGCGACGGGCGTTAAGCCACGGCGTTATTACAGCGAACCGTTGGTCGTAACGGAAGGGGGAATTGGTTCCGTTGGCCTCCGCGACTCAACTTCCGTCGACTCCGCGACCTCATTGGCCTCTTCCGCATCCGGGAGTTCGTCCTCTTCCGGTTCCAGTTCGACTAGCTCCAACGGATCGGTCGCCTTCGGGTCAGCGACACGGATCGCCGCGTCACCGGATAGAATCGCGAGTAGCACTGGGAGAACAGCCTTTGCCCGCCACCCGCGGCACAACGGCACGTCCGGCAGCGGTTCGCCGTACACCCGACTGCGGACGATCGCCTTGAGGTCAGACCCGGACGAGACGAGGTTCGCGGCCAGCCGATTCCGTCCGGAGAAGTCCGAGAGAACCACGTTGAGCAGGTTGCCAAGCAACACGATATTCGAGGTGTCGTTGTCGCGTACTTCCGGTTCGGGACACTGTTCGGGCGGCAGCGCCTTCGCACGCGTGATCGCGTCGATGATCGCGTCCGCTTGACCGCGCGGCAGTCCGCGGACCGCGTGCAACTCTTCCGCCTTCGTCGGCGCGCGCTTCGCAATCTCGATCAGGAGATCATCGCGCATCAGGAACCGCGGCGGTCGGTTCAGACGTTCCGCGAACTTGTCGCGCCAGCCATAGACTTCGCGTGCGACAGCGAGTTCGCGCCGGTTTAGCACGCCGATGCCCTTGATCTTTCGCCATCGCTCGATGGTCACGTCGTCTGCGACGGCCCTTCGCACCGCAGTCGCGAACTCCTCTTCCGCCCATTCGAGCCGCTTGTGGCGCTTCAGACGTTCCGTGAGTTTACGGTGCGCTGGAAGCAAGAAACGCACGTCGTCGTAGGCGTACCGTACTTGTGCCGGCGTGAGCGGACGCTGCCGCCAGTCGGTGAGGGTTTCGCCCTTCGTCATACGCTGGTGGAGCAGATCGTGGACGAGGCCCGCATAACCAATGGGGTAGGTCATCCCGACAAGCCCCGCGGCGATCTGCACGTCGAAGACGTTCGGCGGCGCGGTGCCTGCTTGAAAGTAGCACATGCGCACGTCCTCACGCCCCGCGTGGACGATGACGGTGCGTGCAGGGTCAAGCAGCAGTTCCCAGAAGCTGTCGAGCGGACCGCATTCGTACGGGTCGATGACGAACAGTTGCTCCGCTGTCGATACCTGAACGAGGCACAACTCCGGCCGGTATGCGTCTTCCCCGACGAACTCGGTGTCGAAGCCAACGAGCGGGGCGGTCGCGAGGTGCGTGAGACACACGGCGAGTTGTGCCGGGTGCGTGATGAGTTGCTCGGGGAGCGCGGGCCGTTTGGTCGGTCGGCGGGGCATGTGGGAAAGCCTGCGTGCGAGTATTATGCGAACCTATCGTGGCGCGTGGGTCGCGCTGCGGTCAAGCGCCCGCTCCTGCGGTTAGGCATATTCCGGGAACGCGAACTTCCCAGATGGTACAATCGCTTGAGCCACTTCGCGGAGACCGTCATGCTCGATGAGTTGCTCGAAGAGAAAGTGGTAATCGACCTCGTCAGCCCCTACGTGTGCCTGGGCCGCTTGGTGCGCTACGACGAACACTTTCTGGAGCTGAAGAACGCGGACCTGCACGACCTACGCGACACAGACACGTCGCGGGAACTGTACGTCGCGGACTCAGTCACGACCGGCATCAAGCGGAACCGGAATCGCGTCTTCGTGCGAAGAAGCGAGGTCGTCGCGATCTCGAAACTTGAAGACGTGGTGGACGAGTGAAACGAACCGCGTCTGGAGGTGACCATGATGCGCACCGTTGTGGTACGGAATGTACGCGACAATCGTGTGTGCAAGGTTCGTGTCACCCGTATAGCAAGCGCGCTGCGCGCGATGAGAGCGGTTCTCATCGGCGCGAATTCTAAGTTAGGTCACGGGGGTGCGGGCGGTGCATGACCTTGACCCACTAATCCTTGTGGTTAGTCGTGAGGAAGTCGAAACCTTGGACACTACGCCGGCGTTGAGTGTGCTCCGTCGCCTCTTTTCCTCACCTGAATTGATCCACCAGTACCGGACGCGAGTTGACGTTGCCTTCGATGGTTACAACAACATTCGAGACGAACTCTTTGAATTGCCAGCGGTGCGCCAGTACGTCTCCCAACTCGATACTGAGTTTCCATACTGGCTCTACTTCATGTCGCGTAACCACAGCGGATTGCAGTGCCTCAGTCGCTGTTTTCTTCTGCCGCATCTCTCCGAGCGCGCACAAGCGGAGCGACATCCGCGTCAACTCGCGGAACTGATCGAGAGTCGTTGGGGTCCGGCGCTGAATCACATCTGCGCTGCTGTTGAATTGCCTGACGAAGTAGCCGATGGACTCTTGCTCAGCGCGATGAACTACTTTCGGAATGGGCCGTCTCGGAGTGAATAGCGCGGTCATGCAACAACGGGACTAACCCGACGCTACACCTGCCCGCCGCAGCTCATCCTACCCCGCGACTTGCGCGAGCCACCTTCGCAGCAGTCCCGTGAGCGTCGTCATCTCGTCGGGTTTCAGCGACGGCAGCGAATCCTTCGCTTCGGTGAAGCGCGTCTTGGTCGCGTTGTCGATCACGCGACGGCCCTTAGATGTGAGTTCGATCACCACCATCCGCCGGTCGTTGGGACTTGGCTTCCGCGTGATGTAGCCGGCTTCTGCGAGCGCATCCAGCCGCGCTGTCATCCCGCCACTCGACAACACCACGCTTTCCAGCAGGCGAGTGGGAGTTAGCCCGCCTCTCTTCCCATGGCGCCGTAGCGTCGCGAGGATGTCGAACTGGCCCAAGGTGAGATTGTTCTTCTCCAGCGCACTTTCGACGCTGCGTTCCAGGTGTTGCGCCAGCACGATCACACGCCCCACCACCTCCAGTGGCGACGCGTCCAGGTCAGGCCGCGCCGCCTTCCACTGCGCGAGCAACCGGTCGACTACGTCACAGGTGCTGGTGGATTCCGCAGGCTGCGCGTCTGTCGTGTCCATGTTTGAATTCTTGACGTCGAAGTAATTTTTCGTAACCTCTCATCAGAGGATATTCGTCCTACCCCACCGCGAGTAGACCCAAATGAAAGAGATTCGAATCGGCGACACCGTTGAGCAAGCCATCGAGCGTGCCGACTACCCCCTCGACCGCGTCCGCGAGATCCTCAAGGACGAGATCGTCGCGGTGGTCGGCTATGGAGTCCAGGGCCGCGGACAATCGCTCAACCTGCGCGACAACGGCATCAAGGTGATCGTCGGTCAACGCAAGGGCGGCAAGGCTTACGACCTCTGCCTCGAAGATGGCTGGAAGCCGGGCGAGACCCTGTTCGACCCGGTCGAAGCCGCCGCGAAGGGCACCGTCGTTCAATACCTCCTGTCCGATGCCGGGCAGAAAGCGATGTGGCCCGAAATCAAGCCGGCGCTCACGAAGGGCAAGGCGCTGTACTTCTCGCACGGCTTCTCGATCGTGTTCAACGACCAGACCGGCGTAAACCCGCCGCCTGACATCGATGTGATCCTCGTCGCGCCAAAAGGCTCCGGCACCACGGTGCGCCGGCTGTTCGTCGAGGGCCGCGGAATCAACTCCAGCTTCGCGATCCACCAAGACGCGACCGGTCGCGCCCGCGAGCGTTGTCTCGCGCTCGGCATCGCCATCGGTTCGGGCTACTTGTTCGAGACCACCTTCAAGAAGGAAGTCGTCAGCGACCTGACCGGCGAACGCGGTGTACTCATGGGTGCCATCTACGGGCTGTGGCTCGCACAGTACGAAGTCCTCCGTGCGAACGGCCACTCACCCAGCGAGGCCTTCAACGAAACGGTTGAGGAAGCGACTCAAAGCCTGTACCCGCTGATTGCCGAGAAGGGTATGGACTGGATGTACGCGAACTGCTCCACCACGGCGCAGCGTGGCGCGCTCGACTGGTTCAAGGCGTTCCGCGACGCGTCGAAGCCGGTGTTCGAGCAACTCTACACGTCGGTCGCGACCGGTGAGGAGGCACGCCGCACGCTCGACGCGAACAGCCGACCCGATTACCGGCAGCAGTTGGAGAAGGAGTTGAAGGAGATCGCGGACAGCGAGATGTGGAAGGCCGGCGCTCAAGTGCGTGCGTTGCGCCCCGAGCGGCAGGAGTGAGCGTAACGCCGCTTGCGGCTTCGCGGGAGAGTACCGTGTTCCGAACCGGTCCAGACTCGCCAAGCCGCGAGCGGCTAGCGCGAGTGACAATGCGTTGTCACTCGCGCCGCGCGGGTGTTTTTCGCTCCGCGTCCCCACTAACTCACGATCAGCCTAGTAATCCCTGATGTTCCCCCCTAGGGAGTGACATCGCACAAACACAAGCGAACGTAATCACGACTAAAGCGATTGTCAATCACTTCTAAATTAACTTGTAACGATTTGGATTTTTTTTCCGCAGACATCCGTCACGGGCGTCGGCCATAACTGCTTACCGCGCCCCCTGAACCGTGAACCGGTCTTGACGCTCCCATCATCGGGCGAATCTCCCCGTGCATCTGGACTATTGACACCCCTCAAAACCGCCTTCTATGATACCCCAACTGAACTGAGCCGCGACTCAATCACGCCAGTCGCTGTCCAGGTCGATTCGTGCCAATGATTTTACCTATCATACTGGCACACAAGCGTTTACAGACAAAGTTGCGTTATCGCCGGTAGCCGCGGGTCCGGACCGCGGGGAGTGTCGCTATGCCGACCCAGGATCCCATCACCGAATTCCGGTCCGCGTGGATTCCGCACGTCACAAAAGACGGGCTTTCGCGCGTCATCGAGTTGCTCGAAAAGGGCAGCCCCTTGCTTATTCACGGCGCATTTACGCGAACGATGCCGATGGGGTGCCTCGCGTCGCACATCGCCTGGAACCATCCGCAGACGTGTAAATACCAACACGAGGCCGGTGTGATGTGGCTCTCGCGCGTTGCGAAACTCAACCCTGCGACCTCAAGCGTGATCCTTGCGTGGGACCGTGAAGGCTCTGCGGACTTCGCGCTGCGATTCAATCTGCTTGAAACCTGCCTCGAAGAGCGTCAGCGACGCGAGAAATGCCCCGACGCCCGCGAACCTGCACGTCGCTGACCTCGTCCGGCCGCCCGGCGCCAAAAGTGTTCAACGCGATCTCACTCCTGGAACGATTCGGCCGGCTCGCGGCGTTCGCGCTGCGGGCCGTTCCCGCTTCCATCGCAGCGCTTCCGAATATCGGTCAGTGGCTGAAGCCGCTGTATGCGGTTGTCATCGGCGGGCTGCCCCTTGCGACTGTAACGGGACTGGCGCTGGGCGTCGTGATTTGGCTACACACGCGCGATGTTCTTGCCCGCACTGGGACTGGTGCCGTCGAGTACCTTCCCACATTCCTCGCAGCGGCCGTGTTACTTGAACTCGCCCCTGTCGGTGCGGGGTTGATCGTCGCGGCTCGCACCGGTGCGAGCCTCGGCGCAGAACTCGCCTCAATGAAGGTGAGCGAACAGATCGATGCGCTGGAACTGCTCGGCGTCTCACCGCTGCGCCGGCTGGTCGGACCACGCGTGATTGCGTGCGTGATCGCGGTACCTCTACTCCACATTATGATCGCAGCGACCGCACTCGGTAGCGGGTTCGTCGCGGAAATGGTAACCGGTTCGACTACCTACTTGAAGTACGACACGGCGGCTGTGCGCGAACTGCTTTTGCAAGACGTGATCCCCGCGGGCTCGAAGACTCTCGTCTTCGGCTTCGTCGTCGGCATGACGGGTTGCTTCATCGGGTTGAACACGCGCGAAGGCTCCGAAGGCGTGGGACGCGCTGCGACAGACAGTGTGGTCGCGTGCGTGCTGCTCGTGTTGGCGGTGGATGTTCTACTCGTTGGGTTAATCAAGGCACTTCAGGGGCTGTTCTAGCGCCAGAATTAAACGCGGACGGCGCGTTGGGCGAACCTGGGAGACGTGCCGCCCTCAACCCCTACTCGCGTTCCCTGGACAACCCGGAACTTGTATGGTGTGGAAGGCTCTTAGATCCCCGTTGCGCTCCGATGCGTTCAACGCACCAACCTGCTGCATCCGGCCTGCCACACAGGACAAACAGCCTCAACAATCACCCAAGACTCTGTCTCGCACAGTTTCGCGGCTGATTGTCAGACACACCCGGCGTTCTGGGACAACCCAACGGCGACGAAGAAGTGGAGCGATCGCCTCGCGACAGCGGCCACGCGAACCATTACAATCGCCGCGAGACTCTCCCTCGGAGGATTTAACATGGCGATTCCAACGCGAGCGATCGGGGTATGTAGTTGGTCGCTGCAAGTGACCAGCATCCCGGAACTCAAGACATTCATGGATCGGCTCGATATTGACGTGGTGCAGATCGCCTGTGGCGACCCGCACCACGCGAGTTGGGACGAAGGTGAGGCGATGCCGGTCGCGGCACTCGCTGCCGGCTTCCAGATGTCCGGGGCGATGCTCGGGTTCCCCGGCGAGGACTACACCTCCCCACAAACGATCGAGAAGACCGGTGGGTTCGGAGATCCTGCGACGCGGCCGGAACGTCTTGAGCGATTCAAGTGGGCGCTGGCCCGCACGAAAGAACTAGGGCTGACCGACGTGATGCTCCACGCGGGGTTCATCCCCGCGGTCGGCGCGCCGGATCGGAAGGCATTTCTGGACACGCTCAGCCACGTCGCGGATCTCGCGAAGCGAGTTGGAGTGACGGTCGCGTTCGAGACCGGGCAGGAGTCCGCGGCCCTGCTTCGGCGCACGCTGGACGACTTGAAAGCCCCGAACCTGAAGGTAAACTTCGATCCCGCGAACATGCTGCTCTACGATATGGACGACCCACTCCAGGTACTCGACCTGCTAGCACCCGACATCGGTAGCGTTCACCTGAAAGACGCGAAGCGGCCGACCGTGAAAGGGACGTGGGGCGAAGAGGTGCCGTTGGGGTTGGGTCAGACGAACACGAAGGCGTTCGTGAAGGCGCTTCAACGGATCGGCTTCACGGGGCCGCTGTGTATCGAGCGCGAGGTGGGCACCCAGGAAGCCCGGTTCCGCGACATCGAGTATGGTGTGCGATTCCTGCGTGAGTGTCTGTCGAGTTAGCCGCTTGCGGCGTAGCGGGGAAACGCTACGCCGCAAGCGGCGTTAGAGGCGAACGACCTCAGGCGCTGGGCTACCCCGGAACTGCGTCTCAGCGAGGAAAAGGCAGCCGGCGTTGGGGCACTTCGCCCGCATGTCAGTTGGCATTCCTTCGGTCGCAGTGGTGAGGATCAGTTTCACGCCGTCAGGGCGCTTCACAAGGAGGGGGCACGTCACGCGCGGCGAGCCGGGCGTGGTCCACTCCTCCACTGCTTCCCCGGTGGCGAGGTTGAAGCGCACCGCCCTTCCCGCCTTCACAAAGTCAGGGTTGTAGAACGCGACGATCACGCTTCCGTCGCCGCAATCGCACATGCCGTCAGGGAAACCAGGTTGGTTGCTGAGGTCGAGCGCCACGCCGTCAGGGGTCACCGTGCGCGCCGCCACGTCAAGTCGGTAGCGGACGACCTTGCGCGTCGGTGTGTCGATGTCGAACAAGATCAACCCACGCTCGTATGAGGCGAACACCTTGCCATTGGAGCAAACCTGTTTGTCAGCGAGCACCGAAATGCGGTTGTCATCGACGGTGTAGAGATACAGGTGCGCGAGTTTCGCGTCGGCGTCGAACTGCGTGTCCTTCGTGCCGAACACGATCGCTTTGCCGCCGGGCACAATCTCCCCGTCGTTGATGATCGTTCGCGGGTTGTCGTCAGTGATTGAGGCGAGCGGTTCGGTCCACGTCCCGTCGGTGAGGTCAACAACGCGAAGTTCCTTACCAACTCCGACCAGTGCCTGACCCTCGTCCGCGAGCGGCAGCACGAACCCAGGACGCCCCGGACAACCCATCGCGGAATCGTCGCTCCCGTCGGTTCCGGGGATGTGCATATGAAGGTCGCCACGTGTGGCAGTCACATCGAGTTGGTTGTTGACCCACACGAGCGCGTGGCGCCCGTCAATAGTCATCCATCGCGGTCCTTCGGGTAGGAACCGGTCGGGTTCTTCCGTGAAGTCGATGTAGACGCGAGCTTCGGTACTTCTCATCCCGGTACTCCCGTTGCGGTGCGGTTGCTACGTTATCCGTGAATCGCGTCGCTGGCGAGGCGGAGTGTTGAGCATGTTGAAAGGCAAGTGCGCTCTGATCACCGGAAGCAGCCAGGGAATTGGCCTCGGCGTCGCGCAGGCGTTCGCGGCGAGCGGGGCGCGGGTGGTTGTGACCAGCGAAAAGACGCTCGCGAAGTGCCCCGATGTGCAGCGCCTCCTCAGCGACTACGAACACACACGCTACGTGCAGGCCGATTTGCTCTGCGATGGCGAACCCGAACGCCTGGTCGCGGAAGCGTGGGCCGCGTTCGGCGGAATTGACGTGCTCGTGAACAATCTCGGCACGTACAAGGAACCTCCGCTCAAGCAGATCTCGCGCGACCATTTCGACTTCATCTTCAGGTTGAACGTCTGGATTCCGGTCGCGTTGTCGCGTGAAGTCGTTCGCCGGGCGCACGCGAGCAAGCGCGGCGGGCGCATCCTGTTCAGCACGTCACTGAACGCAACCCGCTCCGAACCACTGCACACGCTCTATGACGCGAGCAAGGGCGCCGTCAACGCACTCACGCGACAACTCGCGGTGGAACTCGCACCGCACGGCTTCACGACTGCGGCTGTCGCACCGGGGCTGGTCGAAACACCGCTCACAGACTTTGGGCTGAAGTCATCGCCACTCGAACGTGAAGCTGTGATTGCACAGATACCTATACGCAGAATCGCGACCGTGGAAGATGTCGCATGGTGGTATGTGTTCCTTGCGTCAGACCGCGCGAACTACAGCACCGGGAGCGTCTTCACCGTGGATGGTGGTCTGGACGCACAACAGATGGCGCTTCGCCCGGTGACGGACGCGGAGAAGCAATACTAGCTCACCTCAGGGAACACATTGGATATTGTTTACGTTCGTCTGCAGTTGAGGCTCTTCAACTGCCTTGTGGAGAAGTCTGATGCTTCCTCTCTTGCTCCTCTTAGCTCCCGCAGCAGAGCCGCCGGTCGCGGCGGACCTCATCGTTCACAACGGCAAGGTCTGGACCGGTGACACGAAGCACCCCGACGCGCAAGCGGTCGCGGTGTGGCGCGACCGCATCATCAAGGTCGGCACCCATGCCGAGGTGAAGGCACTCGCCGGCTCGAACACGCGTCTCATCGACCTGAAAGGCCAGCGACTCGTGCCCGGATTCTACGACAGTCACCTGCACTTCCTCGGCGGCGGATTGTCACTTGCGCGCATCGATCTGAAAGACGCGAAGGACGAATCTGAGTTCGGCAAGCGACTGATGGCGTTCGACAAAAACACTTCGCGCGAGCGCTGGATCGTCGGCGGGTTGTGGGACCACGACCGCACCTTCAAGGGTGAGCTGCCGACAGCCGCGACCATCGACAGGTACGTGAAAGACCGGCCGGTGTTCATCCGCCGTTACGACGGGCATATGGGCCTCGCGAACTCCGCGGCGCTGAAGCTCGCGGGGATCACCGCGAACACAAAGGAAGTCCCCGGAGGCGTGATATACCGACTAGCGGACGGCAAGACGCCTTCAGGCGTTCTCAAAGACAACGCGATGTCACTCGTCGAACGACTTATCCCCGAACCCGGCGACGAGGAGATCCTCGAAGCGGTGCTTGCCGCTCAGAAGGCTACCGCCGAAAGCGGTATCACGAGCGCACAAGACCTTGACGGCACGAGTGCCGAAACGCGACGCAAGCTGTTCCGCATCTACCAGCGGCTCGCGCGCGAAGGAAAGCTGACATGCCGGCTCGACCTGCGCTGGCCGATCGCCTTCCACAAAGAACTCGCGAACGCGGGACTGACGGCCGACTTCGGCAACGGCTTCGTTCGCGTCGGCGGCGTGAAGGGCTTCATGGACGGCTCGCTCGGCAGCAGCACCGCAAAGATGTTCGCCCCATACACGAGCGACGCGAAGGTGACGGGCGTGTACGTCACCGAACCGGACACAATGCGAAGCTACATCCGCTCCGCGGACGCGGCCGGCCTGGACGTGTGCGTCCACGCGATCGGTGATCAGGCGAACGCGGTCTTACTCGACCTGTTCGCGGATGTGGCGAAGCAGAACGGCGCGAAGGACCGCCGGTTCCGCATCGAACACGTTCAGCACCTGCGCCCAGAGGACTACAAGCGGTTCAAAGAGTTGGGCGTGATCGCGTCGATGCAGCCGTATCACGTGGTTGATGATGGGCGCTGGGCAGAGAACCGCATCGGGGCGATGCGGTGCGCGAGTTCGTACGCGTACCGGTCTCTGCTCGACGCGGGGGCGAGACTCGCCTTCGGTTCGGACTGGCCGGTCGCGCCGCTCGACGTGTGCGCCGGTATCGACGCTGCCGTGAACCGCCGCACGCTCGACGGCAAGCACCCCAACGGCTGGTTCCCGGAGCAGCGTATCACGGTCGCGGAGGCGATCGAAGCGTACACGCTCGGCAGCGCCTTCGCGGGACATCAAGAGAAGGATCGCGGCACGATCGCGGTCGGCAAACTCGCGGACTTCGTACTGCTCTCGCGCGACATCTTCAACCCCGCGGAGAAGGACAAGATCGCCGACACGAAAGTACTGCTGACTGTGGTGGGTGGGAAAGTGGTGTTTGAACGGAAGTAATGCTTCGTCTTGGGAGCGCGGCGTCCCTCCCGCTGCTTCGCGCGTCGTGCCGCGATGAAGCGGGAGGGACGGACGCGATCCCAGGATTAATCCTTCTTGGGCGCTAGATCGAAATCAAAGGTGCCTTCTAGCGTGGTGTTGTCGTCGTTCGCGGGGAACTTCCACGTCCCCTTGAGCTTCTTCCCCTGTAGCGTCGCGGTGTACGGAATGTTGAGAATCGCCTCGGTGTTCTCCACCCCTTTCGCCCCCTTAGAAACGAACTCGACCTTGTAGCCCTTCCCTGGCTTGTCCTTGTCTACCGGTGTGATCGTCCCGCGAATGAGGTACGTCAGTTTCAGGTCGTCCGTCTTCTCAAACAGTTCGGCTTCAAACTTCTCGCCGTCGCGCTTGGTGATAGTGAACTCGCAATCGAACTCCGGCGGGGAACCGCCAACGCCTTGATACTCGCCTCTCTGAGTGAGTTTGCCTTTCCACACGGTGCCGATCAGAACCGGGTCGCCGTCCTTCGCCGGTGCCGCGTTCGCCACCAGCGCGCCCGCGACCAGCACCACCAGCACCGCGACCGCCCTGAGGATCTTGAATGTGGTGTTCATGAGCGTTCCTCCTTCGATGTGTGCGAACAAGAGATATTCTCACGCCGGATAACGCACACTGCCAGTGCAATCGCGCCGTCGTTTCGCGTTCGACCCGAAGGGGCGTTATGCGAACCACGCGCAATCAGCCCGCATCCGTATACTGGCCCTTCAGAGATCGCACCATTTTACGCTGGGAGTTGGCAATGGCCGAGTGGCAACGAACGCACACCTGCGAACAGCTTCGCGAGGAACAGGTCGAGCAGACGGTCACCCTGAACGGGTGGGTGCTGAGCGCCCGCGACAACGGGCACCAGACCTTCATCGACCTCCGCGATCGCTACGGACTGACGCAGGTGGTGTTCCACAAGGCCGACAACGCCGATCTGTACGCCCAGGCCAAGGAACTGAAGAGCGAGTGGGTGGTGTCCGTGACCGGGGTCGTCCGCAAGCGGCTCGAAGGTGCGGCGCGCGCCGACATTCCCACAGGCGCGGTCGAGGTTGAGGCCAAGGTTTTACGCGTTCTGAACGAATGCCCGCCGCTGCCATTTGAGGTAAACGAGTTCGGCACGGAGTTGGCGAACGAAGACTTGCGCCTTCAGTACCGCTACCTCGACCTGCGTCGACGGTCGCTTCAACGTGTGCTGATCCTGCGGCACCGGCTCTGCAAAGTGATTCGCGACTACATGGACGCGAACAATTTCCTGGAGGTTGAAACACCGCTGCTTGGTAAGAGCACGCCGGAAGGCGCGCGCGACTACCTCGTACCCAGTCGCGTGTTCAACGGCGAGTTCTTCGCGTTACCGCAGTCGCCGCAGTTGTACAAGCAACTGCTCATGATTTCCGGCTACGACCGGTACTTTCAGATTGCTCGCTGTCTGCGAGACGAGGACTTGCGCGCCGATCGCCAACCGGAGTTCACGCAACTCGACGTGGAAATGTCCTTCGTCGAGCGCGAGGACGTGACCGGCATCATGGAGAAGCTCGCAGTCGAAGTCTTCGACAAGTGCCTTGGCGTTAAGCTGAAGACGCCGTTCCCGCGACTCAGTTACGCGGAAGCGATGGCGAAGTACGGTTCCGACAAGCCAGACCTGCGGTTCGGTCTTGAGATTGTGGACGTGACCGACCTCGCGGGCGCGAGCGAGGCACAGTTCTTAAAGGACGCGATCGCGGCCGGCGGCCTCGTGCGCGCGATCAACGCGAAAGGCGGGGCCACGGCACAGGACGCGAAGAAGGCTCCGCTGTTCAGCAACTCCGCGCTCAAGCCCGGCGGCGAGTTGGCGAAGGTCGCGGAGACGTACAAGGCGAAGGGGCTGGCGTTCCTGAAGCTCGAAGGCGGTAAGTTCACCGGCTCGCTCGAAAAGTTCTTCAGCGACGAACTGAAGGCGAAACTGGTCGACCGCCTCGGCGCGGCCGACGGCGACTTGCTGTTGTTCGTCGCGGATAAGGAAGCGGTCGTGTGTGACGCGCTCGGCGCGCTTCGCGTCCACCTTGCCACACGGCTCAAGCTCTACCAGAACTGGTGGGAAGAAAAGGCCGACCACGACGCGAGCGAGAAGAAGAAGTCCGACGCCGCCAAGAAGAAGAAGGAGACCTACGCACCGGTGCCGTTCCAGCCGCGACCCGAACATTTCAACTTTCTCTGGGTACTCGACTTCCCAATGTTCGGGTGGGACGACGAAGAGAAGAAGTGGGCCGCGATGCACCACCCATTCACCGCGCCGATGGACGAAGACCTCGCGCACTTCTGGAAGAACGAAGAACTAGGGAAGGTCCGCGCAAAGGCTTACGACCTCGTGCTTAACGGCTACGAAGTCGGCGGCGGCTCGATCCGTATTCACCGCCAGGACGTACAGAGTCGCGTGTTCGAGATCCTGGGCATGACCATCGAAGAGGCGAAGGGGCGGTTCGGGTTCTTACTCGACGCGCTCGCGAGCGGCGCACCGCCGCACGGCGGGATCGCGCTGGGCCTCGACCGCTGGGCGATGATCATCGCAGGCACGACGAACATTCGCGACGTGATCGCGTTCCCCAAGAACCAGCGTGCCCGCGACCTGATGACCGGCGCCCCGGCAACCGTGGACGAGCGGCAGTTGAAGGAACTGGGCATCAAATTGAGCTAATCGCGCGCAAGCCGCTCGTGGCGTCGCGTTCCCATTCCGCTTACAGGCACCAACTCTTCCCCAGAGTTGAAGGCCCGCCGGGGCGTTCCCGGCGGGCCTCTTTTTGCGCGCCTGTTTGCGTCCGAATCTTCAGATCGCGATGAGCGGCTGGCTTCCTTCTGGGCCGCCCTCCACCAGTGCTGGAAGAGGTACGCGACCAACCCCGCCGCGGGCAGCCCAACTTGTGCAACAGTTAGTAGTTCCCGGATGCGAACCCGGCTTCCAGACTTGCGGTACGAGCGATATCGGATGGGCTTCACGGAAGAACCGCAAACCGCGGACCGGAATCATGCAAAGTAGAGATGAGCCACGCAGTGGCCCCGCGTCCCGGCGCGGAGAACTCGCCATTGCTGCCCGCGCTGAGCGCGAATTACGTCAGGATGGAATTGCCGGTTCGCTTCCGAAGGCCAGAGTCAGCGCCGCTCCTGCCGTGGCGACCGCATGAATCTCGATCGCGGAACGAACATCGGCGGGCAACTCGTTCACCACGCCCGCGTTCGCCGCCGGGATGACGACGTGTTTGCGCCCGGCCTTCGCGGCCGCAGCGATCTTATGCAGCATTCCCCCGACCGCCCCGACCTCGCCGTGCAGCGCCACCTCGCCGGTGAACGCAAAACCCGGCTTGATCGGCTTGTTCGCCAGCGCCGACACGATCCCGACCAGAAACGCCAGCCCCGCCGACGGGCCGTCTTTCGGCTGCGCGATCTTCACAAGATGGACAGCAACCGTTTGCGATTTGAGCCGCTGCTCGGGGATGCCGAACTCGCGGAAGTTGGCGCGGAGCAGGTTGTAGACCGCGCGCACCGAGTCACGCAGTTCCGCCCCGTGAATGCCCGTCACCTCGACGCGGGGAGGGCCGTTCAGCGCCGACACCTGAATCAGAATCATGTCGCCACCGAACTCCTGTTCGCCGCTCGTTAACACCGCGAGGCCGGTGGCCGCGCCCACCACCGCGTCGGTGTTCAGCCGGTCCTTCTCCGGCGACGTGATCCTCGGCTGAAGGTCGGGCGCGGCGTGTGACAACACCTGCGCCGGGGCGATCAGTTTCGCCTTGAACTCGCCGGGCGCGATCGCGCACAACTGCTGGTGGACCCGCTGCCGCAGTTCGCACGCGAATGTCACGAGTTCGAGCACCTCCGCCTCGGTCGCGTTGCCATCGGGGTGCAGAATCTTCAGCAACCCGGAGGCGAGCCGCTCGACCGCGGTCTGGTCCCGGCGCGTGAGACCGGGGTGCATCGGGATCGAGCGCACACGATCCACGAACGTCTCTTCCCGCAGCCTGACCAGCACTTCCCCGAAGTAGTCGGTCACGAAGCCGACACCGGTGGCGAGCGACCCCGGCGCGATCTTCGGCACTTCCCAGCCGGGAATGTACCCGTGGATGCGGTCCTGAAACGCGGAGTCAATCAGCTCGTCCGGGAGCGGTTCGAGCAGGTGCGCGTACCGTGGGTGCGGCAGGTTCCCGTCCACGTCGAGGTTGCCGGTAAACACTAACCCAGCGTCGGCCGCGAACGCCAGAGACCCGCGGCTGAAGTTCCCGCTCTCCATGTAGTCCTTGAGCGTCGAGACGGTCGCGTCGTCGCCGAACGTGGTGTGCGCGATCTCGTCGAACACTACGACCTTGCGGGTGCCGATGATGCCGACCTGCTTGGTCGCGAGGTTGACGAACAGGTTCGCCGGGGTCGTCTTACCGCCGGACAACGTGAACACACGGGGGGACAGATTGCGCAGCAGAAACGTCTTGCCGGTCTGTCGCGGGCCGAGTTCGATCACGTTCACGTTCCGTTCGACCAGCGGAACCATCCGGGCGAACAGCATCAACCGCGTGCGCCGGTCGGGGAACGCGCCGGGCGCGTACCCGGCGCTCTGAAGCACGAGCGCGGCCCATTCATCAGACGTGAACTGCGCCCGCGCCGCCTGGTAAGCCGCGATGTCGGGCGGGCCGATCTGGAACGGCGTGAAGCTCGCGAGTTCGTTCGGTGCCTCGGAGTTCGCCTCCGGGGTGTAGCGGATCTTAGCCGTGCCCCATAATCCGCCTAGCAGCAAACCCGGCGACTGCTCGACGATCGCGCGCGGCACGCGCACCTTCGGGTCGCCGAGCGCCGGAACGCGCCCCCAGCGCTGGCCGCCCTTCAGGTCCACGCGCACCTCGACGTGGTCGATCAGCGTCACTTCGCCGCGCCCGAGCAACTTTTCCTTCAGCAGTTCGCGGTGTTCGAGGTCGGGGAGCAACTCCTTGATCTTGGCCTGGATTTTCGCGAGGTCGTCGCGCCACGTCTCCAGCTTGACGTACTTCGCGATCAGGTATTCGGAGACATACCGCGGCAACTGTTGAAGCGATGCCTGTTGCGCGAGTGACTTGACCACCACCTTGTCCCCGAGGACGGCGTGCGCCTTCTTGTCGAGTTCCGTGAGTGGGAAGTCGTCGAACAGGGACACTGGCTATCCTCCGAAAACGTCGTCGAGGTCGGGGTTGTGACGCGGGTCCGCGGGCGGCGGGGCGACCGGCTTTTCGAGCGGTTCGTTGAACGCGGCGATCAGGCTCTCGGCCGCGGCGCGCATCCGGGCGGCCTTCTCTTCCGCGAGTTGGGCGAACTCCGGACCCATTTCGCGCGCCCGCGCCAGGTCGAGTTTGGCGGTCAGCATCGCGAACCTGCGGCGGATCAGTTCCGGGGAGAGCGCGGTATCGGGCGCAATTTCGAGGAACACGCGCGGGTCCGTCACCGGTTTGGGAACCGGCACGGGCGGCGACAGCTCTGGCGCCTTTGGCAAAACCGGCGCAGTTTGGCTGATGACGACACCGAGCGCGAGCGCGATCCGTTCGAGTGCTTCGCGCTCACGCGATTTCCGCTCGCCGGTCGCGTCCGCGATCTGTTCCGCGAACCGGTACAGTTCCCCGCGCTCGGGTTCGGTGGCGACGGCTTGCACTTCGGCCAGGGCTTCGGCCTCGGTCGGGACCGCGGCTTCCACTTGCTCCATCAGCGGGTCGATGTGCCGGGCGAGCGCGTCGTTGTGCCCGAACCGGGCCGCGAGGAACGAGCGGATCACCTTGCGCTCCGCCTGAGCGACGCGCCCGTCCGACCGGGCGGCCACGAACCCGAACCGCGCGAACGCCCACATCTGCGACAGAGCGGGGTGAGCGGCCGCGCTCGGTTGCGGTTCACCCGGCGGTGCGGCCAGGAGCGCCGGCGTGGGCGGTGACAGAGCAAGTTTCGCAACCGCCACCGGTGCAACCACTGGAACCGGCGGCGCGTGGGGCGTGCTCGGCGCGGGCGGCACGACCACCTCCGGCAGCGGGCGGTTCATGACCTCGTCTGTAACGCCAGGTGCGGCGCCGTGGAATAGGTACTCCCAGAACGTGACGTCCCGTGCGAGTTCGTGGAGTTGCTCAGTTTCGCGCAGCACCCTGTCGATCGCGGTCAACTCGCGGGCGCGGGCGCGGGCTTCTTGCTCTGCGGCAGCGTGAAGCGCAGCGGCGCGGCGGTGGTAATCTTGTGCTTCCGGGCACGCGCCGGCCTCGAACCGCGACCTCGCCTCCCGGACCAGCGCGCGAACCGCGTTACAGAGGGCCGTTGCCCGCGTCGGGCCGAAGCCAACGATCGCCTCGAACCGCAGATTGGTGATGGCCCCGAGATCGCGATACCCTTCGTTGCGGAGGCGGGCAATTGTCGCCGGACCGATACCGGGGTGAGCATCGAGGGCTTCGAGTGGGATCGTCCGCAGGTATCTTCCGAAGTGGTCGTCGAGCAGCGCCGCGAGTGCGATCTTTGTCCCATCGCTGTGCCGTAACCGATCGCGCCGAGTGCGAAGCGCCTTGGCCCAGCGGCTCACGCGCTTGCGCCACACCGCCGGTGGCCAACTCTGGTATTGCCAGTACATAACTCCGAGCATGACCGTCGGGGTCAGAATGACAAGCCCGACAAGGAGAACGCCCGCGGTGGCCATGGAACCGTTTCGCGCCGGTGCAGTTCAAAAGGGGTGAGCGTAGTCTATCACCGATGCGGCCGAAGGGTGAAGAGCGCTCCCCCAAGTTTGCGGCCCCCGAGCGGGTCGAGTTCAAAGGGCGAGCGACGTGCGAACGGAAGTTCGAGCACGGCGGCTCCCAAAGCGGTACTCTTCTTGTCCCGGATTCATCCCAAATCGCGGTGAAGAATCGTCTTCTGTAGCCGGCCTCTCGGAGGCCGGAGCTACATGACTCGCAGAGCACCGGCCTCACAGAGGCCGGCCACAGTTAGAGACCAACACGACTGGGTATCACTTCTTCGGCGGAACGAGCGGCCAACCGCCGGCCGGGGCGAGACCGCTGTGATTCACTTTCGGCCAGTATTTGTAGATGTCGAAGTGCGGGTCGTTGTCCTGGTCGTGGCACTTCATGCACGCACCGCCGACGCGGTTGAGAGTCAGTTGAACTGCGGGCGCGATGGCTTCCTTGCCGCGTGCTTCGGGACCGAGTTTCGCCATCTTCTCGATGAACGCGGCGTCCGGCATTTTCACGTTACCGGGGATGCCCTGCTTCCAGAGCGAGAGCAGTCCCGTTAACTCTTTGTTCTTCGGGTTGGCAGCGTGCCCGCTCCCGGGACCGTGGCAACTCTCGCAGCCGACGTGCTTGAGGTTGGGCGTCTTCTTCTCGTCCGCGTACCCCGTCGGGTGCTCGAAGCCGACCACGTGGCATTTCACGCATTCGCCGTCGAACTGCCGCAGGCTCGGGCGCTTGGCGAGCTTCTCCAGCGCGTCCAGCGCGTGGCCGTGGTTAGTTTTCGCCCACTGCGCGTGTTCGGCCGCATGACAAGCCTTGCACACGTCGGACCCGACGTACTTCAATTCCACTTTGGGGTTCAGCCCGGCGGCGTGAATCTGCGCCGTGTGCGGTTCGCGACGGTAGTCCTTCGCCAGGTTGATCTCAGCCTTCACCGACTTCGCGTAGGTTTCGAGGATGTCAAGCGTCCTGTTCGCCTTCCGCGCCTCGTCCTCGGTGCCTGGGGTGATGAACTCCTCGCCCATCGGCACGAGTTGGTACTTCAAGTCGAGGCCGCCAGCAGCGTTCCTGAATGCGCCGAGCACTCCAACGTGCTGCCCCTTGTGGCCGACCTGGACGAGGAGTGTGTTCGTTCCCGCGGCTTGCTGTGGCATCAGCGGTGGCAGCGCGTCATCCGCCTGACTGAGGATCACGTTGAACTGCGGGAAATCCTTTGCGACCTTTGCGGCGTCCGCGCTGGTGCCCTGATAGATGAGTACGTTCAGTTGCGGCTTCTTTGCGTGCTTGCCGAGTTCAGCGGTCGCGGCCTTCAGTGTTGCCCCGAGATCGGCGAAGTCGATCGAGGTGTCGAGTTTGGTCGTTCGCGCTGCCAGCGCGAGTGACGTCCCAACGACGCCCGCGACACCGACGGGCACCGTGCCCACGTCCGCGACCTCGGTCAGACCGATCAGCGGACGCGTGTCGCCGGGCGTCACCGGGAACCGCTGGAGCCGCGGCACTACCTTCCCGGCGTTGTCGAGGCCAACCGCGTTGCCTGCGAGCGTGAACGGGCGTTGCTCCTTCTGCAGGATGTACGCGCCAAGCAGCGTGTCGAGTTGCCCCGTGAGATCCGTCTTGCCGACGCCGACCGCGACATAGCCCATTTCGCGCAATGCGTGCATCGTTGCGATGTACTTGAGCCGGCCTTGATCGCGAACCGCTGGCTTCTCGGGGTACAAGTCGCCGAGGTCTATGCCGATAACGGGCCAGCCCTTCGCCTTGAGCGTATCGATGAAGTACGCGCGTCGTTCCAAACCGCCGGTCTGCGGGCGACTACACCCGCACGGCTGAAGTAAGCCGAACGTCTGGCCGGAGAAGACGATGACCGCGTCCGGCTTCTGATCCTTTGGCCAGTTCGCGAACAGCGGCACTCCGCCGACAAGCGTTTCCTTGCCTTTCGCGGGCGGGTCGACCGGAACACGCGCGCCCGGCACCAGAATCGGAAGTGTCGGGGCTGACGTGCTATCGGCGCTGACTGGCGTGAGGTGAGATTCCGGGGTGGCCGCGACGCACCCGACAGCGATCAGCGCGCCGACTAGTGCGGAAAAGGCAAACCGCCGTTGCGATGACTCAAGTGCGAACGGAATTGGGGTCGGATCGGTCATCGCGGGTCGTCCTCCTGAACGGCGGGTGGGGTCACTCCCCTACAGGTTTCGACCAGAGTGCGACGACGTGTCGAGCGGTGGGGCGGGCGCCGGGGTGTCGAAGGTGCGTCGCGTACCGGGTTGCGCGGGCTGGGCAAGGGTGCGTGAATCGCGCCGCCCGCGTGCGTCGCACGACCGGCACACTCACCCTGGACCGCCAGAACCTTTCACGGGGATCCTCATCCGCTGCGGGGTCGGCCCCTTCACTTCGATCACAATCATCGGGTTATCGAGGATCGCTCCGAACTGCCGCCCGGGGGGTATCGTAATTTTCAAGTCGTAGACGCCCCTACCGCCACGGTCGGCCTTCTTAACTACTTCGTACTCCCAACCGACGATCTGCGGCTTGCAATCCGCTTTGACAATGCTCAGTTCCGTGCCCGGCGCCTCGGTCAGCAGTTCGCCGATGGAGTGTTCCTTCAACCCCAACCGGCCCTTGAACGTTTCAAGTTCAATGTCGGACTTTCCGCTCGCCAGCCACACGGGGCCGCGCACCATCGCGCTGACGAGTACCGACTGCGGCTTGGCATCGCCGGCCGTCAGGTACACCGTGCGTTCCATCTGACCGATGTCGAGCCGGGCTTTGCCGATCTTGGGGCGCACCACAACTGTTACCCGGTACGCACCCTGCACCTTCGTGAACCTCCCCTGTTTAGCGGCTTCCCGCACCACGTCGAACAATTCGTGTTGGGGGAGTCGCTCCACCTTAGTGACTTCTACGAACTGACCGGGGTCAATGCCGGGCGGTGCCTGGATGACGCACTTGGGAAGATCCAAGTCGCCAAACTCGGAACCTGGGCCGCGTGTCGCGGAGTACACGAGAAAGGTGTATTCGCGGTCCGGGGTGAGTTGGTTGATCTCGCCCGCGTCAATCGTGGGCGTCGACACCAGACATGCCTCGGATGGGGAGAAGAAGATCTCGAACCGGTGCCTCCCGACCTGCTCTGGGTTACCGTCCACCTGGGTAGCGAACTCGGTCCACAGGGGAATCACCGGCTTGGGATGCACAATGAACGTGAACTCGAGGATGCCCCACTGCGCGGACCATTTGTCCGGCACGGCGGGCGCCGGGGGCACCTTGTATGCCGCGTTCCGGTTGTCGCTGAACTTGTGACTGGTCCAGTCGAGTTTGTCGAAGTCCGCCGCAGGATCCGCCAACCCAACCCCGAACGCGTTGAACGGCCCGATCGGGAGCGCGGCCAACGCGGTCCGGTGCAGGTACGCCTTCGTGACTTCTGGCGGGATCGCGGCGACCCGGCCCCCGCTACAAGCGGAGCAACCCAGGTCTTTGAGTTGCAACGTGACCGAGTGCGGGTTTCGGTTCTCAAACCAAAACGCGGTCCGCCGTTCCTGCGGTCCCGGTTCGTAAAAACCCTGAAAGATGCGATCCTGCATGCTAAACGAGAACGGCAATTCCTTCGAGGGGTCACGAGACGGGGCCAGGAGCGGGAAATCCCTGTACTCCGGCGCGAGCGAGGGCGGATCCCACACTCGCGTACTCGCGAAGAACACCAGCGGCGGCTCGTTCCTGGAGGTTCCTGACTCGCCGGGCTTTCCCTTGGGTTCAACCTCGGGCGGCTTCTGCGTGTACTGAGCAAAGAAGGTGACGCCGAAGATCACACCCATGAGCGCAACGATTGGCACGGCGATTTTCAGTGTGGACTTCAGTCCGCCCGTGGGCGTC
>SXID01000184.1 GCA_005772955.1 Planctomycetia bacterium
ACTGGGGTAAAAATCACGAAATGTCATCGACCAGACAAGATAAACCGCTTGAACACCAATGAGGACTGGGGTAACGCGATTTGACCACCGCCACCGACGCCTGAAAATCCTGGCGCACGCCGAACGCGCAAGAACCTCGCGGCGCGGGGTTGCCGCTAGGCGCGGTCTGCCGCGAAGCGCATACTGGACGCGAATCATTCTCCCCTTCCTGGGTTTCTTCATGCCTCTCCCCAATGATCCTCCTGACGATCGTGCCACGCTCACGGTGCCGTGGCACCGCGGGCGAAGTGCTTTCACACTCATCGAGTTACTGGTGGTGATCGCGATCATCGCGATTCTAATCGGGCTGCTGTTGCCCGCCGTGCAGAAAGTGCGCGAGGCCGCGGCCCGCATGAAGTGCTCCAACAACCTCAAGCAGATCGGGCTTGGCCTGCACGCCTACCACGACGCGCGATCGCGGTTCCCGGTTGGGTACTCGCTCGGAGGCAACGACACCTTGCTCCCGCCCAACGAACCGAGGCAATCCTGGCAGGCGGTCATTCTCCCGTACATCGAGCAGGGGAACAACCTGGCGTCCAACCCAGGCGGGGTTGCTGCCCCCGTGCCGATCTACTTCTGCCCGACCCGCCGAGGCCCGCAGGTCGGCGCGAAGGTGGACTACGCCAGCGTTCACTCGGCCGCGTGGGATCCCAACCACCGCGGTCCCAGCCAGGGGGCGGCAGCCGGCGTTGACACGTGGTTCACGATCATGGGTGGGTGGTGCGCCAGTAGGGCGAAGTGGCCACCGGCGTACACGATGACGACGGTCACCAACGCGAACGGCACTTCGAACACGGGGTTAGTCGCCCACCGCGGGCTGCGCCCCGCGAACGTCCAGGCCGGAGGACGGAACGACTTCCCGTTTGAAGCCCTGACCGGTGGCGACGCGGGCGCCCAGCCGTGGTGGACCAACCGGGCCTGGGTCGGCATTCAGCCAGACTCGGACACGGCGACGTTCAACAGGGTCGCCAGCGGACTGGCTCTCACCTCCGACTACACGCAGGGCAGCGCGCACACCGGCGGGTGCCCCACTCTGCTCGCCGACGGCTCCGTCCGCAACATCTCGTATGGGGTGAACATGGACATCTTCTGCGGGTTCTGGAACGCCAACAGCGGGGTCGTCGGCCCTCTCAACTGACCACCGCACTGCGACAGTGACCCGGCGCCGATCGGCGCTGATTTAGCGCTTGCACGGCGCCGCGTGGCGTGGATACTGAGAAATAGTTTCCGCTTTGCACGTTTGGTCTTGCTCCGTTCTTTGTGTTCGTTGAGGGGTTGTTGGCCCACAGATTTCGTTTCGTTCACGGAGGTTCATCCATGTTCGCTCACTCCCGCCGGCAAAGTGCTTTCACACTGATCGAGTTACTCGTCGTTATCGCGATCATCGCGATTCTGATTGGGCTGCTTCTGCCCGCTGTACAGAAGGTGCGTGCCGCCGCCGCACGCATGAAGTGCCAAAACAACCTCAAACAAATCGCGATTGGGGTTCACAGTTATCAAGATGCGCAGGGCCGGTTCCCGTACAACGGCGACCCGGTAAACTTCACCGGGTGTTGCAACCAGGGCCGGACCGAGTGGAGTTTCCTCGCCCGGATGTTGCCGAACCTCGAGCAGGAGAACTTGTTCAAGGCCGGCGGGCTGAGCACGACCCCGGAGGCGGCCATGAACTCGGCCACCGGCCAGACTCTCATGCGGACCGTTGTGCCGACCTTCCGCTGCCCCAGCGACACGACTCCCGAGACCCGGACAAACGTCGCCAACTGGGGAGGATTCACTGTCGCCTCCACCAGTTATAAGGGTGTGTCCGGCTCGCACTACACCCACGGCGGCACGTCGAGCAACTACACGAACAACCTGGGCACGGGATTTGGGGACGGGCTGACTGGCAACCCGTGCGGGAACGGGATCTTCTGCCGCGAGGACAACCGGCGCAAACTGGTTCTGGCCCAGATCACAGACGGGACCAGCAACACGCTCATGATCGGGGAAGACGTCGGGGTGATGAACGACCACAACGCCTGGTCGTACGCGAACGGGGCGAACGGAACCTGCGCCATCCCGCTGAATCTCGGGACCACGTTAATCCAACCGACCGGGGTGAATGTGACCCCGGGGTACTGGCCGAACGTTTACTCGTTCCGGAGCATGCACACGAGCGGGGCGAACTTCGGGCTGGCCGATGGGTCGGTACGATTCGTCCGCGACTCGATGGATCTGGCCACCTACCGCAACGCCTCCACCTTCGCCGGCGGCGAGGTGCTCGGCAGCAACTGGTAAGTGCGCCCCCCGAACCCGCGCCCCCCGAACCCGCGACCAACCGGTCGCGGGTTCTTTTTTGCGCGCTGCCGTTCGGGTACAACGTGACTCAGACGCTCCGCTGCGCGTCGCGGCTCTGAGTACCCACTGAGGTGCATCATGCGATTCCGTCCTTTCGTTCTCGTCGGCGCGCTCTTCCTCGGCGCACTGGTGCCGTCCACGCATCTGCTCGCCGCTCCGCCCGACAAGCGGCCGATGAAGGTGGACGACCTGTTCGCGTTCAAGCGCGCCGCGGCCCCGCAGGTCAGCCCGGACGGGAAGACCGTCGTTTATCAGGTCACGACGGTCGACCTCAAGGCAAACAAGAGCAGCACCGCGCTGTGGCTTGCCCCGGCCGAAGGCAAGGCGGAGCCGAAACAACTCACCGACCCGAAGGGCAAGAAGGACATGAACCCGCGCTGGTCGCCCGACGGCGAACGCATCCTGTTCGAGTCCACGCGCTCGGGTGCGCCGCAACTGTGGGTACTCACCCCTGACGGCGAGGTAAAGCAACTCACCGACATCAGCACCGGGGCGAGCAGCGGCACTTGGTCGCCCGACGGCACGCACGTCGCGTTCGTGTCGAGCGTATACCCGGAGTTCAGCGAGAAGCCGTTCGCGGAGGCTGACAAGCTCAACAGGGAGAAAGACGACGAGATCGAGAAAAGCCCGGTAAAGGTGAAGACGTTCACGAAACTCTTCTACCGCCACTGGGACGACTACGTCGGCGACAAGCGGCAGCACCTCTTCGTCTGCAAGGCCGATGGAAAGGATTGCCGTGACGTGACCCCCGGCGACCGCGACGCCAACCCCACGTCATCCACCTTCAGCAGCGGCGACGACTTCACCTTCACGCCCGATGGCAAGTACCTCGTGTTCACCGCGGTGCCGGAGAAAGAAGAAGCGTGGAGCACCAACCACGACCTGTGCCGCGTGAGCATCACCAACAAGTCGCCGAAGTGGGAGACGCTCACTGCCGACAACAAGGCCGCCGACGGTGGTCCGAAGTTCTCGGCTAACGGCAAGAAGCTCGCGTGGCGCGCGCAGAAGACAGCCGGCTACGAAGCCGACAAGTGGAACATCCTCGTCGCGGACTGCACATCTGACGGCACGCTTAGCGGGAAGCCATTCAACTCAACCGCGCGGTACGACATCTCGGTGAACGAGTTCGTCTGGAACGGCGGGTACGATCGCGCGTTCCTGTTTACCGCGGACGCCGAGGGCGCGACACCGATCTTCATGGTTCAGGTCGAAGGGACCGGCCTCAAGGTCGAGTACGCATCCGGCGCGTGCGGGTCGCTGTCCGTTTCGCGCCAGCGGAACATGCTCGCGTTCACCGAGGCCGCGATGCACCACCCGGCCGAGGTGAAAACGTACTGGTGGCCCGGCGAGAAGCCAAAGCCGGTAGACGTGAGCCGCGTCAACGAGAAACTCCTCGCGGAACTGGACCTGGGAAAACCAGAGTCGGTGGACGTGCCGGTCGAGAGCCGGGTGACGATGAACCGGTTGGTGTTCCCGGTCGTGACCAAAGTCGAGATGCAGATGTGGATTTTGAAGCCGCCGGGGTTCGACGGGTCGAAGAAGTGGCCGGTCGCGTTCCTGGTTCACGGCGGGCCACAAGGCGCGTGGGAGAACAGTTGGAGCTTTCGCTGGAACCCGCAAGCGTGGGCCGCGCAGGGCTACGTGGTGGTGATGCCGAATCCGCGCGGCAGCACCGGCTTCGGCCAGAAGTTCGTTGACGAAATCACCGGCGATTGGGGCGGCAAGTGTTACCGCGACCTCGTCGCGGGCCTCGACCACGTCGAGAAGTTGCCCTACGTGGACAAGAACCGGATCGGTGCCGCGGGCGGCAGTTTCGGTGGCTACATGATGAACTGGTTCGCGGTGAGTGACGCGGCGAAGCGCTTCAAGTGTTTAATCACGCACTGCTCGGTGTGGAACTTCGAGAGCATGTGGGGCACGACGGACGAGTTGTGGTTCGACGAGTGGGAGCACGGCGGGCTGCCGTGGGAGAAGCCGGGCAAGTACGCGGAGTTCTCCCCGCACAAACGCGCCGGCAACATGGTGAAGGCGAAAACGCCGATGCTGATCATCCACAACGACCTCGACTTCCGCTGCCCAATTGGACAGGGACACGAGTTGTTCAGCGCGCTGCAACGTCAGGGCGTGCCGAGTCGCTTCGTGAACTTCCCGGACGAAGGGCACTGGGTGTTGAAGCCGAAGAACAGTCAGCACTGGCACAAGGAAGTGTTCGGGTGGCTGGCGAAGTACGCCCCGCCAGGGCCGCGGTAATGTCTTGTAGGGTGGGTCGAGGCCCGCGAAGCGCGGCCCTCGACCCACCCTACGAAGATCAAGCAGCCGGTTCGATGCTGACGCCGAGCGGGTGCCCGCCCTTTTTCACGAATGGGTCCGAACCACACGAGCGGATCTGATCGGCCTTCAGTTCGGCTACTTCTAGCGCCCCAATCCACACCGCGGCCTTGCCCTTCTCGTGCGCTTCCAACATCAGTTTCACGCACTTCTCGACGGTATACCCGAACACCTTGCGCAGCACGGCGACGACGAACTCCATGGTGTTCGTGTCGTCGTTGTGCAGGACGACCGCGTAAGGCGGTTGGCGGCGTGTCCTGGTTTCGGTTTCCTGGTCCGGGACGACTTCCGGGAGTGGCGTTGCCATAATCCGGTCTCTCTCCGGGTGGGCGGAAGATACAGAGATTATAGCCCGGCCCGAACGCGAGGGGAAGTAAAGGGCGTGGCGCGCAAAAAGAACCCCGCCCATTGGGCGGGGTTCCGTATTTACGCCCACAGACCACGAACGGTCGCCCTTCCAGGGCTGAAAACCAAGACGCAATCTTCTTACCCGGATGGGGCGGCTGTTCGTGGTCTGTGGGCGTAAGCCCCAGGCGCGGAACCGGACACCAACTGCGTCACTTACTCCGGCTTCGGCGGGGGCGGGTTACCCTTCGGCCCACCGGGGCCGCCAGGGCCACCCGGCCCACCGGCGCCGCCGAAGCCGCCACCGAAGCCGCCACGACGCTCTTTCATTTCCTTGAATGCCTTCTTCTGCTCGTCGGTCAGAAGTTTCTCGATCTTCGCGTCCACGTCCTTCTGGATCGCTTCGAGGTCTTTCTTCTGCGCGTCGGTGAGTTTCAGTTGTTCTTGCACGAACGGCGCGAGAACTTGACCGGGCGCGGGCATCCCAAACCCGCCGCCCTTGCCGCCCGGCCCGCCGGGCTGTCCGCCCTTGCCGCCGGATTGCCCACCCTTTCCGGGTTCGCCGCCCTTGCCGCCGGGGGGTTGGGCCGAGCCGAACGACACAGTCGCGAGAACTCCCGCGACGAACAAACCGGCTGCCAGTACACGCATCGCGTTCTCCCGTTGTTTAAGGAAATGACCTATCGAGATACTAAACGGCGGCTCGGTCGCATGCGAGACGTGCCGCGCGGATTTTCTTCTTCGCGGTTGGCCGTAGCATGTCGGGTATGTTGATCCTGTTCCTGTTCGCGGTCGCGGTCGCGTGGGTCGGGCACGCATGTATCTGGACGGCGACTCTGAGCCACCTGTACGGTCGCCCGCTCTCGAAGGGGTTGCTGAAGGCGTGGCGGCTCATCACCGGCGTCGCCATCCTCGCGTTTCCCGCGTTGGTCTGGTTTGCCTTCTCGCAGCCGTTTATCAATTCGAGTCGCCCGGAGGAAGATTCGCCCGGCGATTGGGGTTGGGCCGCGATTCTGTACGCCTCTGCGTGCTTCATCTTTGGCGCGACTGTGTTGCCTGTCATCACGCTCGTTCGCGCACTGCGGAAGCCGACCGCGTGTGTCGTGAGTGAACAAACCCGCACGCTCGACCTGTGGCCCGAACTTGGCGAGTCACTGGTCGGCGATGGCAAGCACCGGCGCGCCGTGCGCGTGCCCGGTAACTGCGCGTTCAAGTTCGACATCACCGACCTCACGCTCGCGTTGCCGAACTTGCCTGTCGCGTGGGACGGCCTCACGATTCTGCTCGTCAGCGACCTGCACTTTCACGGCACACCGAGCCGCGTGTACTTCGAGCGAATCATTGACGAACTTACACGCGGACCAGTCCCTGATCTCGTGTGCCTCGCGGGGGATTTCGTGGACACCGACACGCACCACGAATGGATTCAACCGCTGCTCGGCCGGCTTCAGGCGAACGAGGCGAAGCTCGCGATCCTCGGCAACCACGACAAGTACCACGACCCGGAACGCATTCGCGCCGAACTGAGCGCAACCGGCTATACCGTCCTCGGCAACGGCTGGCGGGAATTGATCGTTCGCGGGGTGAAGTGCGTCGCGGTCGGGCACGAAGGGCCATGGTTCGCCGGTACGCCCGACCTGCGCGCCGCGCCAACGGGCACGTTCCGGCTGTGCCTCAGTCACACACCGGACAATTTCTACTGGGGCTTCGCGCAAAAAATCGACCTGATGCTGTGCGGGCACGTCCACGGCGGCGGGATTCGCGTGCCGCTGATCGGGTCGATCTTCGTGCCGAGCGTGTACGGTCGGCGCTTCGATCATGGCGTGTTCGAGAAGGACGGAACCGCGATGGTCGTGAACCGTGGCGTGAGCGGCAAGGAGCCGCTGCGAATCCGCTGCAACCCGCAGGCGGTTCGCGTTAAACTGATCTCCGCGAGCGTCGCAAACGCAGCCCAATAACCGGAACCAACACCATGCGAATCGTCGTCGCGCTTGTTCTCCTGTCGGTCGCGGTCGCGTCGGTGCCGGCCGCGGACCCGCCCACGCCACCGGTGGTGCCGATGGGAGCGCCGACCGATGCCGCGATCGACGCGTTGATCGCGGACGCGATCGGGCGGAACGCCGGGACCGCGGCCGAGGCCGTGCGGAAGTTAGTTAATCTCGGACCCGCTGCGGTTCCGTCGCTCACGCAGGGACTGTGGGCAGATTCCGATACGCGGCGTGCCTGCATCGCAATGCTCGGCATGATCGGGGCCGACGCGCGATCCGCCGTGCCCTCGCTGGTGCGGATGCTCAACGACGACAACCTCGAAATCCGCGGGGGCGCGGCGCGCGCGCTCGGCTTCATCGGCGCGCACTCCGCGATTCCCGCGCTCACGAAACTGCTCGACGACAAGTTTCCCCTGGTGCGGCTCACGGCCGCCGAGTCGCTCATCTCACTCGGCGCGAGCGCGGAAACCGTGCTGCCGGTACTCACGAAGGCGCTGAAATCGGAGCGACAGGACGAGAACTACGCCGCGGCGCGGCTGCTCGGCGAACTTGGGCCGGAGGCCGCGCCCGCGGTGCCGGTGATCAACAACGCCCTGGCCGGTGCCGATCCGCTTCTCGTGGCGCGACTGGCCGACGCGCTTGGGCGCGTCGGGCCGGGCGCGAAGGACGCGGCGCCCGCGCTCAAGACGCGCGTGAGCGACGACAAGAACCCGATGATCTACCACGTGCCCGCGACCCTCGCGGTGTGGCGCATCACCCGCGACCCGGACGTGGTGAAACTCCTGTACCCCGCGTTGCCCAAGACTCAGGGCCGCGGTCTGGCGCACGCTCCACTCTGGCGCATCGATCAATCGAAGGAGACGCTGGACGAACTCACGAAGCAGTTGAAATCTCAGGAGCCGTCCGATGTGATCGCCGCAGCCGCGGCACTCGGCCCTCAGTCGAAGGACGCGGCGTCCGCGCTCGCCAAACTCATTCAGCCGGACCTTGACCCGGCGAAACTCCTCGCCGTGCTGACCGTGCTCGGAGACATCGGACCCGGAGCGCCGGCTTGGAACAAAGAGACACTCGAAACGCTCCAGAAGATTATCGAGAGCAAGACGCCCGGTCTGAGCGTCGCAGCGGCGGTGACCGCGTACCGCATTGCGCCCACGCCCAAAGCAGCGCAGGTACTCACGGATTTCCTCGAAGAGAAAGACCTGCGTATCGAAGCGGCCGAGGCTCTCAAGGCGCTCCGGCCCACGAATCAGGCGGTCATCATCGAGTTGCTCGCCGCGCTCGACATCCCGAACGATCAGGTGAAGCTCTCGGCGGCGATCGCGTTGTGGCGCATCGAGAAGAATGCGCAGGCTCTGCCTTCGGCCACCAAACGGCTACGCTCCACCGACCCGTTCGTCCGGGCAACGGCGGCGACAGACATCGGCGGCGAATTTGGCGCGGAAGCGAAGACCGCCGTACCCGAACTCGTGAAGCGGTTGTTCGACCCGTTCGCACTGGTACGTTCCGCAAGCGCCGAGGCGTTGGGCCGTGTCGGGCCAGGGGCGAAGGACGCGGTCGCTCCTTTGATCGCGCTACTCGATGGCGATGAACCCGCGTTCGTGCAGTCCGCCGCGTGCGAGGCGCTGGGCCTCATTCAACCGACCGAGAAGGACGACGCGGTGGTAGTGTTGAAGAAGAAGTTCGAACACCCCGACGCGCTTGTTCGCGCGCACGCGGCGCTCGCGTTGTTCCTGCTGACTGGCGACAAGACCGGCGAGCAAGAAGCCGCGAACGGGATGGGCTACCGCACGCACCACGTCCGCATCACCGCGGCCGAAACCGCGTGGCGGATGAACAAGAACGCGAAGGCGATCCCGCTCCTGATTCGCGCCCTCGAAGAAGGCAACTTGGACGGAACCGCTGGCGAGAACGAGCGGTACATGGCGACCCGCGCGCTCGGCCGCGTTGGGGCCGACGCGAAGGATGCCGTGCCCGAACTGCTGAAGCTCATCAACCACCGCGACTACGCAGTCGCGACCGCGGCGTGCGCAGCGGTCAAGGCAATCGACCCAGAAGCCGCGAAGAAGGCCGGCGTGAAGTGACGCGCTTGCGGCTTCGCGGGCGCTTTGCACTCGCGAAGCCGCAAGCGGCGGAAGACCGTATCATTTCCGCATGAGCACAGAAACCGCACACCTGCGCGAATACCTGTCTGTTGCGATCGAAGCCGCCCGTAAGGGAGCCGCCGAATTGGAGCGATGGCGCTCCAAGTTCTCGGTCCGCGAGAAGAGTCGCGCCGACCTCGTCACCGACGCCGACAATGCGTCGCAACAGATCATCAAAGACATCCTGCTCGGCGCGTTCCCCGAACACGTCTTCATTGGCGAAGAGGAGTCGGTTGGGAAGTCGCCCGAAGATGTGCGCCCGCCGGCCGACGCTCCGCCCGCGTGGGTGGTCGATCCGCTCGACGGCACCGCGAACTACGTTCACGACGTGCCCGCGTACTGCGTGTCCATCGGGCTGTGGCACCGGGGTAAGGCTATTGTGGGCGTGATCCTCGACCCGCGCCAGAACGAACTCTTCAGTGCCGCGGATGGACTGGGCGCGTTCCTGAACGACAAGCCGATTCGCGTGAGTACCGTGCCCGACGTGGCAGGCGGCATGATCAGCACCGGGTTCCCCGCGAACTACCAGAAGCAGCTCCGCAACCTCGAAGCGTGGAGGAAGTTAACCGAACATGCGCAATCGCTTCGCCGCAACGGCTCGACGGCTCTGAGCATGGCGTACGTCGCGTGCGGCCGGTTCGACGGGTACTGGGCCTACGACAACTACCCGTGGGATGTGATGGCCGGCGCCGCTCTCATCGTCGAAGCCGGTGGCGTGTTGGGCACGACGGACGGGAAGCCGTTCGACCCATACCGCCCGGACCTCGTTGCGGGCAACCCCGCGGTGCATCCCGAACTGCTCCGCATTCTGTTAAGTTGATGAAGAACCCCTCCCAACCCCTCCCCCAAGAAGGGAGGGGCTTCGAAGCGAACGCGGCGCGTTCGCCGTTCCATCCTCCGTCTGAAGCCCCTCCCTTCTCAGGGGAGGGGTTGGGAGGGGTTCTTCTTAGGTCCACGCATGCTGCTCCTTTCCTGTACGAACGTGTCTCGTGGGTACGACGCGACACCGCTCTTCGAGGACGTGGAATTCGAGATCCACGCGGGCGAGCGGGTCGGGTTCGTCGGTCCCAACGGGGCCGGCAAAACGACCTTGCTCCGCATACTCGCGGGCCTCGACGAACCCGACTCCGGCAAGGTCACACTGCACGCGGGCGCGCGCTTCGGGCTGCTCCAACAGGTCGCCGAGTTCCCCACCGGGCGCACGCTCTTCGAGGAAGCCAAGAGCGCGTTCGATGAGTTGCTCGCCACGCAGCGCGAGTTCGAGCGCGTCGCCGAAAAGTTAGCCACTTCGACCGATGAAACGCAACACAAGCAACTGAGCGCGACGTTCGACCGGCTCACGGAGTTGCTCCGCCACCACGACGCTTTCGAGTTGGATCACAAGGTCGAAGGCGTACTTGCGGGTCTGGGGTTCAAAGCGAGTGACTTCCGCCGCGACGCGAACACGTTCTCCGGCGGCCAGCAGCGCCGGCTGCTGCTCGCGAAAGTGCTCCTCTCCGCGCCTGACGTGATGCTTCTCGACGAACCGAGCAACCACCTCGACATCGACACTACCCGCTGGTTGGAAAACTACCTCAGCCAGCAGCCCGAAGGGATGCTCGTCGTCAGTCACGACCGCTACTTTCTCGACAAGGTGACGAACAAGACGTTCGAGTTGCACCAGCGGAAGATCACGAGCTACCCCGGTAGTTTCAAGCAGTACGTCCGACTTCGTGACGAGAAGTATGAACGCGAACTAAAGGAGTTCGAGTCGCAGAAAGAGTACATCGAGAAGCAGGAGGAGTTCATCCGCCGGGCGCACTACGGGCAACTCGCGAAGCAGGCACAGTCGCGTGTGAAGGCGCTCGACAAGATCGACCGGATCGAAAAGCCGACGAAGGTGAGCGGCCCGCACATCGCGTTCAGCGAAGTGGCGCGCTCCGGCGACATCGTGTTTCACACCGAAGACCTGACGAAGCGCTACGGCGAGAAGAAGCTGTTCGAGAACTTGAGTTTCGACCTGCCGCGCGGTAAGCGGCTCGGGATCATGGGCGCGAACGGCTGCGGCAAGACGACGCTACTCCGCATCTTGTTGGGCGATGAGGAACCGACGAGCGGTCTCGTCCAGCGTGGGCACCTGGTGTTTCCGGGCTACCTCGACCAGCACCTCGCGATCCTCGAACCCGAGAAGAGCGTGATGCGGGCCGTGTGGCCAGACGACGACCCGCAGCACACCGAACAGAAGATGCGCGACCTGCTCGGCAGTTTCGGGCTGCATGGCGAAATCGTCGAACACACTATCAAATCGCTGTCCGGTGGCGAGCGGTCGCGGGCCGCGCTCGCGAAGCTCACGGTCAACGGCGCGAACCTGCTCATCCTCGACGAGCCGACGAACCACCTCGACATCTGGGCGTGCGATTCACTGGAACAGGCGCTGAAGGACTACGAGGGAACGTGCATCGTCGTGAGCCATGACCGCTACTTCCTGAACCGCGTCGCGGACTTAATGATCGTCTTCGCCGACGGCACGACGGAAGTCGTGTACGGCAACTACGACACCTACGAGCTTCTTCGCAACGCCCGCGAACAGGCAGCCAAGGCGAGCGGGGGGCGTAAGTCCACCGAGGAGGCGAACCCCGGACGTAAGTCCGGGGGCGTCGCACCCGCGACAGGCGACGCGAAGGCGAAGCCGAAGCGGAAGTTCCCGTACCGCAAGGTGCCGGACATCGAAGCGGACATCGCGAAAACCGAGAAGAAGATCGCGACCCACGAAGCAGCGCTTCAAACACCCGATGTGTACAAGGACGCGACCCGCCTCCGCGACACGATGACCGATTTGGAGAAGTCAAAGGACGCGCTCGCGCTGTTGTACCAGCACTGGGAAGAGGCAGTCGAACTGAACGGGTAAGCGAGGAGGTCCGTCATGATCGAAGGCGAAATCCGCGAAGCGGCGGTGCGGGCCATCGAGGGCGCGGGGTGCTCGGTGGTGTACCTGCCCCCGTACAGCCCGGACTACAACCCGATCGAGTTAGCGTTTGCCAAGATCAAGGCCCGGTTACGAGCCGCCGAACTGCGCACCATCGACAAGATCGAACGCTTCTTCGGCACGGTTC
>SXID01000185.1 GCA_005772955.1 Planctomycetia bacterium
GACTGGGGTAAAAATCACGAAATGTCATCGACCAGACAAGATAAACCGCTTGAACACCAATGAGGACTGGGGTAACGCGATTTGACCACCGCCACCGACGCCTGAAAATCCTGGCGCACGCCGAACGCGCAAGAACCTCGAGAGTGCCAGTATGCCGTTGGCGCGGCACCAACGGAGCGAGTATGCTTACCGTTAGCCTGTATTGGGGAAGAGCTCCCGAGGTACCCTCCATGCAACCCGCCTCGCCATCAATCATCTCTCCCGCTCGCGGAGCGGGCTCCGTCACGCTTCGCGGCGTGTTCGCACTACTGCTCGCGCTGCTGCTCGCGGCCGTTGTGGATGCCCAGCCAACCGCACCGGTCGCCGCGCAGCCGTCGAAGAAGGAAACCGACAAGAAAGACCCGGACAAGAAAGATCCGGTCAAACCACCGGAAGTGAAGTGGCCCACCGACATCAACGGAAAAGATATCAAGGCCGTGATGGAGGACATGGGACACTTGGACCCGACGATCCGCGAGTTCGCAGCTCGCACGCTGCCGAACTTCGGGCCGCCCGCCCAGAAGGGCGAAGTGAGCAAACTGCTCCTCAAGCGGATGAACGTCGAGCGAGACCCCACTGTGAGGTTCGCCGTCTGGAACGCGGTCGGGGCAATCCCATTCGACAACGAGGACGACAACACGGAGGCTCTTCGGCTCCTCATCAACGTCATCGACACGGGGGCGAGCGGCGGCAGTTCGCGGTATCAGGCAGTGCAAACGGTCTCCATGTTCGGGCCGAGAGCCTCTGGCGCGATCACGGCGCTGACTGGCGTCGCGGCGTCGGATGCGTCCTACGAGACACGCCGGACCATCGCCAGCACGCTGGGCCGCGTCGGGTTCAACGAAACAACCGGTCCGAACATGAAGGCACTCTCGTCCCTGGCGGACCGGTTCGCCAGGGACGAGAGCGCAGCTGTACGCATGGAGTCGCTCCAGGCGCTGATGCTCCTCGGCCCGCCGTGGGACGGCGTGAAGAAAGCCGGCATGATGATGCCCCCGCCCATCAACACGAAGTCGGCTGAGGTGATCGTCAAATACATGAAGGCTCGCGTCGGCGACCCGAAGATGAAGCGTGAGGGTCTGGAGAAGGACAAACAGGTCGAAATTTGGGCGCGCCTCGTACTGATGCGATTCGACCCGAAAGAGGTCAACGAGGAGAACCTGGACGCGTTCGCGAGACACCTCACCGGGATCGAGGTAGGCGTGAAGGTACAGGCACTTCAGGCGATCGCCCTGATGGGCGAGACCGCGGGCAAGAAGGTGAACGCGGTCGCGAACCTGCTGTCGGAGAAGGACCAACCGATCCAACTCACCCTCGTCACAGTCCAAACGCTCGCGGCGATGGGTGCCGGCGCGAAGCCCGCGATCCCGGAACTGAAGAAGCTCGCGGACGAGATGAAGAAGACCATCGACAAGATGAAGGACGAGGAGCGGAAGATGGCCCTGGACCTGATCAAACTGAAGGATCAGGAGAAGAAGGACGCCGATAACGCACTCAAGGGGAAGGAAAACGACCGGAAGACCGGCGAGGAGATCGTGAAACTGATCGAGAGCGTGATCAAGCACATCGACGAGGCGAAGCCGATCAGCCCGTCGTCGGGGAGCGGCGATCCGTCGAAAAAGCCGTAAGGTCAGACGCTTGGTTTTCCTCTGAGGGCGTGAGATATTCGCCCCGTGTGGCGCGAACAGTCGATTCGGTTACCACACCCAGGTTGCTCGCGAAGACTTTCTCCACTCTGGGCGAGAGTGCTTACGGAAAAAATGGCGCGTCTCAACGAGCCGCGACCGCAAGGGAGTGGCTTCCGTTGGCCGCTCCCTTGCGGTCGCGGCTCGTTACACGACGCCACACCCGTCCTGAAACTGGGCTAACATCGGCCGCCCTCCACAGCCAAATCGCGGCTTGCTTGCCCCGTGGCGAATGCGACAATCTCGTTTTTAGGAGAACTCTTCGATGCGCCGAACTACTGCGAAATGCTGGGGGGTCGTCTGCCTTCTTCTCGTCGCGTTCGCGGCCGACGTGCCCGCCCAGAAGCCGCCCTACGACGTGTTCCCACCGGCCGAGGCGCCGTACTATCGCGTGCGCTACGAGTCTTCGGACAAGAAAGGCGAACTGCCGTACGCGGTCAACTACACGGTCTGGATTCCGCCGGGCGTGAAGTCGCTTCGCGGCGTGATCGTGCATCAACACGGGTGCGGCGAGGGGTCGTGCAAGTCGGGGCTGACAGGCGCTTACGATCTTCACTGGCAAGCACTGGCGAAGAAGCACGACTGCGCCCTCCTGTCGCCGTCCTACGAGCAACCGGACAAGGCCGACTGCCAGATGTGGTGCGACCCGCGTAACGGCTCCGATGCCGCGTTCCAGAAGTGCCTCACGGACCTCGGCGCGAAATCGGGGCACCCGGAGTTGGCGAAAACGCCTTGGGCGCTGTGGGGTCACAGCGGTGGCGGTCACTGGGCCGGCGGAATGGTGCTGCTGCACCCTGACCGCGTCGCGGCGGCGTGGCTGCGCTCCGGCGTGCCACTGTTGAAGGACGATCCGAATCGCAAGGGAATCAAGGCGCACACGCTGCCGGACGCGGCACTCAAGGTGCCGCTGATGTGCAACCTCGGCACGAAGGAAGGCGTCACCGAAAAGGGCAAACAGTTTGCCGGAGTGTGGCCCGCGAACGAGACGTTCTTCAACGAGGTTCGCGGCAAGGGCGGGCTTGTCGGCGTCGCGGTCGATCCGCTGTCGAGTCACGACTGCGGTAACCAACGCTACCTCGCGATCCCGTGGCTCGACGCCTGCCTGACCGCCCGCTTGCCGAAAGCCGGCGATCCGCTCAAGGCCATGCCGGTAGACAAAGCATGGCTCGCACCCGTTCTCGGCGGCGAAGCGGCGCTGGCCGCGAAGTACGCCGAGCCGCTCAAGGCCGCGTGGCTCCCGAACGAAGCGATCGCGAAAGCGTGGATGGAGTACGTCAAGGATACGAAAGTCACCGACACCACGCTGCCGCCCGTGCCAACGAACGTGCGAGTGCAGGGCAACAAGCTGACCTGGGAAGCCGAAGCCGACCTCGAAAGCGGGCTGGCGAGTTTCGTCATCGAGCGCGACGGCCAGTTCCTCGCCAACGTGCCCGAAGGGGGGAAGAACTCGTTCGGCCGCCCGATCTTCCAAAACCTGCAATACAGCGACACACCCACACAACCGCTCGTGCCTCTTGCGTTCACCGACACCAAGCCGGAAGCCGGCAAGAAACACACCTACCGCGTGATTGCCGTGAACACCGCCGGGTTGAAGTCGAAGCCCAGCACGGAAGCGATCCCGGTTGCGCCACCCAAACCGTAGAACCGCGTGGCCGGTGGCGCCTTCAAGGGCGCACCGAAGTGGCCGCGTGACTGATACCCACTCCCGAACGGACCCGCTCGTGAAAACGCTTCTTGCACTGAGTTCGGTTCTGGTTCTCGCTCTCGCGGGACCGGCGCCCGCCCAATACCCCGGCTGGAAGCACACCGGCTCGGTGTACGTTCTCACCACGCCCGAAGGGGCCGACCTGCCAGCGTCCGCGTCGGTCGAGAACTTCCCGCTGCTCGTCCGACTGCACAAGGACTACTTCGACTTCGCCCAGGCGAAAGCCAACGGCGAAGACCTGCGGTTCTCGTCCGCGAAGGGCGAACCGCTCGCGCATCAGATCGAAGAGTGGGACACGACGAAGGGCGTGGCGAGCGTCTGGGTGCGCGTGCCCAAGATTACTGGTAACGCGCGGCAGGAACTCAAACTCTACTGGGGCAAGGCCGACGCGAAGTCGGAGTCCAACGGCAAGGCCGTTTTCAACGAGTCGAACGGCTACATCAGCGTGTGGCACATGACCGGGCCGGTGAAGGACGAGGTCGGGACGCTCGAATCGAAAGACACCGGCACGACTTCTACCGCGGGTGTGGTGGGCCAGGCGAGGCACTTCGCGGGCAAGCAGGGCGTCTTCTGCGGCGACAAGATCCCGGACTACCCCGCGGGGGCGGGTTCGCACAGCACCGAAGCGTGGGTCCGGGCGGAGCGGCCGAACGCGACCATCATCGGCTGGGGCAACGAGGGCGGCGGTCGCGGCAGCAAGGTACGCATGCAACTCCGCAGCCCGCCGCACGTTCACATCGATAGCGACTTCTCCGACGTTCGCGGCGCGGTCCGCGTACCGCTTGGAGAGTGGTTTCACGTCGTCCACACCTACGACCGCGAAGACGGCAAGGTCTACATCAACGGCAAACTCGACGCGAGCGCGAAGCCGCTTCTGAACATCAAGACCCCGGCCCGGCTGTGGCTCGGCGGGTGGTACAACAACTACGACTTCGTCGGCGACATCGACGAGGTGCGCATCTCCAAAGTCGCGCGTTCGGCCGACTGGATCCGGCTCCAGTACGAGAACCAGAAGCCACTTCAAACGCTGGTCGGCCCGGTGGTGCGCCCCGGCAACGAGTTCGGACCACCGGAGACTGAAGCGGCCCTGCCGGAAGGCAAGAGCATGACGTTCGATGCGAAGGCCGGCGGCGCGCAGAAGGTCTATTGGAGCATCGTTCGCGATGGCAAAGAAACGGTTGTCGCCACGGACCGCTTCGCGTACACGCTCGACGCGGGGCGGGTGGTCGGCAACCAGACGCTGACACTCCGGTTCAAAGCGGTTTACGCCACCGAAACGAAGACGAAGGACGTGCCCGTCACGATCAAGGAGGACATCCCGGAACCAGAGTTCACGCTGCAAGCCCCGGCCGTGTGGGACGGGCGCAAGACGATTGAGGTTGTTCCTCAGATCACCAACCTGAACGCGATGCGGGCCAAAGGCGCGGACAAACTCAACTACACCTGGAGCGTTTCCGACATCGCCACGATTCAGGACGCCGCGCCGGGGAAACTCATCCTCAAGCGTGCCCAGAACAGCGGCACGATGACCGTGACGGCGGCCATCGACAACGGCGGCAAGCCCAACGTGCGAACCGTGACAATCGCGGTCACGGAGCCTGCGAAAGACGCGTGGGTTGAGCGCGTGCCCGCGAAGGACGAGAAGCCCACGGACGGCCAGTTCTACGCCCGCGACGACAAGAACGAGGGCACTCTGGTTTACAGCGGCAAGATCACGGGCGAGGCCGATTCCGTCTTCCTGCATGTTTACGCGGACGGCAAGGAGTTCAGCCGCCTGCGTCAGGCGCTCAAGGCCGACAAGTCGTATTCGTTCACGGTGAAGCTCAAGCCAGGCCTCGTCAAGTACTCGATCGAGTTCGGCGCGAGGCTGAAAAAGGACGACACTCTGCTTGACGCGCGCTCGCAAATTCTCTGCGGCGACGTCTACATCATCGACGGCCAATCGAACGCGGAGGCTACCGACGTGGGTAAGGACGACCCGCCGCTTTCGAGCGAGTGGGTGTGCAGTTTCGGCGGCACGGCCGGCGACCCGAAGGGCGCACGCGACGACCGCTGGGGGCGCGCGGTCGTCCGCAACCGCACCGGCGGGAACGGGCAGATCGGCTACTGGGGCATGGCGCTGGCGCTCCGGCTGGTCGAATCGCACAAGGTTCCCGTTTGCATCATCAACGGAGCCGTCGGCGGGAGCCGCATCGACCAGCACCAGCGTAACGCGGCCAACCCGACCGACGTGACGACCATCTACGGCCGGCTCCTGTGGCGGGTTCAGCAGGCGAAGCTCACGCACAGCGTCCGCGGCATTCTGTGGCACCAGGGCGAGAACGATCAGGGCGCGGACGGGCCCACCGGGGGCTACGGTCACGAGACGTACCGCCAGTTCTTCATCGACCTGGCGGCCGGGTGGAAGACGGACTTCCCGAACGTGAAGCACTACTACGTCTTCCAAATCTGGCCGAAGTCGTGTTCGATGGGCATTAACGGCTCCGACAACCGCTTGCGCGAGGTGCAACGGAACCTGCCGACGGCGTTCTCCAACCTTAGCATCATGTCCACGCTGGGCATCGACCCGCCGGGTGGTTGTCACTTCCCGGCCGCAGGGTACGCCGAGTTCGCGAGGCTCATCTGTCCTCTTGTGGAACGCGACCACTACGGGAAGGTTCCGACCACCTCCATCACGCCGCCGAACCTCAAGTTGGCGTACTTCGCTAACAACAAGAAGGACGAGATCGTGCTGGAGTTCGACCAGCCGGTGAAGTGGGACAACGCGCTCGCGGGTCAATTCTACCTCGACGGGCAGAAGGGCAAGGTCGCCTCCGGGACTGCGACCGCGAACAGCGTGACCTTGAAACTCAGCGCCGCTTCCGACGCGAAGACAATCACCTACCTCGACAGCGCGGCGTGGAGCCAGAAGACCCTGCTTGTCGGCGCGAACGGCATCGCGGCGCTCACGTTCTGCGAGGTGCAGATTCGCGCGCGAAGGCCGTAGTCACGCAGGACGACCAGCGCCACCGACCTGGACTCGGGCAACATCGAGAGGTTGACCTGCTCCGCCGGGACGGTTACGCGCCTGCGGACGCGAGCAGGTGCGCGGCCAGTTCCGCCCGCGCGACGTGCCGGTAACCGCTCGCACCGGCACCGATCAGCGCCCACTCGTGCATCCCTTCAAGAGTATTCGCGCACATCAGGTCGGCGTGCGAGTGCAAACGCGACCGCTCCGCGATGTCTTCCAGTTCCGCTTCCGAGACGCCGACTTCGAGTTTGAACTTCACCAGTTTCCCCGCGAATCGCCACTCTGCGCGCACCTTGTCGACGAGCTTCGGTGCCGGCGTGAGTTTGAGCCACAGTTCGGGGTGCGAACCTTTCACCTTGCCCGCGATTGCGTCCGCGAATTGCCCACCTTGGTACGTGAAGACGCCCGCGACGTGGTAGTCACTGACCGCGGCGGCGTGGATGATCAAGTCGTACCCCCCGCCCGTGATTTCGGCGGCCATCAGCGATTCGAGGTCATCGAACGTGCGGTACGCGCGAACGCGCCAGTTCGGTGCGGTTCGCTCGCGCGCAGCCGGGATCGCAGTGAGAATCGCCGGGTGCGACGTGAGCAGCGTCACGCTGTTTCCACGGTCGAATGCCGTCGTGGCGATCTGCGCGCCGGTCTTGCCGGAGAAGATGTTGGTGATGCACCGCACGCGGTCCACCGGGGTCTGGGTGTTCCCGGCCGTGACGAGAATGTTCATTAGGTTCTCCAGGAGTCAGTTCGCGAGTCGTCAACGGTCGTGGTGGGCCTTCGGCTCCAAAGCGAGCCTCGACCCACCTTAAAAGAATCGTCACGTGCGCCGGTCGCGAGCAGACCACATTAACTCGAAGTGCTCGCTGGCGGGCGCCTGAATAGTTTGATAGGCTTACATCACTACCCTTCCCGGAGCCTCTCCATGCGATTCTGCCTCCTGGTTGCGTTCGTACTGTGCGCGGCGTGCGCGGCGCAGCCGGTTCGGTCCGCCGACGAGAAACCCAAAACCGGGTTCGTGGACAAGAAGTTCAAGAACGCCGATAACACCGAATCACCTTACGTCGTGTTCGTGCCGAAGGGCTACGACGGCACGAAGGAATACCCCACCCTCCTGTTCCTGCACGGCTCCGGCGAGACCAAGGGCGGCACCAAGCCGCCGGTGGACGTGGGCATCGGGCCGGCGATCAAGAAGCGCGCGGACTTCCCGTTCATCGTCGTGATTCCGCAATCGGAGAAGCGCACGTGGGGCGCCGCGAGCGACGACGGCAAGCGGGCGCTGGCCATCCTCGACGCGGTGCAGAAGGAGTACAAGACCGACGCGAAGCGGCAGTACCTCACGGGCCTGTCGATGGGCGGATACGGCACGTGGAGCATCGCGGCGGCGCACCCGGACCGGTTCGCGGCCATCGTCCCCGTCTGCGGCGGCGGCAACGTGAAGGACGCGGAGAAGATCAAGGACATCCCCACCTGGGTGTTCCACGGCGACGCCGACACCGCGGTGAAGGTCGAACGATCCCGCGAGATGGTCGAAGCCCTCAAGAAGGCCGGCGGCAAACCCAAGTACGACGAGTACCCCGGCGTGCCGCACAACTCGTGGGACAAAGCCTACGGCACCGACGAACTCTACAAGTGGCTGCTCGAACAACGTAAGAAGTAACGAGTTGCGAGTTGCGAGCAAAGCCGGTCTTCTGATTCTGACTCGCAACTCGGCACTCATCACTCGCAACTACATTCCCCTCCCTGGAGATAGCTATGTCGAAATCGAATGTAAACCGCCGGGCGTTCATCGCGGGCACCGCCGCGGTCGGCGCCGCCATGAACCTCCCCGCCGCGAGCTACGCCAAGATCAAGGCCGCCAACGAGAAGCTGAAGGTCGGCTTCCTCGGCACCGGCGGGCGCTGTCAGCAGCACATCGACATCATTGTCGATCTGCGCGACGAAGGCAAACCCATCGACCCGTTCGCGGTGTGCGACGTGTGGGACGGCGACGAGACGCTCGGCAAGCGGAACAACGACAAGAAGAACCGCACCGGCCGCGGCTTGTACCCCAGCGCGAAAACTTGCGGCATCCCGATGGACGCCGGCAAGAGCCGCATCTCGAAGAACTACGAAGACATCATCGGCAACAAGGACGTGGACGTAATTTGCATCGCCACGCCCGACCACTGGCACGCGAAGATGGCAATCGACGCGATGGCGGCCGGCAAAGACGTGTACATGGAAAAGCCAATGACCAAGACGATCGAGGAAGCGATCCTTGTCGTCGATGCCGCGCAGAAGTTCGGGCGCACGGTCACGGTCGGCGTGCAGTCGATGGCCGACCCGACGTGGCAGGCCGCGCTCGATTACATCAAGGCCGGGAAGCTCGGGCACGTGCTTCAAGGGACGACGAGCTACTACCGCAACAGCTCGGTCGGGCAATGGCGCTACTACCCGATCAAGAAGGACATGACTCCGAAGACGATTGACTGGCGCAAGTTCCTCGGCTGCGACGCCGAACTCGCGGGCAAGAAACTCGGGCCGACGCCGGAAGAGATGCCGTTCGACCGCGCCATCTGGGGGCAGTGGCGCTGCTACTGGCCATTCGGCGGCGGCATGTTCACCGACCTCTTCGTTCACCAGACGACCCACCTCATCGCCGCGATGGGCGTCCGGTTCCCGGCCCGCGTGGTCGGCGCCGGCGGCCTCTACATGGAGTACGACGGTCGCGACGTGCCGGATACGGCCACGGTGGTCGCGGACTACGAGGAAGGTTGCCAGGTCATCATCTCCGCGACGATGTGCAACGACGTGCAACTCGGCGAGCGGATTCGCGGGCACCTCGGCACGATCAACTTCACCGGCGGCGGCGACTACATGAAGGGCTTCGAGGTGAACGGTCAGTTCTTCTCGGGCGGTCCGTCGAAGCCGAAGGGCGCGGAAGCCGACAAGCCGATCCACACCTTCGAGAACCCGAAGTCCGGCAACGCGACGCGTGCTCTGTGGGAGAACTTCATCTCGCACGTCCAAATGACGGACAAGGTGAAGCGCCGCGACACGCTGAGCACGCCGGAGTTGGGTGCGGCCGCGTTCGCGACGGTGAACATGGGCGTGCAGAGCTACCGGTTCGGCAAGGCGCTGTTCTGGGACAAGGAGAAACGCGTCACGAAGGAAGCAGACTCGTCCTGGGCGACGCAGTGGGAGAAGCGGAGCAAGGGTCGCGGTAAGCCGAACGAGATCGCCGGTTTCAACCCGCCCGCGGGCTACACCGGCAGCTCGCTCGTGCCGCCGGACTACCAGAAGCTCGAAGGCCCGTGGGTCAACGGCAAAGACCCGGCGGGCGAGTAGTCGTTGAACCGCCAGCGTAAGCTGGCTGGGTTGTCTTTCGATTGGCGAAACAACCCAGCCAGCTTACGCTGGCGGTTCGCCACTGATCTTCCGTGTCGGGTGTGTTTAGCTCGCTGCTTTGCAGCAGGCTGATGTTGCGACAGCCGAGCCTTTGCCTCTCAGTGCGTCGCGGGGAAGGCTGTTCCAGCATGCTCACCGGCCGACTCCGGCCGGTGAGCATGCTGGTCTGGTTCAACCCCCCGTTCGTGGTTCCTGCCGGCGCGCCGGGGGGCGCCCGGCGGCGGTGCCGTGAGCCTTCCACGCTACAGGTCAGGTAGTAGACCGCCCGACACGGTTGGATTTCTTCGTGAGGCGCGAAGGGCGTAAACCCTTCGCGCCCTAAAAACACTTCCATGATTCCCTTCGCGGACACCCACGTTCACCTGCTCGCGGGTCTCGACGACGGCCCACCGACTGCGGACGTGGCACTCGCGATGTGCCGCATGCTCGTCACCGAAGGCGCACGCCACGCGACCGCACTCGCGCACCAGAACCCCGGTTACCCCGCGAACACCGCCGATCACTTGCGATCGGCCGCCGCGGCGCTCGCGGCCACGCTTGGCGTGAAGAAGATTCCGCTGTCGGTGTATCCCACCGGCGAGGTGATGCTCTCCGCGAACACGCTCGACGAATGGCGAAGCGGCATGCTGATGTCGGTTGGCGATCACAAGCAGTGGCTGCTCGTGGAAATGCCGTACAGTGGGTTCCTCGACGCGATGCCGCTCGCGGAGGCTCTCAAGCCCGAAGGCGTGCGGCTCATCATCGCGCACGCGGAGCGGTACCCCGAATTGCTCGACGACCTCGCGCTCGCACAGAAGTGGATTGAAGCCGGGTGCCTGCTTCAAGTAACGGCCCACGCGCTCGCGGAACCGTGGGAGCAGAACTTCGAGTTGGCGCTGAAACGGTGGGCGAAGGGCGGGTTCATTCATCTGCTCGGGTCCGACGGTCACGGCATCGACCGCCGTCGCCCGGTGCTCGCGTTGGGGTTTGGCCGGCTTGCGAAGTGGGTCGGACGTTCACGCGCAGAGCAGATCGCAGGCGTCTGGGGAACGGCCGTGTTACAAGGAAATCCGGTGACCGTGCCCGCCCCACAACCGGGTGGCCATAGTTGGTTTTCGCGCCTCTTTGGTGAGTGATCGCCGCGCAACTTCGTAACATGCGACGGTTTTCCGGGCCGCACGGTTGACGCGCCCCGTCCTTTCGGACAACAATAGCCCACGCGAGCCGGTCCCACCCTATCGCTGCCGCCGCCACGGCTTTGGGAATGACCCGCCAAACTGCTCAGAGTTACGTTCCTGCCGTTGCCTTGACCCGCCGCACCCTGTTCCTCTTCCATCAGGGGAGTTGCACTCTAATGCTCAGCACCAGCGTCCGCGGTATCGCCGCGTTTCTTCTCATCGCCCTGTCGTGTACCCTCGCCAGCGCGCAACCCACGCCTGACCAGCAGGCTGAGACGCTGCTAAACGCAGGTCGCAAGGCCTACAACGAGGGGAACCCGCAGTTCGCTGCGGACCGATTCAGCGAACTGCTCGCCAAGTTCGGCGGGTACAAGGACGCGAACGCCGCTCGCTACGGTCTCGGTCTCGCGCTCCTCGACCTCCCCGACCGCAATTACCAAAAGGCGCTCGACGCCTTCCTGCCCCCCGCCGCCGACGGCAAGTTCGCGGACCAGGGCATCGCGCTCTACCACGCGGGCGTGTGCCAGCGTGGGTTGGGGCAGAAGGAACTCGCCGAAGGGGTCACGCGACCGAACGAGATGCCACAGCGCACTGCGTCCGCGAACGTGAAGTTCGCCGCCGCCGAGAAGCTGTTTGTTCAGGCCCGCGACGTGTTCGACAAGAAAACGCCGCCCGAGGCGGAGTGGTCCGCACGCGCCAAGTGCGACACCGCCGAAATGGAGTTGCGCATCGGCAAGACGAAGGAGGCACGCGCCACCGTCGAACCGTTCGTGAAGGACGCGGCGCTCGCGAAGAGCAAGTTCCGCCCGCTCGCGCTCTACTACCACGGCACCGCGAGCTTCCTCCTGAACGACATTCCCAACGCGGCAAAGTCGCTCGGGCAACTCGCGCCCTTCGAGCAACCATACGGTTCCCACGCGCGGTACCTGATGGGTCGTGTGCATTCGTCGCAGAGCGAGAACGCGGAAGCCGTCGCCGCGTTCGACGCGGTCATTGCGGAGTACACCAAGCAAAAGGCCGCCGCAGTAGAGGCGCTCAAGCAGCCCGCGAAGTTCGTTAACGACCCGTTCGAGAAGACGCGGCTCGAATCGCTCGTAAAGAGTGCCGCGCCGGACTACGTTGCCGGTAGCGCGTTCCACGCGGCGTGCATCAACTACGAAGCCGGCAAGTTCGGTGAAGCGCTCGGCAAGTTCGAGGCATTCACGAAAGACTACGCGACGTCGCCGCTCAAGGACGACGCGATGCTCAGGCTCGGCTTCTGTCAGGTGCAGTTGAAGCAGTTTGACATCGCGGTGAAGACGCTTCAACCGCTGACGCCGAACGCGCGGCTCGCGGACCAGTCGCTGTTCTGGACGGGCAAGGCGCAAGCGGGCCTCGCCGCGGCGGTTGTCCCTACGAACCCGAACCTGCGAACACAATCGTTCAACACCGCGATTGCCACACTTCGCGCCGCCAGCGACAAGGCGAATCAGGGCGACGCCGACGCGAAAGGCCGGCGTGCCGGCTACTTGCTCGAACTCGCCGACACGCAACTCACCGCCAAACTCGCGAAGGAATCCGCCGCGACCTACGAAACCATCTGGGCTGAAAAGCTGCTCCCGTTGAAGGCCGAAGAGACGCTTCAACGGCTCATAAGCGCGTATCACCTCGCGGGCGACTTCGCCACATCCGAAGCCCGCATCGCGACCTTCAAGCAGCAGTTCCCGAACAGCCCGCTAACGCCGCTCGTGCTGTTCCGTGGCGCGGAGAATGCGTACGCGAAAGCCGAGGTACTCGCGAAGCAGAACAAGCCCGCCGAGACGAAGGCCGCGTTCACGGACGCCGCGACGAAGTACGCCGAAGTGGTAACGAAGTTCCCGGAGTTCGAGCGAGTGAACCGCGCGAAGTACGGGCAGGCGCTCTCTTTCCTCGCGATCGAAGACTACGAGAAGGCCACGAAGGCGCTCGACGCGATTCCCGCCGCGGAGCGCAACGGAGAGTTGTCGCCGGTGACGTACGTCCTCGCGGACTGCCTCATCCGCACCGCGCCCGCGAAGGCCGAAGACGCGCTTCAGGACAACATGCTCCGCGAGAAACTCGTCGCTGCGTCCAACTTGCTCGACACGTTCATCGCGGCGAACCCGAAGGCCGATCAGACACCCGACGCGATCCTCAAATTGGGTTACTGCCAGAAGCGGCTCGCGATCCAACTCGCGCCCGGCAAAGACCGGACCGACGCGCTGACGAAGGCACGCACCTCGCTGGAACGCTTACCGCGCGAGTTCCCGACCTCGATACTTGTGGGCAATGCGGCGCTGGAGCGTGCGAAGGTACTTGTCCTTCAAAACGACAAGGCCAACGCGATCAACGCGCTTCGCGCCTTCAACGCGGATCCGCTTCAGAAGTCACCGGTCGCGGCGCTCGGCGTGATCTACCTCGCCACACTCCTGCGCGAGCAGAACCAACACGCGGAAGCGGTGAAGGTGCTCGCGGAGGCGCGGCCCAAGTTCGAGCCGGCGCTGACCGCCGCGGGCGGAGCGAAAGTCGAGTGGGTCGCGCTGCTCCGCTTTCACCATGGGGTCGCGCTGTTCGAGAGTAACAAACTGACGGAAGCGCGCACCGCGTTCGAGCAATCGGCCCAGGTAACACCGAACGCGCTGATCGCGGTGGAGGCGATGCTCAAGGCGACACAGTGCCAGGCGGAAGAAGCGAAGGTGAAAATCGCGGCATTCGAGAAGCAGAAGCTCCCGAACCTGAAGGTGGATCAGATCGCGGTGATCGACAACCAGATTAAAACCGCCAAGCAGGAACTCGCGAACGCCGGGCGGCTCTTCGAGCAGCGCGCCGAACAGTACAAACAGGCGCACCCGCAGAGCGAAGCGCGGGCGCGCATGCTCTACGACGCGGCGTGGGCGTTCCGCAACTCTGGCACCGACCCCGTGGGCGTGTACACGAAGTTCCTTGAGCAGTTCCCTGATCTTGCTCTCGCCGTCGAAGCCAGACTGGAGTTGGCCGAAATCCTCTCCGAGAAGAAGCCCGACGACGCGATCAAACTCCTGAAGGACGCCATCGACAAGGAACCGACGGACAAGGTCACGTCGCCGGAGACGATCGACCGCGTCCGCATCCGGCTGGGCGCGGCCTACTTCGACAAGAAGGACTACGCCGCGGCACAGGGGCAGTTCGACGCGGTGGGCAACAACGACAAGTCCGCGCACCGGGCGCATGGGCTGTACCGCTCCGCGGAGTGTTTCCTCGCGCTCGGCAAGCCCGACGACGCACAGAAGAAGCTCGTCATCTTCCGCGACAACGCCGCGTTCCACAACGTCGCGGGCGTGAGCGACCGCGCGCTGTTGCGACTGGGCCACGCGCTGACGCAACTCAAGCAGTGGGACGCGTCGCGTCAGGCGTTCGAGACGGTAATCTCGCGTTACGGCCCGAACAACATGTGGGCGATCGACGCGCGTTACGGCATCGGCTGGGCGTTCCAGAACCAGGGTCGCTACGACGACGCGGTCAACGCTTACGCTCTCGTGACACAGGCCACAACGGATGATCGTGCCGGGCGTTCGCACCTGCAAATCGGATTGTGTCGCGCCGCGGGGAGCAAGTGGGTGGAGGCGGGCAAGGCGTTCAGCACGGTCTACTTCGGATACGACTTGCCAGACTTGAAGTTCCCGGCCATGCTGGAACATGCCCGCACGCTGATCGAGGAGAAGAAGCCCGACGAAGCGATCAAGCTGTTGGAGCGCGTGCTAAAGGACGCCCCGAAAGACGGCGAGTGGGCGAAAGCCGCGCAGGAGCGGTTGGACAAGGTTCGACCCAAGAAGTGATTTGGTTTTAGCCCCGGAGGGGCGACGGATGGTAGCCAGGGGTGAAGCTCGCGCTTCGCGAGCACAACCCCTGGAACCACGTCCACAAAATATGATTGAAGCCCCGGAGGGGCGACGGAAAGCGATGCGTAACGTTCCGTCGCCCCTCCGGGGCTCCGGATGATTGGTGATGTCCGTGATCCAGGGGTTGCGCTCACCTTCGGTTCGCTTCACCCCTGGCTACCATCCGACGCCCCTCCGGGGCTGAAGACAATACGTGGGGAGGCTTCTGCCATGACCGATCGTTCGCTTCTTGGTCGCCTGTGTCTCGCATTCGCCGCTTGCGGCGTCGCCTGTGTTGCGACGCCGCAAGCGGCGAATGCCTACGTCGAGGTGCCCATCACACTCGGCGACATCCTCCGGCAGTCCACCAACGTCTGCACCATGCAGGTGAAGCAGGTGGACCGCGAAAAGAACCTCATCATCTTCACGAAGATCCAGGACGTGAAGGGCAAGCACCCACAAGCCGAAATCAAGCACAACATCGGCAAGGGCGGGCTGCGTCCGGGCGAGTGGGAAGAGATCATGAAGTGGGCTGAGGTCGGCAAGATGGCCGTCTTCTTCCACAACGGCGGTGCCAGCGAAACGTACTTCGGTAACTCGTGGTATCAGGCGTACCCGCAGGGCGAATGGTGGGGCATGTCGCACGGTGAGCCGTTCCTGCTCCGCAGTTACGCGGGGAAGGTCGAGAAGCTCGCGGGCGTCATTTCGGACATGCAGGACAACAAGGAAGTGATTGTGCCGTGCATGGTGGACGGCGACAAGGAAGCCATCCACAAGAAGACCGCACGCATCCAGCGCATGAAGGCCAGCCTCAAACTCGTCGACTACAATCCGAAGCGCGACTTCGTGGGCTGGGGCGGTGAAGACATCCGCCGGCTTCAGGGCATGCCCGGGTTCGACAAGTACGCGGCGCTCTCGAAACTCGACGCCGAGGCGCAGTCCGTCACCACGGTGGACTTCGACAACGACGGCAAACCCGACATCTGCCTCTGCGGTGCGAGCAAGGTTTCGCTGCTCCAGAACGGCGGCGATAGCTTCATCGAAACCGCGCTGCCGGGACTCACCGGTGGTGCACGCTCCGCGGTGTGGGCCGACCACAACTCCGACGGCCTGCCCGACCTCTTGCTCGCGACCCCGACCGGCCCGCGGCTGTTCACGAACCTGGGCAAGGGTCAGTTCCGCGACGACACGCGGCGTCTCCCGAAAGAGGCCGCGTACAACCTGACCGGGGCCGCGTGGGGCGACTTCAACGGCGACGGCAAGCCCGACATCGTCCTCGCCAACGGCTTCCACGGGCTACGCGTCTACACGAACAGCCGGCCGGAGGCGCCGAAGTTGGTGCTACCGAAGTTCGGCGACTGGCACGCGATCGGCATGTTCCGCACCGCAAACCCGGCCGACAACTTCAAGACCGCGTTCGCGGTGGAGACGGAGAAGTTCACGCCCGCGAAGGAGTACAAGGCCAAGCGCGACATGCCGGTGAAGTGGGTGAAGAAGGACGTGAAGTCGGGCGAGCCGATGCCGCTCGCCGAACTCGGCGGAACCTCCGCGGCGTACCTCTACGGCGAACTTGAGATGAGCGCCGCGGCCGAGGTGCCGTTCGCGATCGGCACCGGCGGCAACACGCTCACGGTGTGGCTCAACGGCGAAAAAATGTTCAGCGACGATAAGGGCAAGGCCGAGCCGTTCGCGCTGTCGCTCAAGCTCAAACAGGGCAAGAATACGCTGATGGTGAAGATGTGTAACGCGGACCAACCGCAGACATTCTCGATCGCGGTCGGCAACGGCAACGGTCCCGTGGGCGAGTGGTTCGAGGACGCGAGCGCCGTGTCTGGGTTCGGTCCTGACGGCCTCGCGTCCGACGTGAAGGGCGACACGCTCGCGGTCGCGGACTTCAACGGCGACGGTAAACCCGACATCCTCTTCGGCGCCGGAACCGGCACGCTGTTCATCAACGCCAGCGGCAAGTTCGTGCTGAAGGCCGATAGCGGCATCAGTTACAAGCCTGGCAAGATCGGCCCCGCGATCTGCGACTTCGACGGCGACGGCCATCTCGACCTGTTCATTCCACAAGCGGACGGGAAGTGCAAGTTGCTCCGCAACGACGGCACCGGGAAGTTCACCGACGCGACCGCGTCGAGCGCGGCGCTCGCTAACGGCATCGCGAACGCGGTGTCCGCGGCGTGGGGCGACTTCGACAACGACGGCAAACCGGA
>SXID01000186.1 GCA_005772955.1 Planctomycetia bacterium
CGCGGACTCATCCCAGAACAGCACCGCAAGGCGCGGCCGATCTTTCATACGCCGCAGTGCCGAGCCGGGATCGCGGGCAGCACGCCCACCACGTTCGCGACGGGCTACGTCTACGCCGGCATGGGCTGGACCACCGCGAACGAAGCCGCCGTCCCGCTCATCTCCGCCAAGCACACGCACGAGGAGCTGCGCGACACGCCCATCATCGACAAGTGCTGCTGCGTGCTGATGGCGAACAACGAGATCATTCTCGACCTGCTCGAAAACGACGAGTTCGAGCGCGCGAAGCAGGTCGCGGGGTGGCAGGTGTGGGCCGCGAAAGCCTACGGCATCAAGGCCGTGAACCCCGGCGGCGTCGCGGGGTGGAAGTGGGGCAAGGACTGCAAGGGGCTGAACGACGTGGTGCCCGGTTACAAGAAGGTCACGCCCGCGACGATCATCAAGGCGCTCGCCGACATCGCGGACCAACTTTCGCTGCCGCACCCGATTCACCTGCACTGCAACAACCTCGGCGCACCGGGCAACTACACCACTACCCTCGAAACGATGAAGCTGCTGGAGGGCAACCGCGCTCACATGGCGCACCTTCAGTACCACGCCTACGGCGGCGACGACTGGTACACCATGAAGTCCGCGGCGGTGCCGATCGCGGAATACTTCAACGCGCACCCGAACTTAACTTGCGACGCCGGCGCGGTGCTGTTCGGCGACACGGTGACCATCACCGCGGACGGCCCGTGGCAGCACCTGCTCCACGAACTGACCGGCCGCAAGTGGGGCAACCTCGACGTGGAGAACGAAACCGGGTGCGGCGTCGTTCCCTACACCTACAAGGAAAAGAACCTCGTCAACGCGATTCAGTGGGCGGTCGGCCTTGAACTGATGTTGCTCATCACCGACCCGTGGCGCGTGTGTCTCACCACCGACCACCCGAACGGCGCGTGCTTCTGGCGCTACCCCGAAATCGTGCGCCTGTTGATGGACAAGGAGTTCCGCAAAGAACAACTGAAAGCGTTCTCGGACAAAGCGCGAGCGGGAATGGTGCTACCGGACCTCGACCGCGAATACACGCTTGGCGAAATCGCGATCATCACTTCCGCCGGCCCCGCGAAGACGCTCGGCCTCGCGCAGAAGGGTCATCTCGGGATCGGCGCGGACGCGGACATCGCGATCTTCAACGACGTGAAAGACCCGATGGAGATGTTCTCCTACCCGCGATTCGTCTTCAAGTCCGGGCAGTTGATCGTTGAGGAAGGGGAGATTCGGAACTCCATCGAAGGCAGTCAGTTCGCCACGCGACCCGATTACGATCCCGCGATTGAAGACTACCTGCGCCCGCTATTCGCGCAGCACTACACGATGTCGTTCGAGAACTACCCGGTCGCGCCCGAGTGCGTCCACGGGTTGGAAGTCCACGCGTGCAACGCGTGTGTGAAAGAGTAGGCGACTCGCTCCGCGAGTCGTCACTTCTTGGTGCCGCGTTCAAGAGAAAAGAAATGATCACTCGCGGAGCGAGTGACCTACTCTTCAAGACTCCTCATGCTCACACTCACGCTCAAAGAATCGCTCACGGTACCGCTTGAGGCGGAAGTCCTCACGCCGGACGCGCTCGCGCACCTCGCCCACAGCGATGTTCGCGCGATGCCTGTGATGCTCGGCAAGCGGCAACTTCGGCTCGATGAGATGTTCGAGGTGGAAGGGGAGGGGAGCGACGACATCGAGATTCGCGGCGACCTCACCAAAGTGAAGTGGATCGGCCGCAACATGACTCGTGGATCAATTCGCGTGGTCGGCAATGTGGGAATGCACGTCGGCGCGTATATGAGAGGTGGCAGCATCGAAGTAACCGGCAACGCGACCGACTGGGTCGGTGGCGAGATGTCCGGCGGCACGATTCGCGTGCGAGGCAACGCCGGCGCGCAGCTCGGCTCCGCGTATCGCGGCAGCATGTCCGGCATGAGCGGTGGCACAATTCTGGTGGAAGGCTCGGCGGGCATCGAGATCGGCATGCGGATGAAGCGCGGGCTGATCGTGGTTCGCGGCCCAGTTCGCGACTTCGCCGGGCTTCAGATGAAGGGAGGCACCATTGTGCTAATGAGCGGAGCCGAACAGCGCACTGGTGCATGGATGCAGCGCGGCACCATTATCTCGCTGAAGCCGTTGAAACTGATGCCGACGTTCGTGACCGCGTGCGTGTACAACCCGTCGTTCGTGAGCCTCTATGCGAAACACCTCGCTCTTCACGGATTCGTGCTTCCACATGAAGCGAGCGCGGGAAGCTATCAGCGCCACCTCGGCGACGCTGCGGTGCCCGGTAAGGGGGAGATTCTGGTGTGGCAACCAACAGTGCAACATCCATGAACCGCGTTCATCAGAAAACCGATTGCATCGCGGGATCCTGACGTGTCCGGTCAAACGCCCGCGATGCAATCGGTTTCGTCCGGTAGCAGTTACTTCTTGTCCTTGATCTGCCCACGCAGATGTTCAAGAGCCTTCGACAGTTGCTTGTCCTTCGTCGGATCGACGGTCGCCGGCTTCTTGCCGGGAACGGGGATCACTTCGAGGTCGCGGCTGTACTCGAACCAGTCGGCGAGTTCCTCGCGGGTCATCTTGATCTCGAACCCGGCGTCGGGCTTCACGCCCCACTCATCCTTCTTCTTCAACTCCGGGTCTTGCTCGGACGCGACCTTGTCGATGTTCTTGCCGCTCGGCGGGTAGTATCGAGCCACCGTGTACTTGATGCGGCCTTCGGTCTGGTCGTACGGTTCGACGTGCTGCACGCTGCCCTTGCCGTAAGTGCGCTCGCCGATGATCGTCGCGCGGCTGTGATCCTGGAGGCAGGCGGCCAGAATCTCGCTGGCGCTGGCGCTGTTGCCGTTAATGAGTACCGCGATCGGGAAACTCTTGTCACCGGCCGCGCGACCCGAATAGGTGAAGGTCGCGCCCGCACCGCCGCGTTCCTTCGTGGTCACGATCGCTTCGCGGCCCACGAACAGTTCGCAGATGTCGATGACGCCCTTGAGCGACCCACCTGGGTTATTCCGCACGTCGATGATCAGACCGTTCAGCCCGGTCGTCTTCATGCTCTTCAGCGCGCGCTTGATGTCGGCCGTCGTGCCCAGTTCGTCCGAGATCGAGATGAACTGGCTTAAGTGCAAGTAGCCGATCTTGCTCTTCTCGTCGATGTAGAAGCCCCAGTCCTGCTTGTCGTCTCGCTGCACGCCATGGACGGTTTCCACCATGACGTAGTTCCGCGTGATGCGGATCACCTTCGGTTCCTTTTCGCCCTCGCGTGCGATGACGAGCGTGACCGGCGTGTCCGGCTTACCGGTAATCAGGTTCACCGCGTCGTCGGTCTTCAATCCCTTGGTGCTGTGAACCTTCTTCGCGTCGTCCGGCAGCGGCTTGCCCTGCTTGTCAACTTCGAGCCGGATCTCGGTGATGAGGTCGCCCGCCTGGATGCCGGCGCGGAACGCCGGGCTGCCCTTGATCGGGGTGACGACGAGCAACCCATCGCGAACCGCTTCGCGGCGGATGATGATGCCGACACCGGGGAACCGGCCGAACAGTTGGCCCTGCGTCCGGAGCCATTCTTCTTTCGTGTAGTACCCGGCGTAAGGGTCGTGCAACGCGCCGATGAGGGCGCGAATGGTAACGTCGGCGGCCTTCTCGCCGTCGAAGTCTTCACGCTTGCCAAGCCGGAGCCGCGCTTCGGTGAGCAACTCCTTGCCGCGTTCGTCGTTGATGTCCTTGGGGGTCTTGATTGCGTCCGCGATGTCCGCTGGCAGCGCCTCGTCGGCCTCGGTGAACATCCCGCGAACGGCCAGCGCGGTCAGTTCGCCCCGGGACATCGGCTTGATGTACTCGGCCGACAATTTGTAGATCGCCGGTTGCACCTTCTTGGTGAACTGAGCCGCGTCTTCGACCGCGAGTTTCAGGTCGGCGAGGAGTGTCTTGCGCGCGGCTTCGAGGTCGGCAACGGTGCCGCCATCGGCGAGTTTCTGGTACTCCTTGCGAAGCACCTGCGTCCACTTGAGTTTCGGCATGCGGAACAGCAGGTTGATCGCTTCCTTCGAGAGGTCTGGGGTCAACTTGGTGCCCTTCGAGAGCGCCTCGATGGCCTCGAGCCGCTTCTTGACCTTGTCCGTTTCGGCCGGGTTGTGAGTGACCCAGAACTTGCTGGCTCCGCGACCCACGAACACCGGTTCGAGTTCCTTTTCCTTGTCGGTCTTGCCCACGGCGCGGGCACCGTTGGGAATCTCCTTCTCCAAGTACTTGAGCAGTTCTCGCGTGGTTACGATGCCGTCCGACTCGTAACCCTCGTTGTACGGCGTCTGGTCAGCCTTCCCGCCAAGACCGGCGGACAGGACTGAGTAGAACAGTCCGTGATCGCCCTTCGTGAGCGTGTCCTGGAACGGCGGGTTGCCAAGGATCATGACGCGGTTCGGCGGAAGCATGTTGTCGTCTTTTTCGTCGCCGAAAACGAGCTTCATGATCTCCGCGTAACTCGGCTCGACGATCTTCTCGGTGCCGGCGTCGATCCCACCCTTGTACTGCACGTCCATCATCAGAAGCACGTTCTGGTTCTTGAGCTTCTTGAACGCGGGTTCAAGATCGGACATCTGGAGTGCGGTCTTGCCACGCTCCTTCACGGTGCTATCGGCGGTGAAGAAGCACGGTTTATCGCCAGCCGAGGTGCCGCGACCAAAGAACGCGAGGATCACCGTGTCTTCTGTCGCGGTGGACGCGACAGCCGTGTCGATGGCCTTCACGACCGCTTCGCGGGTCGCATCGGCGGAAAGCAGCAACTTCGCGCGATCGGCTGAAACACCGAGGTATTTCTTGTCGGTGAGCATCGCGTGCAACGACTTGGCGTCCGCGTCGGCTGTCGGTCGCGGGCTGATCGCCTTGTCCTTGTACTCGCCAACGCCAACGATCACGATGTAGGGGCCTTGGGCCTTCCCATTGTCGATGTCGGCGGCCGACGTTTGTTCGTTCGGACCGACCGTTACCGCGAGGGCCGCGATCGCGCCCAAAATCCACACACGCGCATTCATCAAGTTATCCTCTCCTATGTGCCTGACACGGTCGGCCACTGTTCTGAGTATTGTCACCATCGAACGGAAACCGTCAATCGCATTTGCGAAGGCGTTACGAGAGGGTCTGCTTCTTGTCTTGCCCTCTCCCCGTGCGGGAGAGGGTGTCGAGGCTATGCGAGACGGGTGAGGGGTGGCACCTTCTGAAGGCTAACGTTTCACCCCTCACCCGCAAGGGGAGAGGGCAAAGACAAGACAGGAATACGACGGTTCACTTCCCCTTCGCCAACCGGCGCAAGATGTCGATGCCGCGGTGCAGTGTCTCATCCGTCGCGGCATAAGACACGCGAAAGTGCGTGTCTTGCGTGCTAAACACGTTACCCGGAATCACGAGCAGATTGTGTTTGATGGCTTCAGTAACGAATTCGGTTCCGGTGCCCCAAGGTGATTTCGGGAACAGATAGAACGCGCCACCGGGCACCTCGATGTCGTAAACGTCCTTCAGCGATTCGACGAGTAGATCACGCTTCCGCTTGTAGTCCACGACAATCTCAGACACGTCGAAGTCCATCGCGGCGACGCCGGCCCATTGTACGACGCTCGGCGCGCACACGAACGTGAACTGCTGCAACTTCGCCATCTCCTGGATGATACGCTTCGGCCCATGCGCCCAACCGAGCCGCCACCCGGTGATGCCATAGGTCTTCCCGAAGCCCTCGATGACGAGTACATCGGGGTCGTGCGTGCCGGGCGACAGCGGTGGCCCGTCGTAGTGGAACGCGCGATAGATTTCGTCGCTGATAAGCAAAATGCCGCGAGCACGCGCGAGTTCAGCGAGCGCCTTCTGCGTAGCGGCATCGAGAACCGCTCCGGTCGGGTTCGACGGCGACGAGAGCATGATTGCCTTCGTTCGCGGCGTGATCGCGGCCTCGACCTTCGCGACATCAAGCCGGAAGTCCGGGTAGGTATCGACGGTGACGAGTTTCCCGCCCGCGACCGCGACCATGTTCGGGTACGCCACGAAGTACGGATCGGCGGTGATGACCTCGTCGCCGGGGTTCACGACTGCGAGGAGCGCGAGGAGCAACCCGCCGCTCGTGCCGCTCGTGACCACGACATCTCGGTCCTGACCAGGGAGGCGCGATTCCAGATCGGTGGCGAGGCGTGCGCGCAGTTCCGGGATGCCCTGCGTGACGGTGTAGCCGTTGTAGTCCGCGTCGATGGCAGCGTGTGCGGCGCGCTTGATCGGATCCGGCACGGCGAAGTGCGGTTGCCCGATACTGAGGTTGACCGGATCTTTCAGCGACCGAGCTAGTTCAAAAACCTTCCGCACGCCGGACACTTCGACCGCCCGCGCGCGGTCCGCGAACAACGTTTCGGGAATCACAACAACTCCTGGCGAACCCTGCCCACAAGGGCGGGGGGTGGCACCTTGGCAACAGGTGTTAATCTTACGGTTGCAAGCACAGTCGCCACCCCCGCCTCGCGGGTGCGGGTTCGCCTAGCCCTCTGGCAAGCACTGCGGCGAGGCGGTGCGAGCGTAGCCTTCCCAAATAGCGGTGAACTTGACTTGCGCCTCGTCAATGGGCACCGCCTTGTAGCGGTCGTTGGTCTTCACAACCAAACCTGCACGCATGAGTTTGGCCAGCGCGTCGATGATCTCGAAATTCACATCCGCCGGGAGTCGCTTCTTCAAATCCTTCTCGATGTAGTGGTCCAGTTCGTCCGTACCCCACCCTGTTTCGCCCCCGTATCGCCAGAGGTAAAAGTACGCGAGGAGCGTCTCGCGGATCTCCTGTTCCTCGGCCTCGTCGAGCAGACGGAACATCACGCCGCTGTTGTTGTCAAGGTTCTGAAAGTACAGACTCTGCTGGAGTTGGTGCAGGTACGTCTGACGCGACGCCCGGAATGTGTACCACAGCTTGTACCCATAGCCACCCAGGAGCGCGAGCGGAGTGTAGAGGGCGAACAGCGTACTGGTCGCGAACCCGCCCACAAGCGAAAGCGAGATCGTACTGAACTTCCAGAGGATGTAGGCGGCCGAACTGGTCAGCGACCCACCGATCTTCAGCCGGTCAAACTTCGGCATTCGGATGCGCCCACCAGGGAGCAGCATCTCGATGTCGATCTGCGGCATGTTCTTGAACAGTTTCAGCACGACGCTATTCGTGTCCGCATCCTCGTCGAGGCGCTTGTGCGGGCGCAGTTTGAAGATGACCGCGGCACGGGCGAACGTCGGCACCTCGACCGGGTACTTGCGCCAGAACCGCACCAACCCGTGCTTCGTCCGCTTGCCGACACCTCGTCCGCGGTAGAACACTTCAACCTTCTCGAACGCATCCCAGGCCACATCCATGTCCACGCCCCAGGCGCTCGCGCCGCGCATGATCTGTTCCATCTCGTCGCGTGCGAGACGGCGGTAGTTGGCGCGCCGCATCAGGTGGACGAAGGTGGCGAACAGTTTGTCGAGGGCCGCGGCCCGCTGCTCGCCGGTTGGCGGGTCGAGGGGCTTCGGGTCCGCGTCCGGATCGAACGCGGCGTAAGCGTCTTTGAGTTCGCGGATCTCGGCCTGGTAGATGGTGTGGACGTGCGAGGCGACGGTGCGCGCGAACCGGCGGAACGCGGACTGCTCGGCGGCGGTGAGAACCTTGTCTCCGAGCGGACCCGATTCCACGCACAGGTAACCGATCAAGTCGGCCACGCGAATCGGGATGTATTGCTCTCTCAGCATGGTACTTGCAAGTTCCGAGTTGCGATTTCCGAGTCGGGATCAACAAGCCGCCTGCCGTCGGCTCAACAGTTCTTCGCTGAAGGCGGTCTGGCTTCCAACTCGCAACTCGCAACTCGCAACTCGCAACTACTCCTCCAACTCCCCTGGGTCGTTCATCTTCGCGGCGGATTCGTCGGCCAGTTGGTCGAGCATCCCCTGAATATTGCTCATGCGTTCCGGGCGTTTGTTCGCGTTCGGCTGGAGGCACTGGTGAATGATGTCAGCCAGTCCTTCGGGCACCATCGGATTGAGGGTGCGCACGGGCTTGAGTTGTTCGTTGAACGACACATTATCCATCGGCAGCGAGTCCGCGCCGGTTATCCAACACGGCGGAAAATGGAACGTGACGAGCCGGTACATCGTGGCACCGAAGTTGTAGATGTCGGTGCGTTCGTTCACGATTTTGTGTTCCACGGTTTCGGGCGCCACGTACTCCGGCGTCCCCTGTACGCGGCCCTTGCCCTCGCCCTTGATCCACGCGAGACCGTAGTCGAGGACTTTGATGCGCGTACCGCGCTCGTAGATCAGATTGTTGGGTTTGATGTCCGCGTGGCACACGGACTGTTTATGCATGTGCGTCAGCCCATCCGCAACGCGCTCGAACATGCGGAGCAACCGTGCCATTCGTTGGAGTGGCAGTTTGTCCATTGTTTTGCCGGGCACATATTCGAGAAGTAGTTTTGCTTTCGTCGGGCCGGAAAACCACCCGCCCTCGGTCTCGAACGCGTAGACCTTGACGAGGTTGGGATGGTTGAGCATCTGGCCGACGCGGAACTCGTGTTTCGCTTGCTCCAGATACTTGAGGTCCTCCTTGTCCTCAATCGGGACGAGTTTCAGCGCGTACTCCTTTTGGTCCTCCGCACGGCGGACGTGTAAAATGTTGCTGTGGGCGCCGCTCCCGAGCGTGCCCAACACCGTGAACTTGCCGATTTTGTCGATGGCCATCGGGCACCAAATGATGAGTGGAATGATCGAGTGAATGGTACAGGCTGGCACGGGTGGTGGCAAATGGTCACTTGGCCGGGACCCGAAGGGGAGCGCGAGCGCGATACTTATGCCCAACGATCTCGACGAGCGCACGAAGCAGTACGGCCGTGAGATCTTCGCCCGGCTCGACCGACAGGGACCGGTCCTGTTCACGCGAGCCTGGGTCGAAGACAAACTCATGGGCCTGGGGATGCACGACCCAGCGCTCAAGGTACAACTGTTCCGGTTCGTGGACACACTCCCGTACTTGAAGCAACCAGCCGAAGTCGCTCGCCACTTGCGCGAATACCTCAACGAAGCGAAGGACGAACTCCCGTGGTGGGCACGGTGGGGCACAAAGCTCATCCCGAACAGCGGCATCTTGGGCAAGGGCCTGGCGTTCGCGTCGCAGCGCGGCGCGGAACAGATGGCCCGGAGGTTCATCGCCGGGTCGAACGTGAGCGAGGCCGTCGAAGCAGTTCGCGCGATGCGGCACCGGCGGTTGGCGTTCACCATCGACCTGCTCGGCGAAGCGACCCTCACCGAGGCCGAAGCGGACCACGTTCAGAAGCAGTACCTCGACCTGCTTCACGGTTTGACGGCGGAAGTGAACCACTGGCCCGAAGAACCGCTCATTGACCGCGACGATCGCGGCCCGATCCCGCGCGTCAACGTGTCGGTGAAACTGTCGGCGCTGTTCAGTCAGTTCGACCCGATCGACCCGGAAGGCACCTCGCGCGCGGTGCGCAATCGCCTGCGGCCGATCCTGTCGCTCGCGAAGCAAACCGGGGCGTTCGTCAACTTCGACATGGAGCAGCATTCGTTCAAGGACGTAACGCTCCGCATCTTCCGCGAGATCCTCACGGAGCCGGAGTTCCGCGATTGGCCGCACGTCGGCATCGCGATTCAAGCGTACCTGAAGGACACCGAAGCGGACCTGCACGCGCTGCTGGCGTGGGCGCGCGATGTCCGCCGGGCACCAGTGTGGATCCGCCTGGTGACGGGCGCGTACTGGGACTACGAAACGGTGATCGCGTCGCAGAATCACTGGCCGGTGCCAGTGTTCACGAAGAAGTGGCAGTCCGACGCGAACTTCGAGAACCTCACGGATTTCTTGCTCGCGAACGTGGAGTGGCTCGTGCCGGCGTTCGGCTCGCACAACATCCGCAGCATCTCGCACGCGATTGCAGTCGCGGAGAAACTCGGTGTACCACCGCGGCGGTACGAGTTCCAGATGCTCTACGGCATGGCCGACGCGATCAAGGAATCGATTCAATCGCTGGGCCACCGCGTGCGCATCTACACGCCTTATGGGCAACTGCTCCCCGGCATGGCGTACCTCGTCCGCCGGTTGCTTGAGAACTCCTCGAACGATTCGTTTCTGCGACAGGGCTTCTCGGAAGGCTTGTCGGAAGAGGTGCTGTTGATGAACCCCAACTCTCCAAAGCCGCTCGCGGCTTCGCACGACACGCACCCAAACGCACTCGCGAAGCCGCAAGCGGCTTCGGGCTTCCAAAACGACCCCCTCACCAACTTCTCCATCGAAGCCAATCGCGTCGCGATGAAGGCCGCACTCGATCATGTGCATAAGGAGTTTGGCCGCACCTATCCCATCGTGATCGACAACAAGCCTCTTCCCATTGGAAAGACGCTGGACCGCGAGAATCCATCGAGTAAGTCGGAGCTTCTCGGCAAGGTCGCGATGGCGAACGTCGAGCAAACCAATGCTGCGGTCGCGTCGTCCCTGAAAGCGTTCGACGGCTGGCGCGACACCGAGGTGAAGGAACGCGCCGCCCTGCTCCGGCGTCTTGCAAATCAGTTCCGGGCACGGCGATTCGAGTTGTCCGCGTGGATCGTGTTCGAGAGCGGCAAACCGTGGCGCGAGTCGGACGCCGATGTCGCGGAGGCAATCGACTTCTGCGAATACTACGCGCTCGAAATGGAGAAGCTCGGAGCGACGCGAAACCGCGACGTGCCGGGCGAAGACAACCGCTACTTCTACGAGCCTCGCGGCGTGTCAGTCATCATTGCCCCGTGGAACTTCCCACTCGCGATCCTCACCGGCATGGCAACCGCGGCGCTGGTCGCTGGCAACACGGTCATCCTGAAGCCCGCGGAGCAATCCGGCATCATCGGCGCGAAGCTGATGGAATGTTTGCAAGCTGCGGGCGTTCCCCCTGGGGTTGCGAACTTCCTTCCCGGCGATGGCGAAGAGATCGGCCCCACGCTCGTGCAACACCCGGATGTGGCGCTCATCGCGTTCACGGGTTCGCTGAAAGTCGCGTTGCTCATCAACGAGCAGGCGTCGAAGACACCCGGCGGACAGAACTTCGTGAAGAAGGTCATCGCGGAGATGGGCGGGAAGAACGCGATCATTGTGGACGCCGACGCCGACCTCGACGAAGCCGTGAAGGGCGTGGTGGATTCCGCGTTCGGCTTCGGCGGGCAGAAGTGTTCGGCCGGGTCGCGCGCGATCGTACTCGACGGCATCTACGATCAGTTCCTCGCGCGCCTCGTGGAAGCAACAAAGAGTCTCGCGGTGAAGGCCGCCGACGATCCCGGTTGTTCGCTCGGTCCGGTGATCGACGCCGAAGCCCGCGACCGCATCATGAAGTTCATCGAAACGGGCAAGAAGGAATCGCGGCTCGCGCACCAAACCGACTTGGGCGCGCTGATGGACTTGGGGCACTTCATACCGCCGACCATTTTTGCGGACGTGTCCGAGAACGCGACCATCGCGCAAGAGGAAATCTTCGGGCCGGTGTTGTCGGTGATACGCGCGAGGGATCTGGACGACGCGCTCCGCATCGCCAATCGAACGAGGTACGCGCTTACAGGCGGGTGCTACAGCCGCAGTCCGATCAATCTGGAGAAGGTGAAACGCACGTTCCGCGTGGGCAACCTGTACATCAACCGGAAATGCACGGGCGCCTTGGTGGACCGTCAACCGTTCGGCGGGTTCAAGTTGAGCGGCATTGGCTCGAAGGCGGGCGGCCCGGACTACCTGTTGCAGTTCGTGTTGCCACGCACGATCACCGAGAACCAGATGCGCCGCGGCTTCGCCCCGGAAACCGGAACGGGGGAGTAGGCCCGTTCACGGTTGATGCTTGAGCCGGTCACCGAAGCGTTTGCGGAGGAGGTCGAGTAACTTCTCCGGGAGCGCGGTGAAGGACAGGCGCACGTCCGGCACCGGGTCCAGATGCGGGCACTTCAAGAGGTCGAGGGCCGCTTGCTGCGACACGACGCGGACGCGAAACGTGTGCAGGTGCCGGAGTTGCGGCAGTTTGGCGAGTTTGTCCGCCTTCATGATGTGCCAGATCATCAGCCGCCGCACCGGGGTCGCGGAGAACAATTTGTCCGCGTACTTCGCAAGCGTCCCGGTCGTCTTGACGCGGAGCAGGCTGGGGAACCCGCGGTCGAACGTCTCCCCGTCAAGCCAATCAGGAGCCTCGACCCAGTTGATGTGTTCCTTGTCGGGCACGGGCAGTTCGCCCAACCATTGTTCGCCGAACCGCTTCTGGATCGCCGCGCCCCTGCGAACCAACCCGGCGCGACGATCATTGTCCGTCGGCAGCCTCGCCGCTTCAACCTGCGCCCGAATGAACTCAGCGCGTGCCTCCTCGCCGTTTTCCTGAAGCCAGTCAGCGAACACCAGGCGCGGCGTGTCCTCGTCGGAGTTCTCGCACACTGACCGCAGAAGTGCTTCGCGTTCGTTCATTCGTGACTCCACAACGGCCCGGTATCAGGATAAAATGGCTCGGGTTCGGCCGCGAGCGTAAATCCCTCGGCCGCCCGAGCGAATACGGTTGCGTGGGGTCCGCGTTTGCGGTCAGACTTTCAGAAGACACAACTCACCCGATGGCGGGTTCGATTATGGCAGACGACAACGACCGAGACCGTGACGACCGACGCCGAGACGACCGCGACGAGCGACGCCCGCGACGGAGCCCGCGACGGAGCCGGCGGCGCTACGAGGACGACCGCGAAGGACGCACTTACCCCAAGGAAGTCAGCGTCCTCGGAATTATCGCGCTCGTGAAGGGCATCCTCGCCCTCATATTCAGCGTGATCCCGTGCTTCGGGGCATTCGCCATCTTCGCGGGCGGGTTCGCCTTGCTGCTCGCGATCGTGTCGATCCTCATCGCCCGCAACTACCGGCACGGCATGGGCTTCCCGGTCGCGGCCACGATCGTCAGCGGCACCGCGGTCGCGTTCTCACTCCTGTGGCTCGCCGTGTTTGGTGCGATGTTCCGCAGCACGGAAGACCGCGCCTCCGTACGGCACGCCCCCACGCCCCCGCCTATCCAGGCGCCCCCGCCGCCGATCAAGGGGAACCCGAACCCGCTGGCACCGCCCAAGAAGGGCGTCGAGGACACCAAACTCGCTGACGAGAAGTTCCAGAAGCAATTGCTCGAAGACCTCGCGAAGGACCGGATCAAGGAAGCGATCCGCAGCGGCCCGGGCCTTCCAGTGACCGCCGAGAAACTGGAGGCGGACTACCTCATGAACGTGGTCGCGGCAGAACTGAAGTACAAGGAGAAGGTGCTCGAAGTAACGGGGACGGTGGTGCGAGTCGTCCGCGAAGTCGGCAAGACGACCTACACGCTCGAACTGGAGACCGGAGAGGGAACCAAGACGATCAACTGCGACTTCACCGAGCAACAAAAACACCCGCTCGCGTCGGTCGAACGCGGCCACCAGGTGAAGGTCCGTGGGCTTTGCACCGGGCGCACCAACGAGTTCGTGCAACTCAAGGACTGCGTACTGGTGAAGTGAGAACGAGCCGTCACACATTTTCCGCGGGCGATTCCAGAACCCGCGGTTCGCATTGAGGAGCGACAGTCACCACCGGCAAGCCGAGCAACCGCTTTACCAGGATGAGTTCGCCCATGTCGTTCCCCTCAAACTGGTGGCCGACCCACTGGGGCAGGTATCCCAGCACGATCGCACCGACACCCCAGTACCACGGCGCAACGAACAGCATTGCCACGCCCGCGAACGCCATCGGGATGCCGAATATGTGGAGCCAGAAGTTCGCGCGTGTCCGGTGCCGGACCAGCCAATTCCGCCGCGCGCGGCCCGCGAGTGCGAGCAACTTTCGCGCGATGGGGAATCGGTAGCGCATTTCGGTTCGCGTTTAGTGTTTGGCGTTTGGTGTTTAGTGTGTACTGTTTCGGTGCGGAGTTTACAGTTCCCACACCACGATCGCGGACCGCGTCACAACCAATACTAAACACCAACCACGCGAAGCCAATGATCGCACCATCTATTCTGGCTGCCGACTTCTCACGGCTTGGGGAACTCGTGCGCGAGGTCACGAAGGCCGGGGCTGACCGCATTCACATCGACGTGATGGACGGGCACTTTGTCCCGAACCTGAGCATGGGCGCGGTCGTGGTCAAGGGACTGCGCCCGGTCACCACAAGCCCACTCGAAGTTCACCTGATGGTCGAAGACCCGGGCCGGTTCCTCGACGGCTTCGTGAAGGACGGTGCCGACGCGATCATCGTTCACCTGGAGGTGCTCCCGGACCCGCGGCCAATGATCGAGCACATCAAGAAGGCGCTGGGCAAGAAGGTGGGGTTGGCATTCAACCCTGACATGCCGGTCGAGCGCATCGAACCCTACCTGCGCGACATCGACCTCGCGCTTTGCATGACCGTATTCCCGGGCTTTGGCGGGCAGGCGTTCATCCCGGAGAGCCTCGTGCGGTTGAAAAAACTCCGCGCGCTGGTGAACGAGCACAACCCGGCGTGCGAGATCGAGGTGGACGGCGGCATCGACGCAAAGACAATCGGCGCTGCGTCCACCGCGGGCGCAAACGTGTTCGTCGCGGGCACCTCGGTGTTCGGCGCGCCCGCGGGACCGGCCGCCGCGGTGAAGAGTCTGATGAAATTGTGTGCTCCGTAGGACTGGCCGCTAGCCTGTCCTACGTCAGTACCGCCACTCGAAGCCGATGCCGATCGACTGCACCCAGAAGTCTGTGAGCGTGAGGCGCCCACTGGCTGGGTCGAGCGCGTCCCCCAACCTCCCGACACGGCTCAGGTACTGGAACGAATAGCCTGCGAACACTCGCGAGTTTTCGCTCACCTGTCGACCGAGTGACACGTTCAGCGTCGGCATCACCGCGAACACGCTCTCTACCGCACGGTCGAGCGCACCGAGACGCCGGAACCCGTTCCCGGTGCGCCCCTCTGTCCCGACGAATAGCCCGCTCGCGGTCACCTCCGGCGTGACAACCCCAAACGCGACTTTCGCCGACCCCGACACGTACCAGCCGTCCGCGCGGTACTCGCCCGTCAAGCCGATCTGTGCGCCGTTGAACGGGTTCGACACCGACACGCAGTTGCGCTTGTAGTCGTCATTTTCATCCGGCACCTCACCGAGATACAGTTCGTCTTCCAGGTACGCAAAGCGGTAGCCGACAATCGCGTCGAGGCGTGCGCTGTCAGTGCAAAGCAACCGGCGCCGATAGTTCACTTCCACTGCGGCATAGAACGTCGCGAGCGTGCTGGGAAACGTACTCGCGACCCGGAGGCCAGTCGGGTCCGGGAACGCGATCACCTGGGGCGCGCCGCGCCCGCGCCCGTCAGGGAACAGTACCAGAAAACCCGGCGCGGTCGCGCCGAACGTGTACTGCGCGGTGCGGAAGTAGAAACTCGCTTCCAAACCCTCCGTGTTCGACTTCCCGAACCAGCGACCGAGAACCAGACCCAGCGCGGCATCGAACGGCCCGGACGAACGGCCAGCGACCGGCACCACCGGACCCGGAAGCGTGCCGCCCAGCGCCGCCGGGTCGGGAAGCCGAAGTCGCACATTCGCGGGCGGGCGGCTGGTCGGAACCCAGGCGAGTTCACACGACGGCGTCGCCCACCACTTACCGGCCGGACCGCATTCCTCGCCGCCGCGCCGGGTGCGTTCTGGCTCACGCGGCGGCAGATACAGGTAACCGGGATCGTACTCGATCGACAGTGCCGTCCCGGGTCGGGGTACTTCGGGCAGCGGCGTACTCGGAGGCAAAGGCAAGAACGGTGGAAGCTCGCTCGCACCCGGCGGACCGTTTGGAATCGGCGGCAGCGCCGGCGGCGGAATCGGCGGTTGGGGCTGCGCGCCCGCACTGCTCATGCCCAGGAGCACCACACCGACCGCGACCGGCCAACGGCTTCGCATCCCACACCCTCGTCGTTCCGACCGCGAACGGACTGCCCCCGACACGCGTTCCTCGCAAATAGTCTCCGGTCCCGACAACTTCAATTGAAGTTTCATTGCGCCCCGGTCGAACACAGGGAATACACAATCTGCCATCACCTCCGCAACCGGGGCAATTCAGATGGTTCACGGACTACTTCGCGCCGTGCGGGCGTTGTTCCCCTTCGTCCGTCGGCGTAAACTGTCCGAAACGTCGCAGCACGACGCGGGAGGGAACAGGATGAGCCGTCGCCTCGTCATCGGCATCGTTCTGACCGCGCTCCTTGCCGGAGGAGGCGGGTACGCAGGGTTCGCGTACTTCATGCGCGGTTCGCCGCTGGCAGTCACGCCGACTCACACCGACTCCGGTGGCAAACTCCCGTCCCAAGCCGAATTCGACGCCCTCGCCAAATCCGATCCCGTGAAGATGCTTTCCGCCGGCCTCACCCGGTACGAACGCGAGGTTCAAGGCGGGTCGCGCTTCACCTTCGAGATGCAGGAACGGGTCAAGGGCAGTCCGAAACACCCCGAACCGCCACCGGTACAAGTGATCGACGTGTGCGTGCGCGGTGACGTGCCCGACCCGGCGACCGCGACGACCGCAATCGAAGTCGTGATGAAGTGGCGGTCCGGCGCCAAGAAACCGGCCGGCTTGAGCATCGCGGCCGAGATCACCGGTTCCCTGTTCAGCGAGAAGCCGGCGCCCGATGGGTTCGGCGGCAAGGTCGTGATGTGGCAGCGGGAGAAGCGGTTCGGGAAGCCCGTCAGTGACCCAATGGACGCGAACAGCACGCCCGCACAGGGCCAGTCGCGGTACTGCATCCGCGACGCGGGACTCTACCGCACCCTCCTCCGAACCCACGAAGCTTGGAGGTCGCGCCAGGACGCGGGCGAGTTCAAGTACCAATACCTCGGCACGGAGATCATGGAGAAAGCGGACGGGCGCGAGTGCCACAAGATCCGGCGCATCTGCGTGCGCACCGAAGTGGACGCGTTTGAACTCGGCGGCAAGGCGGCGAACGACCCGAAGGTGGTCGCGAACGAGGGCTTCACCGAAGTCATCGTGTACATCGACCGCGAGCGCTGGCTACAGGTCGGCAGCGAGTTGTACCGCACCGAACCGGACGGTACGAAAGTCACGCTCGGCACCTACTTCTTCCGCGAAGTGGATCTCAAGCCCACGTTCCCGACCGATACGTTCACGGTCGAGGGCCTGAAGAAGTAAGAGGCTGAAGGAGAGACAATAAGAAGGGGAGACGAGGCAGGGGCATGGGCACGCATCATGGTTCGAGCCCCGAAGGGGCATCGGATGGTAGCCAGGGGTGAAGTGAGCGCAGCGAGCGCAACCCCTGGTGGACGCACGAAGAATGATGAAGCCCCGTGGGGCGACCGAATCTCCGCCCCTACGGGGCTAAAACCAAGACACGTGTCCGTGCCCCTGCCTGGTCTCCTGCCTTTCCCCGGCCCTTTGCCTTCAGTTCCCTCACACAGCAAGAAGCCGCCGCACCACGGCCATCAGATCCTCGGGGTGAAACGGCTTCTGGAGGAACTCGGTGTTGGCACCTAACTCCGCGGTCACCACACGACTATCGGTGAACCCGCTGACGAGCACGACGGGCAACTTCGGGGCGAACAGCCGGAGCGTCTTGAGGACTTGATCGCCGGTCATCCCCGGCATCATCACGTCGATCACGGCGACCTTGATCGCCTCGCGGTTGCGGTGGAACAACTCGATCCCGGAAGCACCGTTCGCGGCCAGGAGCGGAGCGAAACCCATCTCTTCAAGCGTCGAAGCGGTCACCTCGCGAACGAACATCTCGTCGTCGATCACCAACGCGACGTTCGCGACAGGGGCGACCGGACCGGGTGCAACGGGGACCGCAATCTGTTCGGCCGCGGCGGGCCAGTACACGGTCACGGTGGTACCGGTTCCCGGCACGCTCTCGACGCGAATGCCGCCCTTGTGCGCGCGGACGATGCCGAGAACGGCAGCCAATCCCAACCCGCGCCCGGTGAACTTGGTCGAGTAGAACGGGTCGAACATGCGGCCACGGACCTCGGCCGACATGCCGGGGCCAGTGTCGCGAACCGCAAAACAAATGTACCGTCCCGGTGGGGGCGCGAGGTGGAACAACCCGTCGCGCACACCCGAAGATACCTCGATCGTGGTCGTGCGAACCGCGATTTCCCCAGGTACACCGGCAAGTGCTTCGGCCGCGTTGGTGACAAGGCTCACCAACACCTGCCGGACTTGGGCGGCGTCGGCGTGAGTCAGTGGCAAGTCGTTCGCCAGGTCGTACCGCACCGCGTACGGCGAGGCAGGTCCGACCAGGAGGGACGCAGCCTCGCGCACCAGGGACGTGAGGTCGATCCGAACTGCCCCGCCCTGGTTGTGCCCCGAGTAGGCGAGCATCTGCCGGCACACTTCGGCGGCGCGCCGACACGACTGCTCGATCTGGTCCAGGTAGGCAGCTGTGGACGAGTCCGCAGGAAGACCGCGGCGGGCGAGGTTCGCACTGCCCAACACCACAGTAAGGATGTTGTTGAAATCATGCGCAACGCCGCCAGCGAGCACCCCCAGACTCTCCCACCTGGCCGTGTCGCGGAGTTGACGGTTGAGCGCCTCGCGCTGCTCTTCGGCCCGCTTCCGCTCGGTGATATCCGTTGTCACGGCGACAATCCGCACCGCCTTGTCAGTCTCGTCGCGAAGCACCTGACCACGGGTCGAGAACCACCGGGGTCCGCCGTCCTCGGCTGGCGCGCGGCCCCGGAACTCGTATCGCATCGGCGCGCCGGTTTCGACTGCTCGCTGACGCCCGGCTAGCACCAGATGCACGTCGTCCGAGTGGACCGCGTGCAGCGCGAGTTCCGGGTTCGAGTAGTCCGGCCCACGCGGAATCCCGAAGAAGTCGGCAATATCAACTGTCGTCTCCCACCGGTTCGTCACCAGGTCCAGATCCCAGGCGAGCATCTTCGCGCCGTCCAGCGCAGCCCGGAGCTGCGCGCGGCTATGTTCCAGCGATTCCGCTGTGGCACGGTACGGTGTTACGTCGAGGGCCACCGACAGGAACGAGACCAAACGCCCCGCGTCGTATAGCGCCGCGATATGCCACTCGCACCAAACCACTGAACCGCTCTTCGTGTAGTTCGGTAGCACGACCACGGTCCGGGGCAGTCGCCCCGCGAGCGCCTCGTTCTTCATCCCTTCAACCAGTTCGCGGTTGTCCTCGCGAATGAAGGGGAAATCAAACAGCCCCTTGCCGAGTACCTCCGCTGCTGACCAACCAAACACGCACTCGGCTTGAACGTTCCACTGAATCAGCCGAATGTCGTGATCCCACTCGGTCACAACGAGCGGTGTGTTTTCGATGTGTTCAGTAAGGCGCGAGTGGGCGAGCCGGAGCCGGCGCTCAAGTTCCGCGCCACCGTCGGGTGCGGGTGAATCGGGGGAAGAGAGTTTGGGAGTGTCTGCCATCGATTGCTCTGGCACACATCGTAAAAGAATGAGTTTTGCGAATTATACAAGGTTCGTGCGAGGACAGAAACCGCTGACACACTCACGGGTTTCCCCCAGTCGCGGCGAGTTTCTCTAACTGCTCCAGTTGCCGGCGCGGGCCGAGCGCGATCAGTACCGTTTCCGGTGTCAGAATCAGATCGGCCTTCGGGTTGTACAGCAGTTCGCCACCGGGCCGCATCACGCCGACGATCACGATCCCGAGTTCCTGGTGAACCTGGGACTCGTGGAGTGAGCGCCCGGCCAGCGCGCTGCCGGGCGCAACTCGAACCTCTTCGAGTTGGAGGTCCATGAACTCGGACCCCGTTGTCAGTTCCATGAACTGGAGCACCGTGGGCCGCAGGACTGCTTGCACGGCCCGGTGCGCGCCTGCGAGGTACGGCGAGATCACCTTCGTTGCCCCGACCTTGCGGAGTTTCGTTCCGGCAGCTTCCTCTTCCGCACGCGCCACGATCAAGAGCTTCGGGTTCAGCAGCCGGGCGCTGAGCGTGATGTACAGGTTGTCGGAGTCCGAACCGACCACGCTGATGAGCGCCCGCGCGCGCTCGACCCCGGCCTTGCGCAGCAGTTCGTCCGCGGATGCGTCACCGACCAGCGGCAGCGCGTGCTGAAGTGGAGCGTCCTTCAGCATGTCGGCCGAGCGCTCGATGAGTACGAACGGCCGCTTCTGCCGCTCCAGTTCCGAACAGACGAACTTCCCCATGCGGCCGTACCCGCACACGATGAGATGCCCGGAGAGTGTCGCGATTTGGTCGTTCACCCATTGCCTCCCGATCACCTGTCGCAGTTCGCCCGTCACAACCGCCCGGACCAGTTCGGACGCGAAGTACGCGAGCGTGAAAATGCCGCTGTACGCGAGCACCACCGTGAACACTCGGCCGGGATCCGACAGCGGGTGCGTCTCGCCGTAGCCGATGGTGGTGAGCGTGATCGCGGTCATGTAGAAACCGTCGAAGTACGTCCACGGCTCACCCTCGATCCACCGATACCCCACCGTGCCAACGCCGAGCAGGAACCCCGGAATGAGGAAAGCGAGCCACACACGCCGCGGGACGTGCGTGCGGAGCCACCGGTAGACCCGACGGGCCCAGTATCGCGCGTGAACCGCGTATCGCCACCCGCGACTCACGGGTTGTCCTCCAGTTTCCGCGCGGCCTCGGCACACCGGCCGAGGAGCGTCTGCTTCCGCTTCGGGTTCGTGAACCGACCCATCGTTTCGATCCAATCGCGCGTCTGTTCGATGAGTGCCCGCAGCGCCGCGACCGCTTCCGGTTGTCGTGGCGCCGAACCCAAGGCAACCGGCGACGTGTGCGCGAACCCGGCGGCGGTCGTGCGTGCCGCAACCCAACTCGGTTCGCTGATCGTCGCTTCTGCGACGTGTTCGCCGGACGCGACCACCACTCCGTTCGCGACAAGTTCCACGCCCGACGAATCGAGTGGCGAACGTCGGGTCACGCTCGTGTGCTGTCCTTCTACTGTGAGCGCGAGCAGCGGCCCTGCGGTGACGAACGTGTTCCCGGCACGAACCCCCTCGACCCAGGAAGAACCTCCCCCCCCGGCCCCCTTCCCTGAAGGGAAGGGGGAG
>SXID01000025.1 GCA_005772955.1 Planctomycetia bacterium
CAACGGGTCGGGCAACTGGTCGGTGGCCGGGGTCGGGCCGCTGGCCGACGGCCCGTACGTCTTCACCGCCACCGCCACCGACGCCGCCAGCAACGTTTCCGCCGCCTCCCCGCCGTACACCGTCACCGTCGACACGATCGCACCGATCTTGCCGCCGGTGATCGCGGGGATCAGCCCCGACACCGGCGCGTCGGCGACCGACCGGATAACCAACACCGGGACGGTGACCGTGTCCGGCACGGCAGAGCCGGGTTCCACCGTCTCGCTCTTCGCCGGGGCCACCTTGCTGGGCACCGCGACCACCGACGGGTCGGGCAACTGGTCGGTGCCGCTGACCCTGCCAGAAGGGACGTACAACCTGACCGCGACGGCGACTGACGCGGCCGGGAACACGTCCGCCCCGTCGGCCGCCGCGCCCACGATCATCGACCTGACCGACCCTCCGACCTCGACCGTAACGGGCCAAACGCCCGCGATCGGGAACACGACTCCGCTCATCAGTGGCACGGCCGAGCCGGGGAGCCGCGTGGCCATATTCGACGGGACCACCCTCCTGGGCACGGCCACCACCGATGGAACCGGGGCGTGGTCGTTCCAGCCGTCCACGCCGCTTGGCGCGGGCACCCACTCGATCACTGTCGCGGCCACCGACGTAGCCGGGAACACCGGTCCCCTGTCCGCCCCCATCCTGTTGGCCATCCGGGTCGCGGCTCCCGTGAGCGGGGTGATCTTCCTCGACTACAACGCCGACGGTGTCCGCAACGGGCCGGACGTCGGGTTGCCCGGCCGACTGGTCTTCATCGACGGCAACGGCAACGGCAACTTCGACGCGGGCGAAGCGTCGGTGGTCACGGATAGCAACGGGTTCTACCAGTTTGAAGAGTTGGCCGAGGGAGCAAGTGCCGTGCGGGTGGCACTGTTCCCCAGCGAGATGCTGGCGGGTCTGTCCGACAGCGGGCCGGTCGCCGTGGCCGACCTCGGGCTGCGCAAGCTGAACCCGGCCTTCCCGATCGCGACCACCGCCGATCTGTTCGGCGCGCACAACCCCGACCAACCGACCGCTCTGGTCCACGGCCTGTATGTCAGCGTTCTGGGGCGCGAGGGCAGCGCCGAGGAGATCCAGGGTTGGGTCGCCAACCTGCAAGGCGGCCTGTCGGAGGCCCAGGTGGGTCGGGCGTTCCTGAGTTCCGACGAGTACCTGGGTGCGCAGGTGGACGGCGCCTACCGGATGTTCCTGAACCGGGTCGCCGACGACGCGGGCCGGGCCGGGTGGCTCGAGCACCTGCGCCAGGGGATGACGTACGAGGAGATGGCGGCGTTGTTCCTCACCTCGGCGGAATACCAGGGTCTGTACTCCGACGCCGAGAGCTTCGTCCGGTCACTGTACCGCAACGAACTGGGCCGCGAGGGTAGCGAGGCCGAGATCCGGGACTACGTGGCGCGCCTCGAGGCGGGCGAGACCCGCGATGACCTGGCCCGGGGGTTCATCACCTCCACGGAAGCGTACCTGCGGGCGATCGACAGCCTGTACGCCCAGTTCCTCAACCGTCCGGGTGAGGAAGGCGGGCGGGCCAACTGGCTGGGGTTCGTTCCGGGCGGCGGACGACTGACGGACCTCGCCGTCGAGTTCGTCACGCTCCCCGAGTTCAACGAGGCGGCGGCCGCGACCGTAGGATGATCGAAGAACCCTCACCCGGCACTTCACCGCCGGGTGAGGGTATTTCTCGTCGCGCCCCAGATCATTTCAACAGAGCGCCGCACCCACCACGTTCAAGAAGATCGTCCTGCGGTTCCGTTACGAGCGGGCGGGTCGTAGAATACCGTCATGCGCACTTTTGGATCAGACTCAGTTCGTCCGCGGCCCGAGCTACTCAGCCCCGCCGGTGATTGGGAAGCCATGCGCGCCGCGGTCGCCAACGGGGCCGACGCGGTGTACTTCGGACTCTCGAACTTCAACGCTCGCGCCCGAGCCACCAACTTCACACTCGCGGAACTCCCCGACGTGATGACGTTCCTACACGCGAGGAACGTCCGCGGGTTCGTTACGCTCAACACGTTGATCTTCTCCGACGAACTCGAATCCATCGTGAAGTTCGTAAAGGCGGTCGCGACCGCCGGCGCGGACGCGGTGATCGTGCAAGACCTCGGACTCGTGCGGCTCCTCAAACGCATCGCGCCGACACTCGCGGTTCACGCCAGCACACAGATGACGCTAACCGAACCGCGTGGCATCGACTTCGTCACGAAACTCGGTGTCGAACGCGTCGTTCTCGCACGCGAACTGTCGCTTGCCGACATTCAGAAGGTGACCGCAAACACCGAAACTCCGGTGGAGGTGTTCGTTCACGGTGCGCTGTGTGTCGCGTACAGCGGGCAGTGTCTCACATCCGAGGCGCTCGGAGGGCGCAGCGCGAACCGCGGGCAGTGCGCGCAAGCGTGTCGCTTGCCCTATGAGATGATCGTGGATGGCGAGAAACGCGAACTCGGCGACAAGGCGTACCTGCTCAGCCCGCAAGATCTCGCCGCGTTCGACCTGATCGACGATCTCATCGAAGCGGGCGTGATCTCGTTCAAGATCGAAGGCCGCTTGAAGGGCGGACCCTACGTCGCGGCCACAACGCAGACCTACCGCAAAGCGATCGACGCGAAGCTCGAATCGCGCGCGTTCGCGCTTTCGCGGCGCGAACAACTTGACCTCGCGCAGACGTTCAGTCGCGGCTTAACGCCGGGCTTTCTCGATGGCGTGAATCACCAGAAATTGGTTCGTGGTCGGTTCCCGAAGAGCCGCGGGATTCGCATCGGGCGGGTCGCCGGGTTCACGAAGAATGGCGTGCGAATTGAGTTGTGCGAAGCCGGTGCCGACCTGGTGAACGCAGGCGACGGCGTGTTGTTCGACATCGGCACGCCGCAAGACAAGGAACCCGGCGGGCGTGTGTGGCGCGTCATCCAACTTCGCTCCGTGGTCGAGCTATACTTTGAAGACGGTGCTCTCGACTTCTCACGCGTCGCGATCGGCTGCGACGTGTACAAAACCGACGACCCGGTGTTGCGTAAGCGACTCGAACAAAGCTACTCGCAGGACAAACTCGCGAATCGCGTGACCATCACCGCGCGCGTGACCGGCAGCGTCGGTGGCGCAATGACGATCGCGCTTTCTGACGGCGCGCGCGAAACAACCGCGGCGTGGCCCGGACCGCTGGAGTTGGCGCGCAAGCAACCCACTTCCAAAGACGAAGTGCGTGAGCAACTGTCGCGACTCGGCGACACGCCGTTCGAACTGGGCGCGGTCGCGATGGAACTTCCGCCCGGTGTGATGGTGCCGCGAAGCGTACTGAACGACCTGCGACGACAGGCGTCGGGCGCGCTGGCCGAAGCGCGAAGCAAAGGGCAGAAACACGCGGTCGCGGAGCCGAATGCGCTGGCGGCGATGCGAAACGACCTACCCCCCAAACCCCCCTCTCTGAGAGGGGGCGGCAAGAACTCGGCCTCCCCCCTCTCAGAGAGGGGGGCCGGGGGGGTAGGTTCTTCCCTCACGGTTCTCGTGCGAAACCTCGAACAACTCGACGCGGTCCTCGCGTGGGTTCCGCCCGACGATCTGCCGAAGCCGGCCGCGGTGTACTGCGACTTCGAGGACTTGCGCCTCTACAAGGACGCGGTGCCGAAGGGCCGCGCCGCTGGAATGCCCATCGGACTGGCAACGCTTCGTATGTGGAAGCCCGGCGAGGACGGCTTTCAGTCGCTCGTCGCGCGTGCCGAACCCGACATTGTTCTCGTGCGGAATCTCGCGTCCATCGGCTACTACCAGAAGCAGTTGCCGAATGTGCGATTGATCGGCGACTTCAGTCTGAACGTCGCGAACGAACTTACCGCGGACGTACTCATTCGTGCCGGTCTGGAACGGCTCGTGCCGAGTTTCGATCTGAACTGGGACCAGTTCGCGTCGATGATCCGGCGCGCCCCCGCGAACTGGTTCGAGACCGTCATTCACCAACACATGCCCATGTTTCACATGGAGCACTGCGTGTTCGCAGCGTTCCTGAGTACCGGCAAGGATCACCGCGACTGCGGGCGCCCGTGCGATACGCACAAGGTCGAACTGCGGGATCGCGTCGGTGCGAACTTCCCGGTGCTGCCGGACACGGGGTGCCGCAACACGGTGTTCAACAGCGTGGCCCAGAGCGCGGCGGAATACGTCGGCCGGATGCGCGACTTGGGGCTGCGCACGTTCCGCATTGATTTGTTGCGTGAGAACGCCGAGCAAGCGAAGCAACTGCTCGACCGCTATGCTCGTGTGATCGCCGGAGTGGACGATGGCCGGGCAACCTGGCGGGAACTCCGCGTGCTCAACCAACTCGGCGTCACTCGCGGCACGCTCAACCTCGTTTGATCGGTGCGCTGCCCCGTGCGAGCGGTAGCAGTGTACGAATGGCACCTTAGCATCTGTGCAACACGCACACGATTAGCTGCTTGTTACCGACTCGATCATCTCGCGTCCCCCTCAACCTGAACGAGGAGGACACTTCTATCGAGTTGACACTGAACATTTCTAATGGTGTTCAACAGCACAACTCGCGAGTCCGCTCCTTGCCCCGACCCGACGCGAATGGGTACACTGATCACCACACCGCGACCCAGTCCCACCGCGATCAGGCGCACCATGTTTGAAGTCGGTAGTTTCCGCGCGTCGCTGCACGGCGGCATTTCGCGCCGGGCGTTCCTCACGGGCGCGGCGTCCGCACCGCTCGCGTTCGGACTACCCGCCACAAGCGCGAAAGAACACGCGAAGGCGAAGTCCGTTATTGTGCTGTGGCTGTGGGGCGCACCCAGTCACCTCGACACGTTCGACCCGAAGCCGAACGCACCGGCCGACATCCGCGGGCCGTTCGGAACCATTCCGACGAAGACCACCGGACTCCGATTCACCGAACTGTTCCCGAAGACCGCCGCGCGTTCGGACCGCTTCGCGCTCGTCCGCTCGAACGTGAACTTCGACGGCGACCACTTAAAAGCGGGTTCGATTGGCCTCACGGGAATGCTCGAAGGCAAGGATGCGGCGGCGCCGAACTTCGGCTCGGTGTTGGCGCGGCACCGCGGCGCGAAGGAGGTACCGCCGTTCGTGTCGATCGGTCGCGGTAACCCGCGCGACGTGGTCGGGCCGATGCGCGGCTACGGCGGCGGCAACTGGGGACGCAACTACGACCCATTCCTCGTCGGCTGCACCGACACCGGCGAAACCGACATTCCCGCACTGAAGCTGTTGGACGGCCTCTCGCCTGCCACGCTCGACGACCGGAGAAACCTCTTGGGCGCGCTCGACGCGCTGAACAAGAAGGCCGACACGCGCGAGTTCGAGAAGTGGACCGCGACCGAGAAGCGAGCGTACGCGCTGCTCACCACGCCCGAAGCGCGCAAGGCGCTCGACCTCGCGCAAGAGAAACAATCGGTGCGCGAGGCTTACGGCCAAACATCGTTCGGGCAGTCGTGCCTGCTCGCGCGGCGATTGGCGCAGGCCGGGGTGCCGTACATCCAGGTGAACTGGAGCCAGTACGTCGAGGCGATGACGCCGAACTGCGACTTCGGATGGGACACACACATCTTCAACTTCGACCTCTTACCCGACCGACACGGGCCGATCTTCGACCGCGTGTTCGCGGCGTTGCTCGACGACTTGAAGGAACGCGGCATGCTGGAAAGCACGCTCGTGCTGGCAATGGGCGAGTTCGGGCGCACACCGCGCATCAACGGGCAGGCGAGCCGCGACCACTGGCCGCAGTGCTACTTCTCAATGTGGGCCGGGTGTGGTGTTCGCGGTGGTGCCGTCATCGGCGACAGCGACAAGACTGGGAGCGCCCCGTTAACAGAGCCAATCACGCCGGGGATGGTCGGGGCGACGATCCTCGAACTCGCCGGGATGGATTCCCAGGCCCGCGCCGAACTGCGCGTCCTCCCCGAAACGCGGGTGATCCATGAACTCTTCTGAAACGCGTCTCACGACCGACGGCACGCAGAAGTTCGATCCGGTGTTCGTGAAGAACGACGAGATCGTATTCTCCGTTCTCGAATCGGCAGTGCAAACTCGCCTGATGCGACTGAAGCTCGGCGGCAAGACCGCGACGAAGCTCCACGCGGACGCGCTCACCTCCGAGTTCGAGCCGACGTTCACCGCGGACGCGAACACCTACGCATTCGTACAGAGCAAAGGGAACCTGAACCTGAAACTCGTCATCCGCGACGCGGCGAGCGGCAAAGAGGCGGTGTTCGATCCCGGTGGCGGGTTCGCGGGCGTGCGGCGCCCGAGTTTCCATCCGAAGGGCGATCGCGTGTGTTTCGGCATTCCGGCGCCAACCGGGCAAGAGATTGCGTCGGTAAGCCGTGATGGAACGGATCGCAAGACGCTGACTACTGGCGGTGTGAACAACTGGCCCGCGTACTCGCCCGACGGCAAGCGGATCGCGTTCTGCTCCAGCCGCGACGGAGGGTTAGTTCTGTACGTGATGAATGCGGACGGCGCCGACGTGAATCGCGCCGGGAAGCTCGACGGGATGCAACTGCGCCCGTGCTGGTCGCCGGACGGGTCGCGGTTGGCGTTCACCTGGAACCGCGACGGCGTCTACGACATCTACACAATGCAGTTGGACGGGAGTGGGTTGGTGCGTCTCACCGAGAGCGGCGAGCGCAGCGATTACGCCTCGTGGCACCCAGACGGCAAGTCAGTGGTGTTCGTTGGCGAGCGCAAGGGGAAGTTCGATTTGTATAAGATCGATGTGAAGTGATTCTGTTAGCCGTAAGCCGAAGGCGAGCGCGAAGGGACTCGCTCGCCTTCGGCTTACGGCTAACCAGTTCTGAGTCTCTCGCCCAATCGCTTTAGACCTTCCTCGACAGTCACTTTCGGTTCGTAGCCCAAATCCCTTCTCGCCGCGCTGATGTCGTACCAGTGCGATGTGGACATCTGGCTCGCGACGAACCTCGTCATCGGCGGCTCGCCCGACAGGAACGGCAGCCACCGGTACGCCCACTCCAGCACGCGACCCGCGAGCCGCGCTTTCCACGCGGACACAGTCTTCGTGACTGGTGGCGCGCCGGCTTCGGCCAAGACGCGATCCACGAACGGCCACAGTTCCACCGGTTCGCCGTTCGAGATGAAGTACGCTTTGCCCGCCGGCGGCGTACCGATGTCGAGCCGGTCGGCCGCGTCGAGTTGCGATTGCGCCGCGTTGTCGATGTACGTCACGTCCACCTTGATCGGGCGCGTTCCGATGCGCTTGAGTTTTCCGGCACGCGCAGCGTCGATGATGCGCGGAACTAGGTGTGGGTCGCCGGGGCCGAAGATCAGGTGCGGGCGCAGCGACACCGTGGCGAAGCTGGAGCTGTTCGCGGCGAGAACCGCCTTCTCCGCCTTCGCCTTCGTTTCGGAGTAGTACGCCTCGAAATGCCTGGCGTAGGGGAGCGACTCGTTCGACCCTTCGTTGTCTTTCCTTTCGTGAACTACGCTCGGCGTGGACGTGTACACCAGGCGCCGGACGCCGTGCTTCTGGCACGCGGCGATCACGTTGAGCGTGCCGGTGACGTTGGTGTTGAAGAAGTCCGCGTAGCGGCCCCACACGCCGGCCTTCGCCGCGACGTGGAACACGACATCGCACCCGATCACGGCTTGCTCAACGGCTTCGAGGTTTGCGAGGTCACCGAGACTCTGTTCCACGGCCAACTCATCGAGCCACGGGTAGCGTGAGCGGGTGAACGAACGAACGGAGTCTCCCCGCTGGCGGAGCAGTCTCACGACCGCCCCGCCAAGAAAGCCCCCGCCGCCGGTCACCACTGCCTTCACGCCTTCGCCTCCGGGTTCCACTTCGGGCCGAGTTGCTTGTCAGCCCACACCGCCAGTTTCTCGCGAAAGATCTTCGAGTTGTGCCGCACGTCCACCGGGAAGTTCGGGTGTTCGAGGAACGTCGCGATACCGCGTGTGTGATCGAATCGTGTGCCGACCTCGCGCAAGCGCGTCTCGATAAGCGGCAACCGCACCTGGTATTCCTTCAGCATGGTCGGCTTGACGCATTCCACGCACAGTACTGAGTACGTCGCGCCGTTTCGCGTTACGCCGACGAGCGCTGTTCTTGCTACGCCGGGCACGGTGTTAAAGATCGGTTCCACCATGTCTGTGAACAGTGTGCCGTGCGGCGTAACGACGCGATGCGACTTGCGCCCACAGAACCAGAGCCGCCCGCGGTCGTCAAGATACCCGACGTCGCCCATGCGATGTAACACCTCGCCCGTCTTTGGGTTGCGAATCTTCGCGAGCTTGGTGGCGGCGGGCCGGTTGTAGTACGTCCGCGTCACCACCGGCCCGCGAACCACGAACTCACCCACCTCGCCCGGCGGTGCGAGCAGCGAATCACTCCACTCCGCGATGGCTTCGTCCGTGATGCGAATGACGCGAACCTCCATCCCCGCGACCGGCCGCCCGACGCATACGCCTTTGCCGGTGTCGGTGAGTTGTCGCGTTTCGGCGAGTATCTCGCGGCTCCCGATGTTCGCGACAGGTAGCGCCTCGGTCGCACCATAGGGCGTGAACACTTCGGCGCTGTCGGGAAGAAGCCGCACGAAGCGCGCGAGCGAAGCCGACGACGCGGGCGCGCCTGCGGAGATGACTCGGCGGAGCGTGGAAAGGGATTGGCCGCTTGCGTCTTCGCGGGCATCACTCGCCGAGGTTCGCGAAGCCGCAAGCGGCTCATTCGCCAACTCACCCAACCGTCGAATGACCGCGGGTGAGCCGAACAGGTTCGTCACGCCGAACTGCTTGATTTGCGCTGCGGCCTTGTGCGGGTCGAGTTGCGCCGGGCGGCTCGCGTCCATATCCGGGATCACGCACGTCATCCCGAGCGCCGGGCCGAAGAGCGCGAACAGCGGGAACGTACACAAGTCGATTTCGCCCGGCTCGATGCCGTAAGTGGCTTTCAAGAGTTCCACCTGTGCCGCGAAGATGCCGTGTGTGTAGACCACGCCTTTCGCGATGCCCGTGCTGCCGCTGGTGAAGAGGATCGCGGCCGGTTCGCTCGCCTCCGATTCGGGCACGGGGTACGCGCCGTGCGTGCGACCCGATTTCCGCAACCGTGCCAACGACGTGCGGCAGAAAAACCGCCACCGGCCCGCGTTCACGGTCACGCGAACGCTCTTCTTCGCCCAGCCGAGTACGCGGCGCGCGGCGTGCGCCTTCGCGATACCGATGAACGCTTCCGGCTCCGCTTCCGCGAGGCACTTGCCGAGGTTCTTCACGCCCATGCCGGGGTCGATGAGGACCGGCACCGCGCCGATTTTGAAGAGCGCGAACGTGAGCGCGAAGAAGTCCGGTGACGGCGGCACCATGAGCGCCGTTCGCGTGCCGCGTGCGACACCGACAGCGTGCAGGCCGTGCGCGATGGCGTCCGCGTCCGTGTTTAGTTCGCTAAAGGTGATCGCACGATGCTCGGTTGGGCCGTAGGGGTTCACGCGCCCGCGTGGCGAGTGAATCGCGGCTTGCGTTGGGTGTTGCGCCGCCATGCGCGTGAGGTGCGAAGCGACGTTGAGGGAAGTGGATGACATGAGTATTTGGCGTAGCCGCGACCCGCAGGGGATCGCGAACGATTGCGCTCCCCTGCGGGTCGCGGCTACGCGACGGCGCGATTCAGGTTTGGAGAGGATAGCGTTGCAGGAACTCCCACACGCGCATGATGGCGAGTTCGCCGGCGTCGTCCAGAAGGTAGTGCCCGCAGTCCGGCCACGTGTACGCTTCCGCGTGCGGGAAATGCCTTTTCCACTCGGTAAGGAAGTGGTGGTCGAACACGAAGTCCTTCATCCCCCACAGCAACAGCGTCGGCGTACTCGCAAACTTGACGAGTGACAGTGCAGTGTCATTCACGATGTCGAAGCCTTCGTCGCCCGGCTTCAGCGGGATCGTCTGCACGAATTTCAGAACCGCGACCCGGTGTGCCGGGCTGTCGTACGGGGCGAGGTAGCCCGCGCGGACGTCGGCCGCGAGCGGGCGATTCGTCGCACACCACTTCGCCGCGTACTTGCAGAACCAGTTGCGCCGCGTGATGAGCCACGCGCCAATCGCGGTGTTGCGCCCCCACCACAGCGATCGCGGGAGCTTCTTCCCTGCGGGCATCTGGAACGCGCCCGTATTGGAAGCGACGATGCGCTTCACGCGATCGGGGTGCCTGGCCGCGAAGCCCATGCCGATCATGCCGCCCCAGTCGTGTAGCACGAGCGTGAGGTCTTTGGTCAGCCCACGCTCTTCGAGGAGCCATTCGAGATCGTCGATGCGGCTCTTCAGCGAGTAGTCGTATTGGCTCAGAGGCGGCTTGTCGGAGAGACCGCAGCCGATGTGGTCGGGCACGATGCAGCGGTACGACTCGCGCAGTGACAGCACCAGATTACGGTAGTAGAAGCCCCACGTCGGGTTGCCGTGCAGCATCACCACGGTATCGCCGGTGCCTTCGTCGAGGTAGCTCATGCGCAACCCGCGGCGAGTGGCCACGCGCGGTACGAACGGGAACAGCGGCATCGCCGGGTTTGGGAACGGAGCGGCGTCTTCTTCGTCGGGAAGGCGCGTGGTGCGAAGGGGGGGCGGGTCGGAAGCCGGGGTGTTGCTCATGGAGATTGGGTTCGCGAGCGGCGCGGCGTAAGCCCGCCGGTTGTCTTCGTCTGAGGTTGCTGGTAGCGCACCGGTGGGCTGACACCGCGCCGCTCGCAAATGGGGTCACCATTCGAGGCCGAGCATTAGGCAATTCAGCCCGCTGCCGATGCCGAGGAAGCCGACGCGGTCGCCCGGTTGGAGGAACTCGCGTTCCTCTGCAATCGCTGCCGTGATGGGCAGCGAGACGGTGCCGATATTGCCCAGATACTCGAACGTGCTGAACTCTTTTTCCTTCGGCACGCCAAGCGCCTTCAGCACCGCGTCACGGTGCCCGGCGCCTACTTGGTGACAGATCACCTTGTCGAGGTAATCGGAACGCCAGCCGAACTTGGTCATGAACTTCTGCCACGTGCGGTTGCCGAGTTCGACGCCGTACTTCAGCACCTCGCCCGCATGCGTCTCCATGAACGGGATCATCACGTGCCGCAGTCCGAGGTCAACGCCTTTCTGCATCAGTGCGTTCGCGTTATCGACGCCTTTCTGCACAAGGCCCGCAGCACTCTGACCGAGAACTCGCTCGACGGTGCCAACCGCGGCCGGCAGGATCGACTGAAGCCCCCACTTACAGAGTGAGTGATGTTGGGGGGCGTTCTGTGTCACTCCACCGAGCAGTTTCCGTCGCTTCTCTCGCGACAGTTCCTCACTGACGACCAGCACCGCGACCGCACCGGAGCCGCCGGTGAGCGTCGCGATGCTCTCGCGGAACAGTTCGACCGACTTCGTGCGCACCATTCGGTCAATCACGTTCTCGTTGATCTCGCGCGAGGTCTCCGCGGACACCACCAAGCCCGCTTGCGCCTGACCGAGTTCGATCTTGTTCGCGATCTCAACGATGCCGTTGAGCACGCCAAGACACGCGTTGCTCAGGTCGAAGATGGCGGCGTTCGGGTTGATCTTCAGTTCGTGTGCGACGGCGCACGCGGTGGCCGGTTCGAAGTTCTCGCGGCACACGCCGGCGTAGATGAGCACATCGATTTCGTCGGCGGTCATGTCCGCGCTCGCGAGCGCCTTCTTCGCGGCAGCGGCGGCGCCGCGCGACAGCGGGTAGCCCGGTTCCCACCACCGGCGCTCGCTGATCCCGGTGAGCAGTTCCAATTGACCGGGAGACATCTTGAGCGCCTGGTACACCGGCGCGAGGCGCGACTCCAACTCGGTGGTGGACACCACCACCGGCGGGAGTTCGTACCCAATCGCTTCAAGATGGACGCGGTTGTATTTCATGCGGGGTCGGCAACTTCCGGTGTTGGGGCGCGGCGAGGTCGCGCGTTCGGAAACCGGCTGTTACTCTAGGGTAAAGTCGGTCATCTGGTAGATGACACGGCCATCCACAGTGAGAAATCCGTTCGCGGTGAGACGTTGATTATCGTCGTCGGCCGCAACCATCTCCAGCACCACCGTAACTTCGTGATCGGTGGGTAACACCTGCCCGCGATACACCCACGCGTGCGCGGCGTTTCGCGCCACCGTGTGCCACGGCTTTTCCGGTTCGCCCCAGCGCCGCCACGCCGCGTACTTCAGCAGTTGCAGGAACGACTCCAGACCCAACGAGCCTGGCCACACCGGATCCTGGTAGAAGTGGGCCTTGAAGAACCAGAAGTCCGGGTCCACGTCGATTGTGCCGACCACAAGACCCAGTCCCTTCGAGCCACCGTCGAAGATGTACGCCGTGACGCGATCGACCATCCGCAGCATCGGCCCCGGGAACGGTGCGCCATGCGGGAGCGTGTCGCTCGTTGCCCGCATCAGTTCCTGCTCGTTCGGCCACGGCACGCGGGCGTCGCGGATGCCCACTTGGTTCGCCAGCGCCGCTTTCGCGAAGAACCCGAAGTAGGTCGTTCCCCTGTACACGTCGCCAACTTCATCCCGAACGCGCATGTCGTAGTGCTGAATGATCATGCCCGCGGAGGTCGAGACGTTTGTCATCTTCACGGTCGTGGTCAGCATCCCTGTTGATGGCGTGACGGCCTGGAATTGAGTACCCTTTCCGCCCAAGTTGCGGAAGCTCAAGTCTTCCTGGCTCGTGAGCGCCGATCCGCAGTAGGCGGCAAGCCACCCGCACGGTTGGAGGGCTATCTCCAACAGGACGCTGAACGGCATGTTCTCGCACCGGTTCGCGCCGAAATACCACGCATCCAGCGGAACCGCGTACTTCGCCTCGCAACTTGCCCCGGCCTTCAGCACGAACGGCTCGCCGGTCGCCGCGGTGATGCAATCAAGAAATTGGTACGGCGGTCCCGGCAGCCGCGCGATGACTCGGCCGCTGTCGAAGATCGTGTACGGCGCGCCAAACGCCTCGGACGGCTTGCCGTTCGAGTACGCCATGATGGAGGCGGAGTCGTAGAGGGGCGACGAAGACGACCCCTCCCCAACCCCTCCCCTAAGAAGGGAGGGGCTAAATCCGGCTCCCCCTCCCTTCTTAGGGGAGGGGGTTGGCGAGAGAGGTTCTTCGCCCCAAACCGCCTCCAACTTCGCTCGATCCAATCCCGACATCCGCAGCGTCATGTTGGTGATTTCGACAATCGGCTTGCCGTCGGCGTACATCAGCGCATCGGCCACGCAGAACGGCTCCGGCCGGTAACCCAATTCCTTCACCGTCACTTCGTAAGTGACCGTCTTCGTGGTCGCGATCACCTGCCCGCGACACTTCAACCGGCTGTTCACGCCCGGGAGTGGTTCGTACACCACTTCGTCGGCTTCCCCGATCCAGCCCAGCCGCATGAGCAGCACGCGAAGCGTGTGCAAGCAGCACTCATACATGAGTGTGCCGGGCATCACCTGATCGTCCACGAAGTGACACGTCAGGAACCAGTCGTCGGGGTGGATGTCGAACTCGGCGCGCACGAAGCCGATGCCGAAACGCCCGCCCTCAGGGTCGATGAGCGGCACACGATCCACGAGGCGCAGCATCCCGCCGGGGATCGTCGCGGGGTGCTGCACGTTTGCGTGCGCGAAGTCCGCGCCGAACGCGGTCGCGAGATCACCGGCGCGAAGCGATTCCACCTGTGCTGGCGAGAGATCGCACTTGTGTTGCGGGACCAGTTCGCACCAGTTGTCCGGCCGCTTGCCGGGGAGTTGCTTCTTGTCCAGCGCGGTCTGAACGATCCCCTTACCGGCCGCGAGTGCCTCCGCGGTGAAGAACCCGGCCACACCGTTGCGCATCGTGATGAGCGGTTCGCCGTTCACTGTGCCGTCAAACCAGAAATGGAACAACCACGCACCCGCCTGCTGTACGAAACGGTCGATGTGGATGTCGTAGACGATCGTTTCACCCACCTGCGGCAGCCCGCGGTGGAACGACACGACCGCGTCGAGTAGGCGGTACACCGCGAGGCCGCGCGTCTCGAAGTCGATGCCGAGGTAGCCCGACAGAAACAGGTCCGCTTGCCCCGCTTCGACGCACACCGCAGTCGGGATGCGCTGCGACTGCAAGTACCAGCGGTCTGGGTGAACGGTGTGTTCGGTCACCACGCGACCGTTCGTCATCGACTTCGGTTCGCCCTCGATGAGCGTGATGCGATCCACGAGTTGAAGTGGGCCATCCGGCAGTCGCACGCGCGTGGGGAACGAGTCCACCTCCGCGAACAGCGGCCCGAGCGCGTCGGCCACCTTGCCCGCCGCGAACGCGCAGCACTGTTCATAGGTAAGCGCCGTGGGTGGTGTGAGCGGCGATGGCCGAGGAGAGAGCACGAGAAGCGAAGACGGTTGCTCCGCCACACCACCGCGCATCCACGCGTCGAGGAGCGCCGTCTGGAACCGCAGCACGGACGCGGCGGACTCCATCAGTTTCCCATTGACACGCAGGAATGTTTCCTGCGCCTGCATGGCCAGCACCTGGATGTTCGCGGTCGACTCGACGAGCGGCGCGAGGAACGGTGCAAATGACATCGCGGTGTCACGGACGACGGAGTCGGGTTGAACGGGCGCCGGGTCGGGTTGCGGTGCGAACTTCGGAACGCTCGGCGAGCCGGGAGCGACCGGAGTGAGCGACCTGCGCGGTTCAAGCGGGGTCGGTTCGGGCGCGCGAACAGGGACCTCGACCGGCGTGGCTTTGGGCACCGGCGTTTCGCGCACAACCGGACGCGATCCCACCAGGATCACCACTTCCTTGCGCTGAGTTGCTTCCGGTGCGCGGTGTCCAACGCACCTCGTTTTGGCGCCGTACAGCGCCGCGAAATCGACCGGCAGGCGTTCCGCGGCGAGATGCGCAACCAATCGCAATACCTGTGAAGCGGTGTCCTGTTTCGCGACGTGCATGGCACGGGCGAAGTGTGGCCGGTCGCCGAGTATGGTCGTGATCATCCGTGTGCAGGAACCGCCAGGACCGAGTTCGACGAACGCACGCACGCCGTCGTGGTACGCGGTTTCGATCACGTGCGGCACATCGATTGGGCCGACCAATCCCGCGGTGATGGAGTCGGCGCACGCAAGTTCGCCCGGCTTGTAGCTCTTGCCCCACGCCCCGCTGTAGATCGTTATCGCACGCGGCGCGACCGGCAACACGTGAAGGTCGCGGTACGGCCCCTCGACCGGCTTGCCGGCCTCGCAGTGCGCGAGTGTCACGCCCGCGAGCATCAACACAGACTTCCCCACCGCCGCGGCGAGTTTCTCCACGTCGGCGCGGCGCCCGCCGATCACGCACTCGGTGGCCGTGTTGACGATCAGTAGGTACGCGAGCAACCCCGGGCGCAGCGCCGCGGTCACGTCGTCGGCGCTTGCGGCAATGATGCCGCTCACCCAGTCCACCGGTTCGTTCGCAGGCGTCTCCCACCGCAACCGGGCGGAATCATAGGGTGGCGCCAGATCGGATTCAAACAGCGTCGATTGCTGCATCCGGCGGTACATCTCGTCGCGCGCGCGCCACACACGCACGCCGAACAACCCGGCCGACTCACCAAGGCTCAACCCGATCATCGCGTCACACCGGACACCGAGTGACACCGCGATGTCACTGACCAGAGCGCCAACCGTGACCTGACCAAACATCAAGTCGCGTGGGGTCGCGTCTGCAGTGCGGTTTGTCCAGAAGAAGTGCGGGCTGAACTGGTCGCGGAGTTGCTCGTTCTCGGCGTGTTGTTTGCGGAGCGCCTCTGGCCATTGCGCGCCGAGGTCGCGACCCATGCCATCGAACTGGTTGCCCGATCCGGGGAACACAAACGCGACCTTTGCCTTCGGGCCAAGCGGCTTCGGGTTGTAGAACACGCGATCGCGCAGCGCGGTCCGCGCGGTCGTCGGAAAGGGCGCGTTGGGGTCGGCGTGGAGCGAGGACGCCGCGAACGTGAGTTGTTCCGCAAACTCTTCGACAGAGCGCGCGACGAACGCAACCGCGAGCTTGCGCGCCGCGTCCGGCGGGGCCGCGCGGAACCAGTCGCGCGCGACGGCTTCGATGTTCCACGCCGCGCGGTCACGGGAGAACGCGGAGAGTTTCTCGATACCCGCGAGCAGATCGGCGGACGCGGCGCCGTCCACCACGAACGCCGCTTCGCCGCGTGCGCCGAGCGGTTGAACGCGGTCGGACGCATCGAGTTTCGCGCCGTGTTCTTCCAGTAGGAACGCGAAGTGCGATCCGTCCGCGCCGCTTGCCCGGAACTGCGCGCGCCGCGGGCCGTCGGCGCGATTGTGCAGCCAGTATTGCGGTTCTTTTTGCTCCTCTCCCCTTGCGGGAGAGGGTGTCGGCGCTTCGTCGACGGGTGAGGGGGATCGCCTTCTGTGGGCTAACGATTCCTCCCTCACTCGGTCTTCAGACTCGCCACCCTCTCCCGCAAGGGGAGAGGGGGAAGAGGGGAGCATCTCCTGATAAAGCGCGACACACGTCTTCAGCAGTGACACACTTCCAGACGCGGCACCGGTGTTGCCCACCTGCGCGGTCGCATCGTCGAACGCGAGCGCCGACGCGAGCGGCACACCGGCGTCGGTCGCGGCGCGGCTCCGTGCTTCGCCGTCGTCGGCCGCGACCCCGACCCCGCGAATCACCGCGTACACGCGGTCGCCGTCCCATTCCGCATCGGCCAATCGCTTCAATACGAACGCCGCGGCACCTTCCCCGGGCAACTCCACCGCGCCCGGCAGCACGAGCCGTGGGTCGCCCGCGAGATCGACGCCGCCCACGAGCACGCGGTCGAGTTCGTGCGCCTGAAGGGCGCGCACGCCGAGTTCGACGGCACGTGCGGCGGAGCCTTCTTCGCTGCAAACGGTGTGGCTCGGCCCGCCGAAGTGGAACGCGCGCGCGATGCGACTCGCTGCGATGCTGCCCAGTGCGCCCATCGTGCGGTTCGCGGTCAGCGGCGGGGATGCGTCGTCAGGCGAGCGGGGGGCGTCAGCCCTCTGTTGATTCGCCGCGATCGCGCTCCAGCGCAGGTGAAAGTTGGTCGTGTTCGGGTCGAGGCCGAGGCCGATGAACACGCCGGTCGTGGGATCGCCTTCGCCCTTCGCCTCGGCAGGCTTACGCCACCCGCTCGCCTGGTCGTCTAGCGCGGCCGACGCGACTTGCAACATGAGTAACTGTTGAGGGAGCGTCTCTTCGAGTTCCTTTGGCGGGATGCGGAATTTGTCGATGGGAAGTTTCAGTTCGTCGATGCAAAAGCCCGGCGGGCACGGCTCGCTCGCCAGCGCCCAGCCATTGCTCTTCGCGCGCGGTTCAGTTGCGTCACCGTTAAGCAAGTATTCTTGAAGTTCGCGTGCGTCAGTCCACGGCCCGACGTGTGCGGCCATTCCGACAATCGCGATCGAGTCTGTCGTAGGTGCTTGTTTCGGCGTGGGGCCGGCCACGACCAGCTTCGGTGCCGACGTTGCGCCCGGTTTCAGCGGAACACCGGTCCACTCTTCCACCAGAAGATGCGCGTTCACCCCGCCGAAGCCGAACCCGCTCACTGCGGCGCGCCGCGGTTGCGTCGCGGACACACGACGCCATCGCTTCGATTCGCGCAGCACCTCGAATGGGCCGTCCGCGTATCGCAGCCCGGTGGCCGGTGATGCGAAGTTCGCCTGCGGCGGCAACTGCTCCGCCTTCATCGCGAGCAGAACTTTGGTGAGTGCCGCCGCGCCAGCTCCGGTGAGCAGGTGGCCCACTGTGGACTTCACCGAACCGATCGCGGCCTGTCCCGGCATCCACCCCGTTTCGCCCCACAGTTCCCGCAGGCTCTCGAACTCGATCGCGTCTCCGACCGGCGTCCCAGTCGCGTGGCACTCGATCAACTGCACGTCGTTCGGCTGCCAGCCCGCACGCTCGTAAGCGGCGCGCATCGCGCGGAGTTGACCCTCCTTCGCGGGCGCGAGCAGGTTCCCGTGCATGTCGTTCGACAGCCCGACGCCCGCGACAACCGCGTGAACCTTGTCGCCGTGCTTGAGCGCATCGGAGAGGCGTTTCAGCACGAAGACGCCCGCGCCCTCGCCGACCACCAGACCATCAGCGTTCGTGTCGAACGGCGAACACCGACCGCTCGCAGCGAGCGCGCGAAGTTGCGCGAACCCCATCTGCGTGTACTGGCAGTCCGGGCGCGAGCAGCCCCCCGCAAGCATCGCATCGGCGCGCCCCGCGAGTAGTTCGTCGCACGCGAGCTTGATCGCGTACAGCGACGACGCGCACGCCGCGTCCAACGTGAAACTCCCGCCGCCAAGCGCCAGTCCCTTCGCGAGTATGCCCGCTGGCAGACCCGCGACGTAGCGGTTCAGTGGGTGCGTTGGCCGCGGGTTTTTCAGCCCCAACTTCGCGCCGAGGATTTCGCGACAGAGATCATTCGCGCGATCGGTGGGCAAACAGATGTTGCCGAGGACCACGCCGACGCGGGTACGGTTCACGCTCTCCGTCTTCGCGCCACGCCACGCCCGGTTGCCGACATCGAGAACGAGGTGAAACAGTGGGTCGAGTTCGCCTACCGTGCCCGCGTCGAGGTCGAGACCCGTGAGGTCCGGGTCAAAGTGATTGAGGTAGTAGCCGCGTGTGGAGTACACCGTGTCCGGGTTCGCGATTCGCGGATCGGTACAGCGATCCGGCGGCAAAGCCCACCGGCCACGTGGCACTTCGCGTGAGCAGTCGGTCGCCAACGCGATGTTCGCCCAGAACCGGTCGAGGTCCGCGTCCGCACCAGGGAACCGACCAGCGAAGGAGACGATTGCGATGCGGTCGGTCATCGGAAGTTCCGAGTGGCGAGTGGCGAGTGGCGAATGGCGAGCCGAACTGCGGACAGCATCCCTGTCTTTGGCTCGCCACTCGTTACTCGCAACTCGTAGCTATTTCGCCAAGAGTTGGTTCTTGCGGAACGAGACGTTGAGCAACGGCTCCATCACGCACTCGTAGTCCTGTACCTGAGCGATCACCTGGCCGTCGGGCGCGAGGAAATCAATGTCGGCGCGGGCTAACTTGACGTCGTCGCGCGTGACCCGGATGACGACCGTGATCGGGTCCGCTGGGTAGGTCTTGCGGAACTGCCGGTATCGGCCGACGAAGCTCGGCAACGACGCGGAGCCACGCGCGTTCTGGGTCCAGAGTATCATCATCTGGAACGCCACATCCAGCACGAGCGGGTCCGCGACCCACCCGGAGCGGAGCGGGAACTCGAACCAGTCGGCCGGCGGCGGCGCGGGGTACGCGGCCCCCACGAATGCCTTCTCCGAACTGCCGACCAACTCCGCGATTCCTCGCAAATCCTGGCCGTGGAACAGAAACTCACGGTAGGCGTGGGGCACGTCGTAAGGGAGCGGCGAGACGGCGGGCGGGCGGTCCGCGGGCGGCGGCTTGGGCAGCGCGGACGCGAGCACGATCTCGGCGCGCGAATAGATAATGTCGCGCCCGTCCTTCTTCTTTCCTCGCAGTTCCACTGGCACGACCAGGAGTTTGTCTTGTTTCGTCGCCTTGCCCGCGAGCGCGCGGACCAGCACCTGCGCGGTGCTGTCGATCTTCAGGCCACTCGTCACGCGCAGGTCGTTGAACCCGTGGAACTGGAAACCGGGATTGCCGTGCAACGCGGCGTGCGCGAGCCATTCCAGGTGGAGGGCCACCGGGAGCACCGCAAGGCCATCGAGAACGTGCGACTTGAGGACCGGGTGTGTGGTCACATCTACCGCTCGCTCGAACGCAACCGTCATGTCGGCCGACGGGAGTGGGTTGGGCGGCGACATGACCGGCGCGGTCGGTGCCGAGGTCACGCCGGTTGCGCCAGGCACGGGCACCACCCCGGACCCGACTGGAAGGCCCGGCGCCTTGGCCAGCGCGATTACTTCGACCGCGTGGCCCACGGCGTTCAGTTCCTGGATCAGGAACGTCGAACCGTCGGTCAGCGGGATCGTGCCGACGCCCTCGGCCTCGAACATCTTCCGCAGCGCCGGCGTGACCATCCCGCCGTCCCACGGCCCCCAGTTGATCGCGACCACGCGGGTGCCGGGGCGGCGCCGCGATTCCACCTGGGCCGTCTTGTTCAGCACCTCGTTGGCGCAGGCGTAGGCCAGTTGCCCGACACGTCCGAGCCGTGCGGTCGTAGAACTGAACAGCACCAGCGCCTTCAGTTCCTCTTGACCCAACAGGTCGAGCAGCGTGCGCAGCCCGTCCACCTTTGTGGCGTACACCTGATCGAACCCGGCGCCGGTAAGGTCTTCGATGCGCCTGTCGGCCAGCACCCCGGCCCCATGAACGAGTGCGGACACAGCCCCGAACTTGACTCGTACCTGGTGAAGTAGATCCGCCACCGCGCGACCGTCGGTGACGTCCACCGAGAAGTACGCGACCTTCGCCCCGGTTTGCTGGACGCGCTCGATCGTGGTGCGCACCTCGCGCTGCGCGATCACCTTCTTGTACAGGTCGCCGACCACACGGGGCGTGCCCTCGCTACCGAGCGCATCTGCGATCGCCTTCTTCATCTCCGGTTCAGCGGTCAGGCCCGCGAGGTAATCCGGTTCCGGTTCCAGTGTGGGCGTGGGTGTGCGGCCGGTCAGCACGAGCGTGGGACAGTAGGTTTCGGCCAGCGCGACCGCGACTTCCGCAGTCACGCCGCGAGCGCCACCGGTCACGAGGATGACGTCGCGCGAACCGAGGTTAATGAGTTGCGTGTGTTGCCAGCGTGCGGTGCGTGCCAGTTCGATGGTACAGCGGTGCGTAGACGCGATACCGACTTCCGGCGGCCCCGCGGACAGCATTTCGTCGATGATCGCGGACGCGGCTGCAACGGGGTCGGTGAACGCCGGCGAGAGGTCGAGCGCACGGCAACTTACTTCCGGCCACTCGAGGCGCGCGGTCTTGGCGAGCCCGGCGAGCCCGCCCGCGGTCGGGTCGGTGTCGGGGGACAGGTCCGCAAGTCCGAATGCGCCGTCGAGTCGCGAGACCGTGGCGAACACCGCTGCGCCCGCACGCCCGGCCGGGCGCAGTTTGCCCGCGGCAAGTTTCAGCCAGTCGAACGCGAGCCGGTTGAATCCTGAGCCTGGCCCCGGCGCAAGTGGCGCGAGCAGCAGCAGCCCCGCAAGCAGTTGCGCGGGTGGCTTCGCAACAGGCGCGTCAGCCCAGTCCAGCACCTGCGGGCGGAATCCGGCGGCGCGCAGTTGTTCCGCGACCGCGCGGGTGAGTGAGTCCACGTCGCCGACGACCCAGAACTCGGCGCCGGCAGGGAACGGGAGTCGTTGACGGGGCGTGCTCACGTCGAAATCGACGACCTGTGGGACGCTGCGATCGATGTGGTCGGTGCCGAATAGCGAGTCTGGCTGGTGTCGTGCCGTGCGCGGAACGGGGCCGGGGTTTACGCCTGATCGCGCGGCTCCGTTAAGCGCCAACTCGGGCACCTTCGGTGGCGCGTTCCCCGATAGTTGGACCGTATCGAGTGTGGGCAGTTCGGTCGAAACCGCCTCCACCTGGATCTGCGACGTCACCGGATTCGTGCGCAGCCTCTCGCTCACGGCGACGAGAGGGATCTTGGTCAGGGCCGGCGCGAGGGGCCCGGTCAGGAAGTCGGCGACGTCCTTGAGTGTGTGGAGTGCGCCCAGGTGTTCGGGCTTCACCGCCGGCGCGTCGGGCAACCGTTCCTGCAACGCCGACAGAATCTCCACACGCTTGATCGAGTCCACGCCCAGGTCC